>SYMW01000252.1 GCA_005805305.1 Verrucomicrobiales bacterium
CGTGCTCTTGCCGGCGCCGTTGGGCCCGACGACTCCGGTCAACCCGTGCTCAATCTCGAAAGTGACATTGTTCAACCCCATCACAATGCCATACCAGCGGCTGAGCTCTTGGGCGCGAACGATGGTGCTCATTCCGGTTTCACCCTTTTGGCGACTATCCAGGCGGCGGCCCCGATCATCAGCGCCAGCGCCAGCACGGAATTTCCGATCTCCGGACTGCTCATGTTCGCGATTGTGCGCGCGCTGACTTGACGAAGCATGTCGCCCAGGATGGGGATGTTGTCCTGGGCGACTTTGATGTCGTCTCCAACGCGAAACACGGCCATGGCCAGTTGATCAAGGTTGAAACTGAAGCTGAGATGCCGCAGCCAAGGCTGGGTTTTGGTGGCGATCGGTGTCAGGACAGCGCCGAGGATCCACCATAAGAACCAATAGAACGAGGTGGATTTCTCCTTCGAGGAAGTGGCGGAAATGCCGAGCGAAAGCATGCCGAGAACCAGCATGCTGGCGAGGCCATACACCATCACATGAGCCAACGCCGCTCGGGAATGCCAAAAGAAACGCCAGTCCGGGGACAGCAAATTGCCGAAGAACCACGTGGCGCACAGCGGTCCCAGCCACGAGAGGAAAACCAGCCCGCAGGCTGTGCAAAATTTTCCCACCAAATAATCAAACAGATTCACCGCCTTGGAGGAGTAAATGATGATGGAATTGCTGGCCAAATCACGGGTTAGCAAGAGTGGCATCGCCATGCCGAGCGAAAAAATGCTCATCGGCATGAGCGCGATGCTGTAATAATAAAAAAGGACGTTCTGGGTCGTTCGCACCGAAATCTCCGGATGGTCCTCCAGCCATTTGGTCAGCATCCCGGCGAATGCCTGCAACTCGAGGCTCAGGTTTCCGACCCACTGAACGATGAGGCTGTCAGCCACCAGGAGCTGACCGGCCATGAACAGGATCGCCGAAGCCAGCAGTGCCGTGACCCAGCAAATCACGACCAAATGCTTGATGGACCGGTTTTGGAGGCAAGACGTGAGCCCGTTCTCGGCGATGGCGAAACGGCGATGCCACAAGCCAAGATGCACCCCTTCCCAGTGCTTGTAGCTCGCGTCATGCAGCGGCATGGGAGAGCTCCAAGGCTTGCACGAACGTCTCCTCCAACGCGTTCGGGCTGGGTATGATCTCCAATGGCGACAGCTTCATGTCATGCAGGAGACTGATTAACGGATTCAGGGAGGAGGCTTTATGCTCGATATTCAAATGACCGTTCGGAAGGAGATGGCAACCCCATTGCCGCCGCTCGCAAGCGAGCCGCAGCTCCTCATGACGGCTGGCAACGACCACTTCCGCGGCGCCGCGCTTGCGCGATTTCAAATTCTCCAGGCTGTCGTGCACCAGCACCCGTCCGCGCGCGATGATGATGATCTGCTGGCAAATCCGGTCCACATCGTGGAGCAGATGCGAAGAGACGACCACCGTGATGCCGTAGGTCCGCCAAAGGCTCTCGACCAATTCCAGAATCTGAGCTTGGCCTTTCGGATCCAAACCGTTCGTCGGTTCATCCAAAAAAACGATCTCGGGATCGTGAACGATGGCCTGCGCCAGCTTCAGCCGCTGCTTCATTCCAGTGGAGTAGGTGTCGATCTTCCGATATCGCTCCTGGGCCATGCCGACAAAATCAAGCATCTCATGGGCTCGCTGGCGAGCCACTTGAAACGGCAAGCCGCATAATTGGGCGCAGTATGTGACATACTCGCACCCCACCATCCCCGGGATGTGGCAATCCTGCTCCGGAGTATACCCGACGCGTTTGCGAATCTCCCTGCCTTCGGTGCCTACTTCCCGGCCGAGCAGTTTGGCCGAGCCAGAGGTTATGGGGTGCAACTGAAGGAGACACTTCATGAAGGTGCTCTTGCCAGCACCGTTGGGGCCAAGCAAACCGATCGCACCAGGAGCCACCCGCAAGTTCACCCCGTCCAACGCCCGCTGTCTCCCGTACACTTTGGAAAGCGACTCGGTCTCAATGACAAACGGGATCGGCATGTCTTAAGCCAAGTTTGGCTCAATCCCAAGCATCAGCAAACAAATTCTCGATGTGGATCCGACATTTCACTCCGTTTCCGTCCACTCCTCGGATGCGTTAGGCAATTCTGACGGCTGGCTTCATGGCTCCTCAGGAACCTTGCCGCCTCACCATCTCCCTGATCCAGATCGGCGCAAAGGGTGACGTGCATCCTTTGGAACAGGGATAGTCACGATAAACTCCCAAACTCTCGCCGATGGCGATGGCTCTCTCGCGATGCTCCCGGAAGTGAATTCCGATCCCCGC
Organism: Verrucomicrobiales bacterium; assembly: GCA_005805305.1. Classification (GTDB taxonomy): domain Bacteria; phylum Verrucomicrobiota; class Verrucomicrobiia; order Limisphaerales; family F1-80-MAGS106; genus F1-80-MAGS106. The sequence goes on from SYMW01000252.1 coordinate 2,330, forward strand.
CAGCGCGAAATTCATCGTCCATTGCACTTCCGGCGCGGCGCTTCCCATCTCGGACTCAATCCGATCGAGCAACGCGTCGACGTCAAGGCCATTCGGATTCGACCCGATCCGCTCTGCCGTCAGGCTCCAGCCGGCACGAGCCGCCATGGGATGGTCCACGGCCATCCATTTGAGTCGAAGTGTCTCCTTCTCCGGGTGCGCCTTGATTACATAGGAAGTGAGCCAGTCCGCCGCTGGCTCAAAAGCAACCGAACAGACCAGCCGTTCCATTTCGTCGATCGACAGCGCCTCTGGCTTGATCAAGAGCGTGGCGAGGAGTTGAGCGTCGAGGTTCCCTGTCTCCCATAGGGAAAGCGCCAAATTGTGGTTGGTCTTGATCTTCTTGGCCAGCCCTCGAAGATCGCCGAGTTTGACTCCAAATTGTTTGCCGGCGGCGCTTCTCCTATTGCTTTGCGTGCGCACCTTTTCGTCCCCGAGGGCCTCGAGCTTTTTCAGGATTTCTATTACGGTCATACAATCGGGCTTAAGCGTGTCGGAATCCTAAGTTTTGTAGTTTGGAAAACCCAAACGAAACGAAGACCGCGAGCCTCTGCGCCGACGCAACGGTGCCTCCCCTCAGGTCATGGGCGGGCGCGTCACTCTTTCCCCCATTCAATCTTGCCGGTATCGAGATCATACACTCCCGAAACAATCCGAACCTGCTTCGCGAGTTCGCCGAAGCTGGCCTCGCCGCGGATCCTGGCGGCTATGAGACGGGCATTTTCCTTGATGGCGAGCTCCAGGGCGTCGCCTTGCTTCCCTTTGATGGCTTTGACGGCGGGCTGTATGTCTCGAACCAAGGAGCCAACATGCCCGGGTGCTGTTTCGCTGGCGAGGGCGGCTTGGACGGCGCCGCAACGTTCGTGGCCGAGCACGATAATCAGCCGCGCTCCCAGATGGGAGACCGCATATTCAATGCTCCCCAGGGCGTGCTCGTTCACCAGGTTCCCCGCGGTGCGGACAACGAATAAATCGCCGAGACTTTGATCAAATATCAGTTCAGGCGAGGTTCGTGAATCGGCGCAGCCGACGATGATGGCGAAGGGGCGTTGCGACTGCGCGGTTTCCGCCCGCTTGGCGGCCGCGGATCTGCCTGAAGAATCGGCGCGGGTGGTGAAGCGGATGTTGCCTGCCCGCAGCTTCGCCAGCGCGGCATCGGTGCTCAAAATGGGCCCGGCATTATCGGCGGCGAAGACGATGGCGACAGCGCCGACCAGACTAATCGATGCCAACAGTGCGAGCCTTGATGGGGTGTTCATAGGGGTCGTGGCTTATGAGGAATAGAATTAGAGGGTTGCGGCCAACAGCCTCCGAACCAACTGAACTGTTATTCTCTATTCTGATTCTGGGTGAGGAATTGAAGGGCTCCGGGTCGAGGTGTTTGAGCTTGGGGATGGAACCGGAAACGGGGCTGGATTGAGTTCAAATTGAAACCAACTGTAAAGCCATTGGGTTTTTGTGCAAGCGCGGAGAACCGAATCGCCAAGAAATGGGACCCGCCACGCTAGCCCGGGCCTCAAACCCAAATCGGCCAACTCCTCAATCTCGTTTGTCCGATCCCGCCTGCCGCCCGGAGCCGCGAGGCGAGCTTCCGTTTGCTTCCATCACAAAACCCAGGCAATGTAGCCGCTGAGCAAATCGAATGACTCGAGCAATAAAACCGAAATCAAACCCCTCCCCTGCATTCCTCCCCATGTCTCTCCCCGAGATGCAAGCGCGTGGGTGGGACCAGTTGGACGTCCTCATCATCACGGGAGATGCCTACGTGGATCACCCTTCTTTCGGAGCGGCGATGATCGGGCGTGTCCTGGAGTCGGATGGACTCAGGGTAGGCATCATCGCGCAGCCTGATTGGACGAGGATCGAGTCCATTCAGGCAATGGGCGCGCCCCGTCTCTTTTGTGGCGTCACGGCGGGAAACTTGGATTCCATGCTGTCCAACTACACCGCGGCGCGGCACAAACGCAAGGATGACGTCTATAGCGCCGGCGGCGTTCCGGGGAAACGTCCAAACCACGCGGCGGTGGTGTACTCCCAAATGTGCCGGCGCGCGTTCCCAGGGGTGCCCGTCGTCCTCGGAGGGATGGAAGCCAGCATGCGGCGCGTGGCTCATTACGATTATTGGGAAGATAAGATGCGCCCATCGATCATGGCGGACGCCAAGGCGGACATCCTGGTGTATGGGATGGGCGAATGCGCCGCTCGAGAAATCGTCAAGCGTCTCGAGGCGGGCAACAACAATCTCAGCGGGATACGAGGCACCGCCTTGTTGTTGGGGGCAAAAGCCACCGCGGCCGCTGATTTCAGCGACTGCATCATCCTTCCTTCGTGGGAGGAAATACAGCAGGACAAAAAACATTTGATGCGCCTCACCAAGGTCGTCGAGGCGCAGCAAACGCCTTACTGCGGGAAACGCCTTGTCCAACGGCACGGCAATCGCGCCGTCGTCATGGAACCGCCCGCATTTCCTCTCGATGGGAAGGATTTGGACGCGCTGTATGAACTGCCTTTCGAGCGCGCTTGCCATCCTTCTTACCAAGAGCCGGTGCCCGGATTTGCCACGATCAAGGATTCCATCATCGTGTCGCGCGGATGCGCCGGCGGTTGCACCTTCTGCGGACTTGGCTTCCATCAAGGAAAATTCCTCTCAAGCCGCACCGTCGACTCCGTGGTCAAGGAGGTGGCGAAACTGACGGAATCCGACACGTTCCACGGCACGGTTTCGGATCTTGGGGGACCCACCGCCAACCTGTATGGATGCGAAAACGGCCACGTGGACGCCTGCAAAAAATGTCATCGCCCAAGCTGCCTTTGGCCGACGATCTGTCCGCATTTCAAAATTGAGGAGGAAAAAGGGCTGCAAATGCTGCGCGGCTCCCGCGAGGTTCCGGGAGTGAAGCACGTCTTTGTGCAGTCCGGCATTCGCATGGACGTGGCCTTGCGCACGCCCGAATATCTCAGTGAGCTCGTTCAAAACCACGTCTCGGGCCACATGAAGGTGGCGCCTGAACACATGCATCCGGAGGTGTTGCGGCGCATGCGCAAGCCCGTGGGAGATTTTCCCGCGTTCATGGAACGGTTCTTCGAGGAAAGCGCCGCCGCCAACAAGGAGCAATATCTGGTCCCTTATTTCATCTCGAGCTTTCCCGGGTGCACCGAAAAGGAGATGGGCGCTGTCGAGCAATTCCTGAAAAAAGAGAAATGGAATCTCCAGCAGGTGCAGGACTTCATCCCGCTGCCCATGACCGGATCGGCGGCGATGTATGTCACGGGTCTGGACATCAATTCAGAGCAACCCATCCCGGTCGTTCGCAATGCCGGCGATCGTGAACGCCAAAAGCGGATGCTCCGGCCCAACAGGGACAAGGATGCCCGGAAACGCGGACGCCAGCTGGACACGGTGGATTAAACCTCCCACCAGCGGGGGGCTCGATCCCTGTTAGATGGGGGACGGTTGAGAGTGCGGACCCTTAGCGCGCGCGCGGGACGTTTCTTCAAGCTTGCATCACGAGATGAGTGAAGCTACGTAAGCTTCATCCTATGCAACAGCGAGAGGCTTGCGAATTTCATGCCCGGCGGCTCGCCGGCGCCTTCACCTTGATCGAATTGCTGGTGGTCATCGCGATCATTGCCATTCTCGCCGGGATGTTGCTTCCCGCCCTCTCCAAGGCCAAGGCTCATCAAACGGTCTGCTCCGGAAACCTCAAGCAACTGCAGCTTTGCTGGATGCTTTACGCCGACGACCACAACGACGCGATCGTCAGCAACGATCCAAACGTGGGGCCGGGTTCCAAGTCCTGTATACTCGGCTACATGCAAGGCAACAGCCCCGATTCCACGAACAAGACGTTGATCGAACGGGGCACTCTCTTCCCATACAACCAGTCGGCCGCGATTTACAGGTGTCCCGCCGATCTGGGACGTTCGGTCTTCGCGGGGAAACATCTGCCTCGCGTCCGGAGCTACGCAATGAATGGTTACATGAACGGCGTCGATGTCGGCCTCCAGTTCTTTGGTTTCAAAGGCTATCGAGTCAACAAGAAGGCCACGGATATCACCTCGCCCTCCGCATCACAGGCATTCGTGTTCCTCGACGAGCACCAAATCAGCATCGACGACGGACATTTCGGGTTCACTCCCGAAGGCAACACATGGATGAACCTCCCCGCGATGTGGCATCAGAACGGGTGTGAATTCTCCTTCGCGGACGGGCACGCGGAAGCCTTCAAATGGCGGGACCCCCGCACGCTCGCGATCAAAGCGATCAATACCGTCGTGACCCCCAACAACGACGGTTTGAAGCGGCTCCAAGCGATCGTGGCGACCAAGCAACAGCCCTGATCCCGCACTCCCGCAACCGCCCTATCGCATGGATCACCGTGCCGCGGCGGCGCCTGAGGCGGCAGGATCAGCGCGGACGCAGCGAAAGCCATAGATATCGTAGCCGAAGCACACGTCAGCGTAGCCCGGATTCTCATTGTGACGATAACCGGGCCGGCAGTGCTGGTCGTTGAATTTCCACGCTCCTCCCCGGACGACCTTGGTCGTTCCAGATTCAGGCCCTCGCGGATCCTGGCGAGGGAACGCTTCATAGTAATCCACTTGATAGAAATCGTTGCACCATTCCCAAACGTTTCCAACAATGTCATGCAATCCCCATGGATTCGGGAGCTTTTGTCCCACCGGCCGCGGCCGCCCGCCCGCGTTTTTCTCAAACCAGGCGTAATCTCCGAGTTTGGAGGCTGAGTCGCCAAAGAAAAAAGCCGTCGTGGTCCCCGCGCGGCAGGCGTACTCCCATTCGGCTTCCGTGGGCAATCGGTACCCCGTGGCTTGAAAGTTGCAACTCCAAGTCTCGAGATTATAGCAAGGCTCCAAACCTTCGAGCTGCGAGCGCCGATTGCAGAACCTAACCGCGTCCGACCATCGGACCTGTTCCACCGGGTTTTGATCTCCCTTCCAACGTGATGGATTCGAACCCATGACCCTCTCGTAGAGCGCCTGGGTCACTAGGAACTTGTCCATGAGGAATGAACTCACGCTCACTTCATGCGGCGTCGCATCGACCTCATTCTTGTCGCCCATCATGAATCGTCCGCCCGAAATCAGGATCATCTCGCCTCGCGGGCTCGACACGTCGTTCGTGCCGCCACTTCGCTCAGCGCCGGCGCTCGGTTCAACGACAGGGCCAGAGAGTGGCTTAGTGGCCTCGCCCGGCCCCTGTTGGTCGCACCCGGGCAGCCAGACCATCATCCCCACCGCGGCGAACCACGCCAATGAACTGCGTCCAAAGAAAAAGGGGCTCAATATTCGGGCCATATCTCGTATCCATCGGGGTTGCGCAGGCACTGACGCGTGCGCTGGCGAACTTCCTCGGCCAATCCGACGGCTTTGGGCAGATTCAAGCAACTGCTTCCCGCCGCCTGATACAACATCCGCGTGATCGCATGACATTCGGCCACGATGTAGTCCTGCGCCCCACCCATGGCTCTCCATTCCTTGAGCAACTCCATGAACGCGGCCAGGTTTTGCGCATCCTTCTTCGTAGTCAGCGCCTTAGTCCTTCGGGTCAACTCCTCCGCATAGGCCATGGATTTCATGTTTTCCAACTGCACCTGATACTTATCACCGATCTGCTCCGCGATCTTCACCAAGGAATCGGCGTATATTTTGAGTTCGGGGCTGGCGCTCACGCTGGCGCGGAGAAATGTGATAAGCCCACTCGCGAAAAAGCGATACTCGTCGATTCGATCCAGATGGCACTTCACAAAATAGACCATGTCTTCCAAAGCTTCCGCGATGTAGGCCTTTTTCGCGATTTCCTCACCTTTTTCAAAAACCACTTGGATCGCCTCGGTGTAGCCGCAGGTGCAGCCTCGGTGGACGCCAGATCCGCTTTCCCGATGATGCGTGCGCAAACGTCTGCCAGGCACATCGAGCAGATCGTCCGCCATCTGCCGGCCGAGCGTGGCCTTCAGGATGTCCGACGGGGTCGTTTGACTGGAGGGAGTTTGATCACCCTCCAAAAAATAGATGATCGATTCCCCTTTTGGCGGAACTTTCTTGCTGAGATGAAAAAAAGTGGCGTCTCCTTCAAACCACACCGGGTAGGTATAAGAACCGGGCACTCCCCGCCAAATCTGCGCTTTGGCAGCGCGAAACGTGAAGGTCGTGTTCACACCCGATTCTGACAATTGCGTCTTCCATTTTGCCGGGAATGGGCGCTTCCATGCGATTTGGACATCCTTTTCCAGATACGCGGGTTTCAAAACCTCCCGGTGCCATACTCCCGGGGATTGCACAGCCGCCAAGTAGAAGCTCCGCCCGTCGTGGTCGAAATCCAACGACTGAATTTCCCGAAGCCCTCCGGCGCCTTTGCCCAGCTCCAGCCTGATTCGCTGTTTGCCTTTCGGCCACGTCATGACCAGCATCGCGTCCGCTCCTTTCAGCAGTCCCAAAAACAGATTCTCGGAGGGCAAATAAAGGGTCCCGTCTGACGAATGATTGCCCGGCGTCACTACGAGATCATCGCCGATGAAGCTCGGCACGGCGCCATACTCAATCTCGCCGAACAATCTGACGCCGTCCATCTTCTTGCTCGGCGTGATTTGAACGATCTCTGACTTTCCAAAGGAGAACAGAGCCTTGATATCGGAAGCTCCTTTGGCGGAAAAAGTCGCCTCCAACACAACCTCATCACTGGCATTGCGAACGATGTCACAACGGATGATGGTGGAAGGCTGGCCCCAGGTTTGCCGAGGGGCGAACTCGAGGATTTTCCGTCCCAGGTTTGAGTCTGTGTAGAAATCGTTGGTGCCGGCCTCGCCGTTGACCCTTGAATAAAGCACGACACGACCTTTGGCGGACCAAAACACCGCCGATACGTTTCGGTTTGCCACAATGGCATCCCCCATAAACGCATAGGGTCTCCCGTAGTAACCCGGGTCCGACGCGGCCTTGGCAGGGTCCGCCTCCAGCGCAAACAGATCGCTCGGAACGGCCTTCCACTTCGATCTGTCCACCAGTTCGGAAGGGTCAGTGACGCGGCTGGTGGTATCCCAGAGAACCACGTTGACGGCCGCCTCGGCAAGCCGCCCGTGCGGCGAAAGCAAAACACCGCAAGCGAGCACCACGAGCGCGCCGAACCGTGGAACCGACGCTAAAAACTGAATTCGTTGGAGGGATGCGATAGTCATCTGTATTTTCGCGGCGGCCGCAAGAGGACCGCAGCCGCAGCACTTCCACTGCGTGAAGGAGGCTGGGACGTCTCCCCTTCGCATTCGGATCGGACAACTTCTTACCACCATGAACCAAGGAAGCAAGAGCTGTCGCCATGCGGACAGCAGTTCTCCTTGAACCGGAGGAGCACATCCTCTCCCTGTCCCACTCCTCCGCTTTGGGGCGGAGGAGAGGGTGCCCGAAGGGCGGGAGAGGCGGCACCCGGTTCATGGGCGCAACGCGCGTAAAAAGTTCGGCGTGGTCTCATGGTCTCATTATGGAGCGCGGACTTCAGTCCGCTTCAGCTTGCGACTGCGAGAAGCGCAGGAAATAGCCCGAAAGCGTTTAGGGTGGCGGGCCATGAAGCGAAAAATCCCGCGCTCCGGGCCAAAATGAGACTGCTGCCATACGGAGTCGCTCCGGTGAGCGGTTACCGCGGCTCAAAACGATTAAATCTGTCGGATGTGCTATACAATTCCATTGTTCGACTTATAAAGGAGCATGCTTTCACCACCGACCCGGTTCCGGGATGTCATGCGCCAACTCGGACCCGGAATGATTCTCACGGGCTCTATCGTGGGCTCTGGTGAACTCATCGCCACCCCGACGCTCGCTTCCCAAGCGGGGTTCGCGGCGTTGTGGTTAATCGTCCTGAGTTGCATTATTAAGGTCGTAGTGCAGGAAGAGCTCGGCCGCTACACAATCCTCAGTGGAGAAACCACTTTTCAGGCGTTGAATCGCATTCCAGGTCCCAAACTTGGCGTCTCTTGGGTGGTTTGGTGCTGGTTGCTCATGTTTGTTGGCGTCCTGTTCCAGCAAGGCGGAATTGTGGGCGGCCTCGGCCAGGTGTTCCATTTGCTCATGCCCGCGATCGGTGTCAAAACATGGGCTGTCATTGTCGCCGTCGGCACGATCGCCATTCTGCTCCGAGGAAATTATCGGCTCGTCGAATCGTCCTCCACTTTCATGGTCGTGAGCTTCACTCTCATCACCGTCGCCTCCGCCTTGGCCCTGGCATGGACGCCTTACGCGATCAAATGGAGCGATGTGGCGGCGGGATTTCGCTTCGATCTGCCGCCCGGAGGCCTCGGAGTCGCGTTCGCCGTGTTTGGAATCACAGGAGTCGGCGCGACGGAGCTCATCTATTATCCCTATTGGTGCATTGAGAAAGGTTACGCGCGGTATGTCGGTCCCCGGGATGATTCTCCTGCCTGGCTGGAGAGAGCACGGGGCTGGATCAAGATCATGCAGGCAGACACGTTAGTGGCCATGCTGGTTTACACCGTCGCGACGATCGCCTTTTACCTTCTTGGCGCCAGCATTTTGCACGGAAGACAGCAAATCCCCAAAGGTTATGAGATGGTGAAAACACTCTCGTTCATCTACACCGAAACGCTCGGGCCTTGGGCGTATTGGCTTTTCTTGCTGGGCGCGTTTTTTGTGCTCTACTCGACCGTGTTCACGGCCGCCGCCTCTAACTCACGGGTATTGGCGGATTTCATGGAACTTGTTGGCCTCGTTAAAGTGCCGGACGAGCAAACACGCTGGTTCTGGAGACGCGTCCTGGTGGTGGTGCTGATCACGTTGAACACCAGCCTTTACCTGCTCCTCGCCGAACCGGTCAAAATGGTGATCATCGGCGGCATTGCCCAGGCTTGCATGCTTCCCGTGATTGCCTTTTCCACCCTGTATCTGCGCTACAAATTTATCGAGCCCGCCATGCGTCCGTCGATGTGGGTGGATATTTTGCTTTGGCTGGCCTCGTTCTCCATGCTGGGTTTCGCCGGCTACACCTTGTTCACCAAATTGTTGAAGTAGCGAAGAAACGTCGCGGGCTCACTTGATGGGCGCCACATGGCCATCGCCGTACAGCACGTTCTTGGTCCCATTCGGGCTCCCAGGATGAAAATTTTCGTAGTCGTACATCAACCGGGCGATCGAAGCCGTCATCTCGAGCCCTGAGATCACGCCGGGCCGCTCGATGGGCTGGCCGTTCGCTTGATAGTTCCACTCATAACTCGAACCTTCCTTCTTGAACCAATCGTAGCGGTCCTTGGGGCACTGGAAGACCGCAAGCACTCCACCCACGTTGTTGGACAACACATCGACGATGCGGGGCAGGACGTTGGTCGCTTCGATCGGGGTGGTCGGACGCCGCTCCGCATGGGGCAGCTTGCCTCCATTATCATCGGTGTAAATGGTGAGCGCGATCCCAAGCTGCTTGAGGTTGCTCAGGCATTTTGTGTCCTGGGCCTTTCCTTTGGCGCGGCTCAGAGCGGGCAGCAACAGCCCCGCGAGGATCCCAATGATGCCAATGACCACCAAGAGCTCGATCAGAGTGAACCCGGGGGCGCGACTTAGGGTCCGTGCAAAAATAACTTCCTGTTTTGCTGGCGGCCCAATGAGTCGCTGGCCAGGCGCGAATGACCCGCCTGCGCCCAAACCGCCTGCCGCGACATCCGCGGCGCAGGCAAGGGGCTCCGGCGAGGCAAGCGAGCATATCCGTAGATCTGTGAGGAATGAGCAACAACGCCAGCGATTCATTGGGCCCCAGCCCGGAGGGGCGGGGCGGGGCTTGGCCATCTGCGTCGTTGCTCGTCGGTTACAGCCCCATGAAGGGGACCGGCCTTCGCCAATTCGGCCATGGATTTGCGCGGACATCGGGGCTCAGTTTTGTTCGCGGGGCGGCTTGTTAAGTTTGCCACGATCCTTGGCGACACGCTGTTCCGGAGTGCCGTTCTTCAAGCGATTCTGAATGCGCTGTTGAAGATCTTCCTGGCTTGATTGAGATGCCTGCGCCCGCATGTCCTGGGCCATTTGCTGGCGCTCGGAGGCAGGCAGGGATTGCATCGACTGCGCCGCCGCCATTTGCTCCTGGGTTCGGCGGCGCTCCTCGGGAGTCATGGTCGCCAAAAAGGCTTCGGTTTCTTGCTCCCGGGCAACGGGATTCGGATCGCGTGTCACCATCACTTGCTTCGGCTGGCCCTGCTCGGCTCCGGGCCGGACGGCGACCGCGTGATGCATTGGTTGAAGCGCGTAAAACCGATCCCAACCCCGGCGCACTTGCTTCGCCACCTTGCTGACCGCTTTACGGAAAGGGACTTCCTCGAGTTTCAAGTTAATCGTGCCCTTCGCCGAGTCCTCGGATACGACATGCGCCTGGGTAAATCGAGAGAGCGCGAATGTGGCGAAGGTCAGATCCTTGTTCAAAAATTGGGCCGAGACGAGGCTGTTCCCGGCGCGGGCCGTATTGCCAAACATCCCGCCGCTCCCCCCACGCTGCCAGAGGGGCGTCTTCAAATAATTTGTCCACCCACTTCCCTGAGGCTCCAGTTCGCCGAGAACCACTCTTTTAAAAGCGCCAACCGACTTCCGCGTCCCGTAAATTGGATAAAGGGCCGTCCAGCGCGAACCGGTCTGCAACCCTATGATGTTGAGCACTTCGTCCAGTGGCGCATTCTTGACTTTCAAAGTCACCGCCCCCTTCACTTGCTTGTTTACCAAAACCCGCTCCCAAGTCTGCCACTCAATCTTCGATGCCACTTGGCGAACGTCCATCTGACGCACATCCAAAGTCACCAAATTCAAGTGCGCCCGATAGGCCAGGTAACCAAACCAAACCAGCGATCCCGCAAAAAACAACGCCACGACTTTTCGATGACGAAGCATGGGATTAGACTACCCACCCAGAGCAACACCGCAAGTTCAATGCTCAAACGCCAAATCGCGGCCGCGGCCGAGGAACCGCTGGCCTAAGGGTCCATGCAAAAATAACTTCGGAGGGTATGCCCCTCATTCGTGCCTCGCCAAAATGTCATGATTCCGCCAGCAAAGCCCGAATTTATTTTGCACGGACCCTAAGCCGTCACAATTCAGCTCACGTCAGCGCCGCGCGGCGGCGAAGCCCTGCCGAGGGTTGCCCCAGTCAGGCCAAGCGCCGAGGGAGGGGGCGCCACCGCTAGTGTGCCGTTCACGAATTTGGTGGGCATTTGTTGTGCCACAGCGAATCTCTGGCAAGGCGCGACGACGGAGCATATCCGGATATGGATCTGTGACCGAGGAGCAACGCAGCCAGAGGTTCACTGTGGCACAACCCGATGGGCGGCGCGTCTTTTTGATTCAGACTTCGTTGTTCCCTCCTCACAGACCCACGAAGGGTATGTTCGTCGTTCTCGCCTAGTCTGAATCAAAAATCCATTGCCGCAAATGTCCACCCCATTCGTGAACGGCACACTAGGGCGCCGGGGGGGCGGGCCTGGGACGCGCATGGCGGGAAGCGGAATTATCAGCCGCAAAGATGATCTCGTGGGTCCTCAAGGCATGCGCGAGACTCGTCAAAGGCATTTCCTCATTTCGCTGAATGGCTTGGAAAAACGCCAAAAACTGAGCTTCATACGGATGATCGGAAACATCCCCGGAATCGAGCAACTTCATGGAGAGTTCACTCCACCGGTTCTTGTCCAATCCGCCAAGCTGTGAGCTGTACAGTTTATTATCCAGCAGTGTGCCTTCGCTCCCAATGAGGTGCACGCGGAAATAATAAGGCTGCAGGCAATCGATGACCGACGCCACTTTGCCGACTCTTCCGTCCTTGAACTTCAATATGGACACGCTCGATGTGGGATATTCGTAGGAAGCAAAATCCGCGTTTTGGGAGTGGGAAGAATAGCTGCTGACCGCCTCAACTTCATGTCCCATGCAGAGCAGGAGCGCGTCCATCGCGTGGCATCCGGCGGATAGGAGGCTGCTGCCTCCGGCCTCGCGTTTGATGTTCCACCGATATTGCCCGTACCATGGGCCGATCCCGTGGTAATAATCCACTTCTCCGTAGTGGATCTTGCCCAGCAAGCCGCGGTCAATGATTGCCTTGACCGTCTTGAATTGGCTGCTGAAGCGGCATTCGAAACAAACGCAAGTTCTTACTTTTGCGGCAGCCACCGCGTTTTTGATCTCCACGCAGTCTTCCCAGGTCAACGCCAGGGGTTTTTCGATGATCAAATGCTTCCCGGCCTTGGCGGCCGCGATGGCGTGCCGGGCATGTTCCTGGGGATAGCTGCAAATGGATATGACGTGGATCTCCGGGTCTGACAGCATCGCTTCGAGATGATGATAACAAGTAACATCGCAGCCGTGCCGCTTGCTGACTTCCGTGGAATCCAATGGGCGCGAGGAGAAAATCGCCCGCACCCGGGCGTTCGGAGTCGCATTGATGGCCGCGATGTGCGCGCCTGCGACCCATCCATAGCCAATAATCCCGACATTCAGCTTTTTCATCGTAGGAAAGTGGATGAGTGAATGATCACGTCAGTGAACTCGAAAAGTCAACCTGGGAAGCGCTTTCGAACAGCCGTCAGCCGTCTCATTTTGGATTTTAATATGAGTTGACCAGACGGACCCGAGCGCATCGGGGTAGAGGGAATGGCGGTCTTTTCCCGTCGATTAAGGCCGGATCAACTCCCTTGACATCACCACATGGTTCCTTAGGCTGTGGAAAATCCGTTACCAGCGAAGGGCAGGATCGTGAATTCTCACAGCATTGAGCCCGGAATGAAACCTCGGCGAACCCGTTCGGCAAGGGGCTTCACTTTGATCGAGCTTTTGGTGGTGATTGCCATCATCGCGATCCTCGCCGGAATGCTGCTCCCCTCGCTCGCGAAGGCCAAACAGAAAGGGCAGCACACGGTCTGCCTCAGCAATCTCAAGCAATTGGGCCTCGCCTTCCTGATGTACGTCGATGACAACAGGGACATCATGCCGTCCGCAGCTTCTCAAAATGCCTACGCCGCGAGAACGGAGGATTGGATTTACTGGAACATCAATGACCCGCGCATCGTCGGAGGCAACCGCGACCCCCAGCACGGCGCCATTACCCCTTACATCGCGCGCTTCAACACAAATTTATTTCGCTGTCCGGCGGATCGGGATGTGGTCAAACGCCACATGGATTACATCAAAGCTCCCAAGTCGGGCAGACCCTACTTATACAGTTTCACGGCCGTAAGCCTCTTTGAGGGGGTGAATCATGGTATGACATCGCTCTACGCTGGCCCCAGTGATCCGCCGTTCCATTTCAAATTGACCGCGGCGCGAAATCCGTCCCAAAAATTGATGCTCGTCGAGGAAAATGGCGACACCAAAATCGGCGGCACGCCGGATGATGGCCGGTGGGTCCCTTCAGGCAGCATTCGTGACGGCAATATTTTGTCCCGCCGCCACAGCCGAAAAGGCAGTGTCGCCATCGCCGACGGCCATGTGGAGTCGATTCGGCCGGAGCAGAGCGCCCAGAAAGATTACTACGATGCCCTCTATTAGAGTTGGCGGGGCGCCGTTTGAATTTGACCCGCCGCGATTTCGGCTGATACTGCTTGACCATGTCTCATTTGTTTAAATCAGCTCGCTGCATCCCATTTCTGGCGGCGCTCGGCTGCGCCGCGTGGAACCTCACGGCCGAGGTCGTCATCACCAGGGAGGGAGGCCGGCTGAAAGTTGAAATGGATGGAAAACTCTTCACCGAGTACCACTTCAAGGACGTTTCAAGACCGTTTCTATATCCCATTTTTGGGCCCGGCGGCGCAAGAATGACCCGTGATTGGCCCATGGCCGAAAGCCCCAACGAGGAGCGGGACCATCCCCATCACAGATCCCTTTGGTTTTCCCACGGAGCGGCTAACGGGGTGGACTTTTGGTCCGAAGGCCAAAAGGCGGGAAAGACCATTCAGACGCAGCCAGCCGAAGTCAAGAACGGCAAGGAGCGCGGGATGATCCGGGCCAAGAACCAATGGGTCTCAAAAGAAGGAAAGACGATCGCCTCGGACGTCACGACCATGACGTTTCACCAGTCGCCAGCGGGCAAGTTCATTGATTACCACATCACGATCCGGCCCGTGGAAGGAGAATCGCTTGTGCTGGGCGACACCAAGGAAGGCACCATGGCCATCCGAATCGCCGAGACGATGCGGTTGAAAGGCAAAGTGGGCGGCGGGCACATCGTCAATAGCGAAGGAATCAAGGATGGAGAAACCTGGGGCAAACGCGCCGCATGGGTGGATTATTTCGGCCCCGTGGCCGGGAAAACCGTTGGGGTCGCCATCTTTGATCATCCCACAAACCCACGCCATCCCACCTGGTGGCATGTTCGCGATTACGGTCTTTTCGCGGCCAATCCATTTGGAGTTCATGACTTTGAGAAGAAGCCCGCTGGAACCGGGGATTTTACGATTCCAAAAGGCGGCGCCGCCACTTTTCAATATCGCTTTTACTTCCACGAGGGCGATGCATCGCAAGCCAAGGTGGGAGCGGAATTCAGTCGCTACGCTGCCGAGACACCAGCGCCGTGACACACCACGAAGACTTCTCTATCATCCATCTCAACACCGAACCACCAACGATCGAATCCACTATGAGCACACCCACACGAAGGCAATTTCTAAAAACTTCGGTCCTCGGCGCGTCAGCCCTGGCCTTCCCGGCGCCATCTTGGGCCCGCGTCATAGGAGCCAACGATGAAGTTCGAATGGCGGTTGTGGGCTTCAACGGCCAAGGCAAGGGCCACATCGAAGGCTTTCGCAAACTCCCTGGAGTGCGCGTCGTGGCGCTGTGCGATGTGGATAAAACAATTCTGGAAAAGGAGGCCGCGAAGTTCCGGGAGCGCAGCGAATCGGTGGAAACCTACACCGACGTAAGAAAGCTGCTCGAAAACCCGAACATCGACGCCATCTCCATCGCGACTCCGAACCATTGGCACGCGTTGATCAGCATCTGGGCCTGCCAGGCAGGAAAGGATGTATACGTCGAGAAGCCCGTGTCGCATAACGTGTGGGAAGGCCGCCAAATCGTGGCGGCGGCGCGGAAATACAAACGAATCGTGCAAACGGGCACACAGAGCCGGTCCAACAAAGGCATGCGGGAGGCCATTCAATTCCTTCATGACGGGGGGCTTGGCAAAATCAACCTCGCGCGAGGCCTCTGTTACAAGCGCCGGAAGAGCATCGGCAAGGTGCAGAGCCCGACCCCGATACCCAGCTCCATCGACTATGATCTCTGGTGCGGGCCCGCTCCAAAAACCGAACTCATGCGCTCCAAGTTGCATTACGATTGGCATTGGGTGTGGCCCACTGGCAACGGGGACCTCGGGAATCAAGGAATCCACCAAATGGACCTTGCTCGATGGGCTCTTCGAGTGGATCACCTGGCGCCAAGAACATGGAGCGTGGGCGGTCGGCTGGGCTACGAAGACGACGGAACCACCCCCAATTCCCAGGTCATTTACCACGATTATCCCGGAGCGCCGCTGATTTTTGAAGTTCGCGGTCTTCCCGAGACGGCCGCGGTGGACAAGGTGGGCAAATACCGTGGCGCCGATGTCGGTCTCGTCATCGACTGCGCCAACGGCTACATGGTGATGCCGAGTTACGCCAGCGGATTGGCCTACGACAATAAAGGGGCTCTGATCAAGAAATTCGAGGGAAGCGGCGATCATCACGCCAATTTTATCAAGGCGGTGCGCAGTCGAAAAACCAGCGATCTGAACGCCGACATTTTGGAGGGCCACCTCTCGAGCGCTTTGTGCCACACGGGCAACATTTCGTACCGGCTCGGCGCCAAAACGTCGCCGGGCTTGATTCTTGAGCAAATCAAGGGCATGCCGGAGTTCGCCGAAGCCTTTGGGAGACTGATGGAGCACATCGCGGTCAACGGGATTAATATGCACACAGACCAGCTCACCCTTGGCGAACCGTTGGAGATGAACACGAAAGCGGAGAGATTCAAAGGCAATGTGAAGGCCAACGACTTGCTCTCGCGGGACTACAGGGCGCCGTTCGTCGTTCCCTCCAAAGTTTAGGACCCCGGTCTTCATCAAACACACGTGATAGGACGCGTTCATTCGCGTCCTATTTTTTTCGATGCACCGCGCCCGGCTGATTGAGAATCTGGACCTCCCCGAGTTGGCGCCCTACCTGACGATGCGTCGCATGGAGGAACACCGCAAGGAAGGCCTGTTCGTCGCCGAAGGGGACAAGGTGGTGCATCGGCTGATCCGGAGCCATTTCGGAATCCAATCATTGCTGGTTCTGCCAGAACGCTCGGCCGAATTCCAGGAGGCGCTTCTGATCCGGAACGAGACGGTTCCCGTCTACGTGGCCGCCAAGCATGTGTTGGAGGATCTCACTGGCTATGCGATGTATCAAGGCGTGCTCGCGATCGGCCTCGTCCCTCCCTCCGCGGAATTGGCTGGCTTGATCGCCGCGTCGATGCCCGCTCCCCTCTTCGCGGCTCTGGAGGGAATCGCCAATTCCGAAAACGTGGGAGCCCTGGTTCGCAGCGCGGCGGCGTTCGGCCTCGACGGACTGATCGTGGGAGAAACATGCTGCAGCCCCTACCTCCGGCGCGCGGTTCGAAACTCAATGGGTGGCATCTTTAAGCTGTCCGTGGTGGAGAGCTGCAATCTCATGGATTCCTTGAGGCTGCTCAAATCTTGCGGGATCCAGTGCGTGGCCGCGCATCCGGGAGCGAGAACGAAACCCCTCGAAGAGGTGGATCTGAAATTAGGGACCTGCCTGGTTCTAGGGAACGAAGGCGGCGGTCTCACAGAGGCAACGCTCGACCTCTGCGACTGCCATGCCTCCATCCCGATGAGCAACGGCATAGACTCCCTGAACGTCGCCGGCGCCGCCGCGGTTGGTTTCTACGAAGCCGACCGGCAGAGGCGCATCGCCAAAGCCGGTGACGGACGAATTCATCGGAATGTGAACTTGAACCTCATCGCTCATGCCACAGCCTCTCCCGAGAATCGCTGACGCCATTCTTCTCTCGCTGCTGTTCCATTTTTCAACCGGCAACGCGGGCGCCGCGCCGGCATTGGAACGGTTTGAATTCTCGAAACCGCAGATGGGAGCGCCGTTCAGAATAGTCCTCTACGCGGAAGGGAAAGAGCGCGCGGAAAAAGCTGCGGCCAGGGCATTCGAGAGGGTGGAAGCACTCAATCAAATTCTCAGCGACTACGAATACGACAGCGAATTGAGCGCTCTCTCGAGAAGCTCCGGCTCCGGCCAGGCTATCGCGGTCAGCAAGGAGCTGTGGCATGTGTTGTGCCGCTCTCAAGAATTGGCCCTGGAAACAGCCGGCGCTTTCGACATCACGGTCGGCCCTTACACGAGCCTTTGGCGGAAATCCCGTCGAGAACGCAAGCTGCCAGATCCAGCACTGATGACCGAGTTGAAGGCATGCGTTGGTTTCCATTTGCTGGCGCTGGACCGGAAGAAACGCAGTGCTTTGCTCAAAGCGCCTCGAATGCGGCTGGACCTTGGCGGCATCGCAAAAGGATACGTGGTGGACCAGGCGCTGCTCACGCTGAAAAACGAGGGGATTCGATCGGCCTTGGTCGCCGCGGCGGGAGATTTGGCCGTCAGCGCCGCGCCTCCAGGCAGGCATGGTTGGGAGGTCGCCATGAGCCAGCACGATCTCGTAAAGCCTCCTTCAAGCGAGATCGTGACCATCAAGAACCAAGCGATGGCGACGTCAGGCGATCTTTTTCAATATGTGGAGATCGACGGGATACGTTACTCCCATATCCTCAATCCAAAAACGGGCGTCGGCCTCAAGGATCACAGTCTAGTCACCGTGATCGCCAAGGACTGCATCACGGCGGATGGTTGGGCGACTGCGATCAGTGTCCTGGGCCCCAAACCAGGGGTTGCCGCGGCGGAGAAGCATGGCGGATTGGCGGCGTGCGTTCTCGCGAAGGAAGGAGGTTTGATTCAGACCGCCAAATCCAAGCGATTTGATAGATTCTTGAGACAAAGCAGACGTTCGGCGGGGCACCAAGACCTGTTCTAAGCATGGCTGGGTTTGCACCCGTTCTAGCCCTTACTACCGGAAAAGGCGAGAAGAGGGACACTTAAAATCGCCCCGATCCATCTGCTCGGGCAGGGATAATCCTTGATGAACACTTGAGCCTTTTAGTTGCCCGTTGGTTTGAGTTTCGTGAACGGATTGATGAGCCGCACGCCCGTATTTCTAAACCCGTCCTGGTCGCGGCTGACGACACTCAGATCATGTACCAGCGCCGTTGCCGCCAGACAGGCATCGAGGAGTGGTACCGGTTGCCGCAAGCCGAGCCGACCCCACTCGTCGGCAACGCGTTCATCGACAGGCAAGATACGGTCGGCGAACTCCGTCGAAAGGCTCTGCAGCTATTTCTCCAAGGCCCGTGCCTGGTTCTGGTCGCGAATCCGAATCCGCTCAATACCACGGCGAATCTCCCCCAGCACCATCTCGCTCACAGAAAGCTCCTGGGCGACCGTGTGTTCAATCCAGTCGCGGACGCCGGGATCACATCGGTTCCTTTTGCGCAGTTCACTCAGGACGTTCATGTCGAGCAGGAATCCGCTCATAGCTCAACGGGTCGGTCGATCTGCGGTTCGCGCTCGAAATCCCGGTCCTCGCCCACGTTCGGCATCTGTGAGAGATACTCCCTGAACGACGGCTTCTTCCCCGCCTTTCCAAGCAACGACTCCCGTAGGATCCGCCGATGCTCCTCTTCCATCGAAACCCCATGGGCACCGGCCTGTTGTTTCAGTTTCTTGACGACCTTTTCCTCGATTTGTCTGACAATGAGTTGTGCCATAGCTCTTCAATTTCGGTTCTGCTATCAATGCTGGCACCAACGCTCATTAAGGGAAGAACGAAGTTCCACAAGCCGGCACGAACCGTGCGTTCATCCTTAAAATGGCGGTTGATCATATCGAAGATCTCAAAAGCCTGGATGAGAAAATCTTGACGAAGAGGAAGGCATATCCCTGGTGGATCTGATGAGTGATTCGGAATCAGGAGCAACTTTCATGGTTGTGTTTCATCGCTGAGTTTGGACATTCTACCCCCTACTACCGGAAAGGACGAGAAGGGGGACACTTGGATTTGGCCTAAGCCTATGGACTCCGCGTTTGTATTTCCGTGTGAGCAATTCCCCGGCCCGCGGCTGTGGCCGAGGGCTCAGCCGCAGAAATGGGATTCGCGTGGATGAGGTTTAAGATTTCCCCCAACCCTCTCGATCGATCACGGCCTACGGCTAGGTTTCACCGTAGCCGGGTTCCTTTAGGACGCTTCAAGTCCTTGGCTCCATCATGAGTTGTGGGGATTCACGAGTGCTCGAATCATGGCACCAACGTTCGATAGTATCGGGTCGCGGCATTCGTGGCCGAAGTGTCGATCCAAGATCCTATGTTCCAACACCCTTGTTGCCAGCAAGCATAAGTGCTTCCTTGAAGATTCGTGAGTGGAAACCACGATTTCAAATCGACGGAGTATTCAATTTTGCTTGGGCGATGATCCATATTCTGTAGCCCTAAACGAACCCGTCCGTCCGGCAAACGTTCAAACGATTCTATGTGGGGGTTCGATTAGTTCGAAGCGTATCCATTCGTTACCCTCTACCACGCCGTCGTCTAGGACCTGGAATTGTACCAAGCGACTGGAATCACCGCTTGCAAACTCCACTCGCTCATCCAGAGCCAGGAAGACCACATCTGCCGTCGCAGCGGGGGCTTTCAGTCTCCCCGGATTTGTTCGTCCACCCGTCACACGCAATCGGACACTCGTGGTTGGAGCTCGATCCCCTCGGCGAACAATCTTGAATGGGTAGTTTCCACCTCCGAATCGTTCCTCCAGAGTAGCTCCGAAACCTTCACCCATTCTGATTGTGGGTGGGCTGTTGCGAATGATTACGGTGGTCTTGGTGCGAGGTCCAAATTCTATCCCAGGACCAGCGTCGGTAAGCATTACCTCGACAGTTTCGTCGGGTTCCTGGATCCCATCATCTTGAATACGGAGCCGAGGTGCGAAAGTTGTGGAAAACACAATCTCTTCAACACTGGCCGAGTAATCTTGCCCTCGTGTCGCGGTACCGCCGAGGATCTTGATCCGAAAATTCTCCGCAGATGTCGGGATACCACGAGGCTGGATGTCGAGGTAGATGGAATCGTTAGGCGTTAATTCGTCGAAAGTAATGGAATCCGAAGGAAACTGGACGACGAACCCTGGGGTTTGAGCATGCCCTGTGATCGAGAATTGCCCCAAACAAACAAGACGTCATTAAGAGGGTGGGAATCGGGAGAGCACAACGGACGAGTTTTGCTTTCATGAGTCGATAATGGCGGATTTGCTACTTCATATGTCCATGAAATGGAACGGGAAATGTACAGATCAAAAAGGGGCTCATCCACCCTGTACGAATCACTCACCAGATCCACATGGGATAGGCCTCTCTCCTTGTCGATCCTTTCTCATCCAGGCTTTTACAAATCTTCGCCATGCTCAACGACCGTTGTTTGGATAAAAAAAAACCCGTGTTTCGAGGCGCGAAACACGGGCTTGAAGACACTCTGTCCGATCACATTAAACCGGTCACACAGTTTGAGACACTCCAGGAATGGCGATGGGATAGAGGCCGTCCTTGTCCGGAAGGGATTGCGGCAGCGCATCCCAGGCGATTCTCTTGGGCATGACATCAATCTCAGAGTTCAGCGCCTTATCCCACTCAATGACCTGGCCGGAATAGGTGGCCATGCGGCCCATGACGGAGGTGAGGGAGCTTTTGGCCCCGTTGAACGCCTCATTAAACGGCGTGTTGTTGCGAATCGCCGCGAACAAGTCGTCGTGCTCCTGCTGATAAGGATCGTGCGGCATCTCTGGCTTCTTGTAGCGCCAAGCGTTGGCTCCACGGATGATGTGGCTGTTGACGTCGCAGCTGCCTGTTGTTCCCACCACCGCCTCGGAGACACTGCTCCAGCATCCTCGGATATGGCGGCATTGGCTCGCGAGACGTGACCCGTCGGCGTACTCGTACTCCACCGCGTGATGGTCGTAGATTTCACCGTAATCCTTCCCTGTGCGGACCTGCCTTCCACCCATGCCATGACACTTCACAGGATACCCATTCTTCACCCAGTTGATCACATCCAGATTGTGGATGTGCTGTTCGCAAATATGGTCGCCGGAGAGCCAAACAAAGTAATACCAGTTCCTCATCTGATATTCCATCTCGGTTTGACCAGGCTGGCGCGGCTTCACCCACACGCCTCCGTCATTCCAATAGCAACGCATCGACACAATGTCGCCGATGGCGCCATCGTGGAGCCTTTTGACAGTTTCGATATAGCCCGGCTGGTGGTGTCTCTGCAGGCCCACGCCCACTTTGAGATTCTTCTTCTTGGCTTCCTCCGCGGCGGCCAGGACGCGGCGGACGCCAGGTCCATCGACGGCGACCGGTTTCTCCATGAACACGTGTTTCCCCTGCTTTACCGCCTCTTCAAAGTGCATTGGTCGAAATCCGGGCGGCGTCGTCAGCACGACGACATCGGCGGCCGCGAAGGCCTGCTTGTACGCGTCGAAGCCCACAAACTTATGATCCTCCGAGACTTCCACCTTGCCTGGGTGCTTGGCCTTCAAATCATTCAAGCTGCTCTCAAGACGGTCTCGGAAAGCGTCGGCCATGGCCACCAGCTTAATATTCGCATTCGTGCTCAGGGCTTGGTTGGCGGCGCCTGACCCGCGCCCGCCGCACCCGACCAACGCCACTTTGATCTGGTCGTTCCCCGCCGCGTGAGCGGCGCGCTCCACGGCCAATCCAGCCACCAGCGCGCCCCCCACGGCCGTGGAGGTGGTTCTCAAGAATCGGCGTCGGCTTAATGGCCCGTGCTCCAGAGGAATGGTATTCTCGTTCATAATCACTTCTTCAATGTTGATTTAGTTGATTCAGGCCGCGATTCCATCAGACCGTTCCCGAACTTGCGGCACTCAGTCTCAGCGACTCAAAAATCGCGATTTGCCCAGCTTGTGGATCCCCACTACTTAATCCCGTTCAACCCCGCTTGTCCAATACTTATGGAGCTGTTCTGGAGGAGGCACCTTTAATGGGCGCACCACCCGGAACCCAAGGAATTGAGCGTCCGTGAGATACCAAATGCTCTTCGGAAGCTGCGGATCTTGGATCTTCCAACTCTTGTCAGAAGCCCTTCTAGCCGACGACCTCAAAATAGGAGGATCGTCATCCCAAGAGCCGCCTCGGGCGACGTGCGGATACGGTTTGGTGGCTTTCTTCCAAGGTTCGGCGGCCACGATGTCCTTCAATTCCGCGTAAAAGTCTGGCGAGTACTGGTCCAGTGTCCATTCGGCCACGTTGCCGTGCATATCGTGCAAGCCCCAGGGATTGGGTTTTTTCTTGCCCACCTTTTGATACTTGAAATCGCTGTTGCTCCCGTACCAAGCGTATTCCCCGAGCTTCGACGCATCGTCACCAAAAGAATAAGTCGTCGTTGTCCCGGCGCGGCATGCGTACTCCCATTCGGCCTCGGTCGGCAGCCTGAAGAACATCCCTGTCTTTGCACTGAGCCACTGGCAGTATTTGTTCGCCGAGTGCTGCGTCATGCTGATCGCCGGATAGCCTTCCTTGCCCATGCCAAAACTCATCTCGACATAAGGACGAGTCGGCCTGCTCACCGCGTCCACCACTCCCGCCTCCCCTGCCCCATCATATCCATGCATGCTCCACCGCCTCTTCTCTTCCTCGGGAAACATGAACAACTCAAACTCGTTCCAGGTCACTTCATATTTCCCCATCCAAAAGGGAGCGACTTGCACCTTGTGCTGAGGCCCTTCGTCGGGTTTCCTGCCCTTTTCTCCATCCGGGCTGCCCATCACGAATTGCCCCCCGGGAATCGGCAGCATCTCGAACTCAGCCTTGCTGCCGGGAATCTTCTCCTTGAACGGCCGCATCGCTTTTTCATCCGTCACTTTCAGATTCTTCATGATCCGTTCGTGGATCAGGATGGCGTTCTCCAAGCCGTCCCCTCTGCTCGCCTCCTCCAGTTTCTTGGGCTCAAGGACGGCACCGTCGGGCCATCGGGCGCCTTGTCGGATCCATTCACGCAAGGTCTCAATGAGATCCTTCGAGAGCGGCCCTCCCTTGGCCTTGGGCGGCATGAGGTCGTCGTCGCTCTCGCCAAGGGTTGTGCTTGTGAAGACCAAGCTCTTTTCTGGAAAGCCCGGCACGACACCGGGTCCGCTTCCTCCGCCTTTGAACGTCAACTCCTTGACGTCCATTCTGAGGTCTCCTTTGTCGTGCCCCTCCCGATGACAAGCCACGCAGTTCAATTCCAAGATCGGCCGCACTTCCTTCGCGAAATCAATCCTCCGAATAGTCGCCAAAGCCGGCCCCTCAGGCCACGGAGCGCCTTCCTCAATCCATTTCTTCAAAAGCTCGGTCTGCTCCTTCACCAGCTTGTCGCCCTTCGGTGGCATCACATCATCGTGATCCTCCGGAAGAATCGTCGTAGAATAAAGCGGGCTCTTCGCCGCGTCCCCCGGAACCAAGACCGCCCCGTCGTCGCCTCCCTTCAAGGCCAGCGCTCGCGTGGTGAGCTTCAGTCCTCCCTTCGGTTTCTCTTCCCCGTGACAGGAAAGACAATACGCTTCAAGGATCGGCCTCACCTGCTTCTCAAAACTGATTGGGTCAGCCGCTTGAATCAACCTGCTGGAAGCCACAAAGCCCCACATGAGTCCGCACAACAACTTTCGGGATTGAACTGACATACGCCGCAATTTCCACGATTTGACGTTTGGCGGCAATGGTTTTATCAAACGAATCGGAGATCTCCCCCAGTGCCGCCTCCGAAGGCTCCCAGTGAGGGTCTGATCCGATGTCGAACAGGTCCCCTTCCGGCCGGACAACAATCTTGCCTTTCAAACGGGTTCAGTGTTGTGTTCAGGATCGTTTTTCACCAGTTTTTCAGTTCGCTTGAGTGAACCAGGACAAAGCCCTCGCTCGAGGAGCCGGCGCGGCACGGCCGGGATCCTCTGGCTCCAGTCGTTTCTTGCTCTGCTGACCTGCGGCCACGCGGCTGAACACGGCCCCCTCTCCGTCAAATCTGCCGCGGGCCATTGGGCTTTCCTGACACCCGCCAACCCTGCCCTTCCAGCCATTCGAGCGACACACTGGCCGAGAACCCCGGTCGATTATTTCATCAGGGCCCGGCTGGAGAAAGCGTCCATCGAACCGTCTCCCGAAGCGAGCCGAAGCGTCCTCATTCGCCGGCTCAGTTTTGGGCTTCGAGGCCTGCCGCCCTCTCCAAGCGAAGTGGCCGCTTTCCTGAACGACGATGCCCCGGATTCCTGGGAACGCCTAGTGGACCGCTTCCTGGCATCCCCCGCCTTTGGAGTGCGCGCCGCTCAAGCATGGCTGGACGCGGTTGGCTACACGGATTCAAATGGTTACTTCAACGCGGACAGCGATCGCCCTCTGGCTTATCGTTATCGTGATTACGTCGTCTCAGCCTTCAATGCGAACAAACCTTACGACCAATTCATTCGAGAACAACTCGCCGGGGACGAGATGATTGGGTTCGTTCGCGACGGCGACGTTTCCCCGGAACAAGGAGAAAGCCTCGTGGCCACACACTTCTTGCGCAACGCGCCTGACGGCAGTGGAGAAAGCGATGGAAATCCGCTCGAAGTCAAAGTCGACCGCTACTCGGTTCTCGAAGGAAACGTCCACATCATCGGATCCGCCTTGCTCGGCTTGACGCTGCAGTGCGCGCGTTGTCACGACCACAAGTTCGAACCCGTTCTCCAGACCGAGTATTACGGGCTCCAGTCAATCCTGCGACCTGCCTTCGACCCCGAAAAGTGGCTGAAGCCAGGCGAGCGCGTTGTGGGACTCGCCACCGCTGTCGAGAGGACTAGGATTCGACAGGCGATCGAGCTATGGGAAAAAGATATTGAAACCCTCAACAAGTCCATTCAGGGACTGATCGCCCCGTTCAAGGCCAGGCTCCTGGAAGCCAACTTGGCATCCTTGCCCGAGACCGTTCGCAAAGATTTGAAGAAGGCGCTGGACACGGCGGAAAAGGACAGAAAAGAGGAGGCGAATAAACTACTCAAGGAACATGAAGCGTTATGGAATCTGGCAGAAAAGGCCGTGGCGCGACGCTTTCCAGAATGCGATGCGGCCCTCCACACCTTGAGGGCCGCGCTCTCCAGGCGCGAATCCGAAAAGCCCCCGGCGCCGACCACAGTCGCGCACGTCTCGGAGCCGCCCACCGCCCCCCCCACGCATCGGCTCCTAATCCGCGGCAACCACGCTACCGAAGGCCGCGAAGTGGCGCCGACCGCTCTCGAGGCGCTCTCCACGCCCGGAAACCGATATGCCGCCGATTCGAAAGCTGGTCTCCGCACTTCCGGCCGCCGGCTCGCCCTCGCCCGCTGGCTGACCTCGCCCGAGCATCCCACAGTCGCCCGCTTGATGGTCAACCGTGTTTGGAAGCAGCATTTTGGGGAAGGCCTGGCCGCCACAGTGGACAACATCGGCGTCAGCGGCTCCCGCCCCACCCATCCTGAATTGATCGACTTCCTCGCGACAGAGTTGATCCGCTCAAACTGGGATCTGAAGCGGATTCACAGGCTTTTGGTCACCTCGGCGGTGTTTCGCCAAGGCAGCGCTTCGCCTTCCCGCACCCCGTCATCGGACCCAGACAACACGCTGCTTTGGCGGATGCGGCCTCGCCGAATCGATGCCGAGGAATTTCGCGACGCGATGCTGGCGGTGTCAGGGGAACTGAGCCCAACCCTCCACGGCCCTTACACGCCTGTCAGCCAGGATCGGGAAGGGCAAGTGGTGACCGACGACGCTGCCCCGGGAACTCGCCGACGATCCTTGTTCATGCAACGCAAGAGAACGGCCCCGATCCACATCCTGGAAGTGTTCGACGCGCCCCAACTCAACCCTGCTTGCGGCCAGCGGACAGCATCCACCGTGTCGCTCCAAGCCCTGACGCTTTTGAACTCGGATTTCACGCGCCGCAGGGCGCGCGGGATGGCGTCGCGCTTGTCGAACGAGACGCCTGTGGAAGACGCCTACTGGATGACCTATTCGCGACCGCCGACGCCGGCTGAGAAGGAGGCCGCGATCGCTTTCCTGAAGACCCAGCAGGAAGTGTATTCGGGAGAGGCGGATGCCGCCCTGAAAGCCTTGATCGACTGCTGCCAGATGTTGCTTGCCAGCAACGAGTTTTCCTATCTCGACTAACCACACGCGCATGTCCACGAGCCTCCCACAGATCTCGAACCAGTTCTCACTCAACCGCCGGGCATTTCTTGGCAAAAGCGCGGGAGGACTTGGACTTCTCGCGATAAATCATCTATTGGGCGGCCAGACGTCGCTCGCCGCGTTTTCGAAGAATCGTTCGGGTTTTCCGCTGGCCGCGAAATCCTCCCATCATCAGCCCACCGCCAAATCCGTGATTTGTCTCTTCCAGCACGGCGGTCCAAGCCAAATGGATTTGTTCGATCCCAAACCCGAGCTCACCAAGCGGCACGGGCAGGATTATCCCGGGGGCGATCTCGAAATCCACTTCGACAAACAGGCCGGAAAGCTGCTCCAGTCGCCTTATCAGTTTTCTAAGCGCGGCCAGTGCGGCATGGTCCTCTCTGAACTCCTCCCGCATACGGGACAGATTGTGGATGACATCACCATGGTTCATTCGATGTGCACGGATTCAGTGGACCATGAATCGGCGCTCCGGCTCATCCACTCCGGAAAATTCCAGGGCGGCAGACCCACTTGGGGAGCTTGGGTTCTCTACGGACTCGGATCGGATCGCGAGGATCTTCCGGCCTATGTCGTGCTCTCCGACCGCAAGGGCCTGCCCGTGGACGGCATTCGCAATTGGACATCGGGCTGGCTTCCAGCCCATTATCAAGGAACTCGGATTCGATCCGAAGGATCACCTGTGTTCAATCTCGCGACACCGCCTGACGTGTCCGCCGCCGCTCGGGAAAACCAGCTGCATTTTCTGCGCTCACTGAACAAACGGCACCTCGATTCCCGCGTGGAGAACTCGGATCTCGAAGCCCGAATCAACAATTTCGAAATCGCCGCGAGAATGCAAACCTCAGTGGGCGAGGTCCTGGACTTGGGACAGGAATCGAGCGCGACCAAAAAGTTGTATGGATTGGATCACTCGAACGGCGCCACAGCAGACTACGGGAAGCGCTGCCTGATGGCCCGGCGCCTCGTCGAGAAGGGAGTTCGATTCGTCCAGGTCTACCTCTCGGGCCAGCCGTGGGACACACATGACAAGAACGCTGAGCAGCTCAAGAGCCTCTGCGCGATGACGGACCAACCCAGCGCGGCGTTGGTCATGGATCTAAAACAGCGCGGCTTGCTGGATTCCACAATCGTCCTTTGGTGCGGTGAATTCGGCCGTCTGCCCATCTCGCAAGGCAAGGACGGCCGCGATCATAACCGGCACGCGTTCTCGCTGTGGATTGCTGGCGGCGGCTTCAGGAAAGGCTATGTCCACGGGGCCTCGGACGATTTTGGCTACCGCGCGGTTCACGACCCCGTCCGAGTTTATGATTTGCACGCCACGCTGCTGCATGCTTTGGGCCTGGATCATGAGAAGCTTGCCTACCCACACGAAGGACGGCTCGACAGCTTGACCGACGCCTCCGTCACCCAAGCGAAAGTGGTTCGACCTCTCCTGGCTTGATTCGCTGCAAGATGACCAGGCCTGAATCTCAAAGCTGTCGCGCTAGTGACCGCGGTGATGACGCGGGTTGGGCGCCTCCATTTATCCTTGAAACCCTTCGAGCAGGCCGGCGCCGGTTGGCTCGGCTGGCAGTCCGGTGGCTAGCTCTCTTCACGCTGACTTTCACCGCGGGCGCCGCTGAGTCCGCGTGGTGGCGCTGGGATGCCACCACGCTCACCAACTCAGACCCTCCCATCTCGATCCAACGCGCCTGGGCCCCGAGCCCGATCCCGCGACGCCCGGTGATATTGCTCCTTGGATCGCTGCCCGCTAATAGCCTTCCTGACTGGAGCACCAATCTCGTGCGGGAAGGGTTCATGCTCGCCGCCTTCACAGCAGCGCACCCACCGGACAAAGATCCTTCAAGGCGAGCTCAATGGCTGATGTTCGATGAACGATTCGCCCACAGCTATGCCCTTGGCGGCGCCCGAACGCCGGCGGACGCTTCACGAGTGATCGACCACCTGGCTGGGCTGCCAGAAGTCGACTCGGATCGGATTGGTTGGATGGGGAGTTCGACCACGGGAATCTTCGGGCTCGCCGTCGCCGTCCGCGAACCCCGCCTGAAGGCTCTGGTTGGGTTCGTCGCCACCGGAGCCTACGAGCGCTGGCTCGACACTTGGAAACCCAATGGCTTGTGGCGGTCTGGCGAGGCCGGACTTTGGCCTGAAACCCGATCCCTCCTGAGCACCGCGGATCCCATCCATTCCGTTTCAAACCTCTTTCCCAAAGCTGTCATTCTGATCAATGGAGGCGCGGACAAGGTGGTTGATCCGGCCAGCACCCGAGCCTTCGTCGATGCCGCCCTCCCGTTCTATACGCAAGATCCCGAACGCTTCCGGTTTGTTCTTTACGATGGCCTCGGACATAACTTGCCAGCCGACGTCGTGCGGCTCTACACCGAGCATTGGTTTCGCCTCTATCTGCACCCTGTGCACCCACCGCCACCTCCGCCCAAAGCCAGTGCTTCCATCGAAGAAAGCGCCCGCCGCACGGCCGTGACCGCGGCTCCTCACGAGCAAGCTGTCGGTGCCCTGGCCGCCCAACCAAAACCGCAGCCGATTGAACTGATATGTGTCGATCCAGAGGCCACTGGATACGGGACCTTTCAAAGCCACAACCAGAAAGTCGTTTGGAATCGTCGAGGTTTTTTCATGACCCACATTCGATCCCGAAACGACGCTTACACCGCCCAAGCCTGGCGCCTCTCACACAGCGCCGATGCCGGACGCGCGTTCCGCACGCTTCACTCCGAAACCAATGCGACGAATCCGCCACTCATCGAATCGGATGCCGCCGACAATCTCTACGTCGTGCGACCCGACTTTGTCGATGGGCACGCTTATCTTTACAGATTTCTGTCTTCCGAAGACTACGCGACACCCCACATCACCAGGATACCTGGAGGCGCCGCTGGCAAGTATTCGATGGTTCTGGACGAACCTCGGCGGCAGCTCGCTTTCTTTTCCCATAACAACTCGTTCCATCGAATCGGACTCGACGGTTCCGTCCTCTCATCCATCACCCTATTCAGGCGAGGCGAAAGCGCGATCCTCCAGTACCCCTTGTGCCATCTGGATGAGTTTGGAGTCCTTCATGCGGCGTGGACATCCCAAAAGCATGGCGTGTATCTGTACT
The DNA here is from genome assembly GCA_005805305.1 of Verrucomicrobiales bacterium. Lineage (GTDB taxonomy): Bacteria > Verrucomicrobiota > Verrucomicrobiia > Limisphaerales > F1-80-MAGS106 > F1-80-MAGS106. The sequence continues at coordinate 31,804 of SYMW01000252.1, forward strand.
GGGACATCCACTATCTCCAATCTCGCGACGGCGGGCTCACATGGGGGCGAATGGATGGGAATCGGGTGACGGTTCCTGTGGCGGCGGACGAAAGTGGCGATTCCGATCGAATCACGCTGGACGACGAATTCGACTCCCACACCTGGCTAGCGAGTCTGCTGGCCCAAGGCGGCAAGGCTCATTTTCTTTACCTCGCCCAAACCAACCCACCCAGACAGCACTATGTCCGCTATGACTTGAAAACAGCGCGGAGGGAGGTCGATCGACATCCTGAGTTTACCGCCCAGCAGTTGAGCTTGCGGGGCCTGGACGGCTTTTTCACCCGCTCGACTGCGGGCCCAAGTCCGCCACTCTTCTGCGTTTCACGCGATGCCACTTCGCCTCGCCTCGCTTGTCTGATGTCAGACGATAATGGGAGCACTTGGAAGGATCACGCAGTGAGCGAACCGCTGACGAATCCCTACGCCATCGGAGGCTGTCGAACAGTGACCTCCGATGGCTGGATCATTGGCTCGTTCACGGACCAAATCGCTCCAACCACCGATCCAGGCGGGGGTTCCAAGGTCTATTTCTTCCGAATCCGAGCCTTCCCCCAGTTGGAAAGATTTCCCTGAACCGAACCGAGGACGGAGAGACGACGGAACGGTTGAGTGAAGATTTCAAGGAAATGGAAAACGATTTGTTGGCAACGAATCCCCCCTTCTTTTCTGAGGTCTGATGCTCCGCAAAATCCTGGCGATAAAGTTTTTCCGAATCACTTACCAGATCCACAAGGGATATGCCTCCCTCCTCGTCAAGCCTTCCCGATCCACGCTTTTGCAAATCTCCACGAGGTTCAGCTGCCGGTTAAGGTTCAATCCTCGACGCTTCAATTCCTCACCGGAAAACTAATCATCGATTTTCCTCGCCCGATCGTGCTATCAGGCTGGGAATGGTGAGCGCCAAATCCATCGGCAGTCTCTATGTGCATGTGCCATTTTGCGCCGCAAAATGTCATTACTGCGCCTTTTTCTCAGCCAAGCCTCAAGGAGACGTGGTGGACCGTTACGTGGACGCCTTGATTCGAGAGCTGGAAATGGTGAGCGGGGATATTCAGCCGAGAACTATTTTTTTTGGAGGCGGCACCCCGTCGCTCCTGAGTCTTTCCCAATGGGAGATCCTGCTGGGAGCGATGGACCGGTTGGGCCTGACGGGGGCGGAGGAATGGACAGTGGAATGCAACCCCGCGACGGTTTCCCTCGACAAGGCACGATTACTCGCGGACCACGGGGTGAATCGGATTTCGATGGGTGTCCAATCGCTCGATGAAGCCCTGCTCCATCGTCTCGGCCGGGTGCATACCCGCGACATGGTTTTCCGTTCCGTGGACACGCTTCGAAAGGCAGGGATCCAGAATTTGAACCTCGATCTCATGTTCGCCATTCCAGGGCAGACGAGGAAGGTTTGGCGGAACACCCTGCGCGAGGCGATCGCCCTCGACAGCGAGCATCTCTCATCCTACGAAGTCATTTACGAGGAGGATACCGCGCTTTACGCGCAGCTTAAAGCCGGGCAGTTTGACGTGGACGAGGATCTCGCCTGCGACCTGTACGATGACTTGGTGGAAGTCGCCGGGGCGAGCGGCTTCACGCAATACGAAGTCGCCAACTTTGCCCGCAACCGCGCCTCTCCATCGTCAATCCGCGAGGAAATCCCAAGCCGCGCGTGCCGGCACAACGTGAACTATTGGCGGGGCGGTGAATTTCATGGGCTGGGTCCGAGCGCCGCCGGTTTCACAAACCAAGTTCGCACGAAGAACTGGTCGAACACCCAGCTCTATTGCGAGCAACTGGAGAAAGGTCAAAGAGCCATCGAATCCCAAGATCGCCTCCCCCCCCTGGCACGAGCAGGCGAAATCGCCGGTTTCGGACTCCGCATGAACGCCGGATGGCCTTTTGATGCTTTCAAGAGAACGACTGGTTTCGACCTGCGGGAACATTGGCTGGACTCCATGAACACGCTTGTGGCGGAGGGGACAGCGATCCTGGACGAGACTCGCTTCGCTCTCACGCCATGTGGCTTGAGGTTCGCTGACCGTGCGGCCAGTCTATTCCTGCGAGATGTCTCGCCCGATGCTTGCCTGGGATCGCCATCACGGGGATAATCCATGGGTGCGCCCTATCCAATCACTCAGGCGATCGGCGGCAATTGTTCTGATGCTGGCATGCCAATCCTCCACCTCGGCCCAAGCCGCAATGAACGCCACGAAATCCCCTGTCGAACGTTTGCTGAACCTCCCGCGCCCCCTGGTCATTGCCCATCGAGGCTTTTCGGCTGTGGCTCCCGAAAATACTTTGGCCGCCTTCGAACGAGGCGTCGCGTCGGGCGCCGACCTCGTCGAGTTGGATTACCACCACAGCAAGGACGAGGAGCTTGTGGTGCTCCACGACGCCACTCTCGACCGCACGACCGACGCCCTATCCCTGTGGGGAGGCAAGGCATTGAAAGTTTCCGACCGCTCGCTCGAAGAGCTTCGCCTGCTGCAAACAGGACTTTGGTTTCGGCCTCCCTCCCCCCAACTCACCCTCCCAACGCTCGCTGAGGCCCTGGATGTGATCCAACGCGGCAGCTCGACGCTCATCGAACGCAAAGCGGGCGCTCCTGATGGGTGCGTGAAGCTGATCCGCGAACGCGGTCTCCTCAACCAGGTCGTTGTCCAGGCCTTCGACTGGGAATATCTGCGGGCTTACAAACGGCTCGAGCCGAGCCAAATTCTCGGGGCCCTGGGTCCACCTTCGGCTCGTGAAAAAAGAAAACTCACGGACTCAGAGAAGACGCTGAGCGCCGGCTGGCTCGACGAAATCAAATCCATCGGAGCACGGGTCGCCGTGTGGAACAGCCAAGTGACGCGGTCTTCTGTCCGGGCAGCCCACAGAAGAGGCCTCAGTGTCTGGATCTACACCATCAACGACGAGGCCACGGCCCGCAAACTCCTAAAGATCGGGGTCGACGGAATCATCACAGACAACCCGGCCATCATTTGGAAGTCGATGGCGGAGCTCCGCCCGCCTGGCCGCCGGTTCTAAGCACTGTCTGGAATTTCCAGGGGCTCTATGGTTTTGTTTTGAGGGGCTTCGCCGTCATGACGAGGACCTTGTCCACTCGATGATGATCCATGTCGAGCACCTCGAAAATGTAGCCCTGGCTTTCAAAGGTCTCGCCTTCCTTGGGAATGTGTCCCAGCTGTTTGACGACGAATCCGGCGAGTGTCTGATACTCCGTGTAAGCGTCCCCGCCAAATTTGAAATTCGGGAGCGCGTTCTCCACGGCCTCGGGGTGAATGGTGGCGTCGATGAGCCAGGAGCCGTCATCGCGTCTTTTGGCCTCCGGCCTCGCGCGTTCGCCTTGCGTGGGAAATTCACCCACGACAGCCTCCATGACGTCGTTCAAGGTCACCAAACCCAGAATGTTGCCGAACTCGTCGGCAACGAGCGCGATGTGGGTGCCAGACTGCTTGAACGTCTCCACGAGCTGGAGCACGGTCTGCGACTCCGGCACGATGAGCGGAGGCACCATGAGGTCCTTCAGATGGACGTTGGCGCCCGCGGCCAGATTGGCATAAATCGACTTGATGGACACCATGCCCGCGGCGACCTCGCGACTGCCCTTGTAAACCGGAAAGTGCGTGTGATTGCTCACCACGATCTTGTGCCAGATCTGATCGTGCGTGTCGTCCTGGTTGAGCCAGATCAGTTTGGGGCGCGGCGTCATGATGTCCCGCACGGGCAATTGATCAAGCTCCAGCGCGCTGTGCACGATATGGCTCTCCACTTTATTGAACGCTCCAGCCCGGACTCCCTCTTGCATCATGACCCGGACTTCCTCTTCTGATACCGCCACATCCTTCTCATATTTGAAGCCGAGCAATCGAAGCAATGTCTCCGTGGAATTGCTGAGAAACGCCACCACCGGCCCCGCAAATCTCGAAAGCCAGTTCATGGGCCTCGCCACGATCATGGCGATGCGCTCGGGGTTGCTCATCCCAAAGCGTTTCGGCACGAGCTCGCCCAGCACGAGGGAGAAAAAGGCGATGATCGTCACCACAACCCCCAGGGAGATCTGCTGAGCGTAGTCGGCAAAAAACTTCAATTTGACCATGGCTCGCGCCATTTCGGCAGCCAGCGTCGCGCCCCCAAACGCCCCTGCTAAAAGGCCCACGAGCGTGATCCCTATCTGCACGGTCGACAGAAATCGATTCGGAGATTCGGCTAGTTCCAAGGCTATTCTAGCGTTCCCATTCCCTTGTTCCGCTAGACGGCGCAGCCGGGACTTCTTGGACGATACAACGGCGATCTCCGCCATCGCAAAAACCCCGTTGGCGAGGAGCAGAAAAAAAATGAGGACTATTTCAAACGCGATCTGACTCATTGCCTGGCGCCCCGAGCGTGCCTCGGTTTAATGGCTTACTAATTCCTGAAAGGATCTACTTTTCGCGCACAACCACTCGCGCGCCCTCGACGGCCACCACTTGGATCGACTCCCCACGGTCAATCAAACCTCCTTCCGTGATGACATCGACGCGTTTTCCGTTGATGAAGGCGGAACCGGAGGGCCTCAACTGGGTGATCGCCACCCCCGTGCAATGCAGCAGCTCTGGCTTCGCCACATCAAGCTCGCCGACGACACTTTTCGAGATGAACATTCTCCCGATTCGGCTGTCCGGAAAAAATTTCAGCCAGGCAAAGGTTCCCATTGCCAAGCCGGCCACCACCACGCCGAAAATCAAGTTGCCGGTTTGGAAGCCAAAATCCGTGTAGGCGAGGATCACGGACGCGACGAGACAGAGAAAACCAATGGCGCCCGCGATCATTCCTGGCAGCACCGTCTCCAAGAACATCAAGGTGGCGCCAACAAGGAGGAGTGTGATGATAGTCAGCATCGATGTGGGTCCCGGCTGAGATGCCGGTTGTTAACGCTCCAAGCTCTTTGGTGGACCGAAGACCAACGACCCGATGAAAGCCTGCCGAGCTCTCCGAGCATCTCGCCACATGGAGGTGGTTCGCCTGCGGGCGGCGTGCCCGTGGGAGGGCGCCGCCATCCTCGGAGCCCGCTTGTGGAGCTCGAATGCGGAATCGTCAATGGCGCGGGAAGCTTCGACCACGTTGGCAGGCGGAGGCCGATCGGCACTTATCTTCGCGATGACCGCCTGCATGGGAGCGGATTCGCTGCGCGGGGAAGGTTGCTGTCGGGACGACATCCCAGGCGTGCCAGCGACCCCCTCGGCTGGGATCATCCGCCCGCGAGACGGCTGCACGGGACCAACGCTGGATGGAATCTCTTGAGTCGAACGGCGTAACTCGCCTTCAAGCGTGTGCGTGTGACTTGGGACGCGGGGCGGCGCTGGAGGAGCTCGATCCTCTATGCGAGGCTCCTCTCCCAGAAGTCGGCGCAAGGCTTCCTCAAAGTCTTGCGGCTCGGTCGGCTGCGGCGGTCTCCCGGCCGGCCGCTCCTGCCCGGCTCGGCCCTCCGATTCCCGCGCTTCCTTCTCCTGGCGCCGCTTCATCAGCCAGTTGGAAAACGCGCTGACCAGGAAAATGGCCAGCAAGACCAGCGGGTTGTCGAACAAGTTTGCCGCGAAAGCAGGATTCATCGAATCCATGGCAAGGGATTATGGTTTCACAGACTGTCCGCCAACGGCGCCCGCGTCTCCCCCGTCGCTTCCGATGCGCTCGCGCATCGTCGTGTCGGCTTGGACATTTTGGAGCCGATAGTAATCCATGACGCCGAGGTGCCCTTTGTCGAAGGCTCGAGCGACCGCCTGCGGGATCTGCGCTTCGGCCTCCACGACCCGCGCGCGCATCTCCGAGACGCGCGCCACCATTTCTTGCTCCGTGGCCACCGCGGCGGCGCGGCGCACTTCCGCCTGCGCTTGTGCGATGAGCTTGTTGGCCTCGGCTTGCTCGGCTTGCAGCTTCGCTCCCACATTTTCCCCCACGTCCACGTCGGCAATGTCGATCGAAAGAATCTCGAACGCCGTATTACTGTCGAGAGCTTTGCCTAAAACAGTTTTGGATATGCGGTCTGGATTCTCAAGCACCTGCTTATAGCTGTCCGAGGAACCGATCGTGGACACAATGCCTTCACCCACGCGAGCAATGATGGTTTCCTCCGTCGCGCCTCCTACAAACCGGTCGAGATTCGTTCGCACAGTCACGCGGGCTTTCGCGCGGATGACGATTCCGTCCTTCGCAACCGCATCGATCGTGGTTTTGCTGGCGGTGGGGGCCGGGCAATCGATCACTTTCGGGTTGACCGAAGTCTTCACCGCTTCCAACACAGTCTTGCCGGTCCCTTTTGTCGCGAGATCGATCGCGCAAGCCCGGTCGAAGATGAGGTTGATGCCGGCCTTTTTCGCGGCGACGAGAGCCAGAACTACCATTTGCACGTTGCCGCCAGCCAGAAAGTGGGTGGACAAGTCATCGATGGAAACGGGGAGGCCGGACTTCACCGCCGTGATTCGCCCATCCACAATCAGGCCAAGGGGAATCCGACGGAGCCGCAGCGCGATCAGCTCAGTGACCGTCACTTTGGCTCCGGAGAAAAGCGCGCGGATGTAGATCATTCCAAAGTTGATCAGGAGGATGCCGAACACGAACAACACCAGGCCGCCGATGCCGTAAAGAAGGATGTCCAATCTGAAGGCTGGCAAATTGATTTGTGCGAAAATGGAGGTCATAATAGAGTGTGTTGGTTTCTGTTCATGGCAAATGTCATTGACTTGAAAGCGACTATAACTTCTTGCGTTAGCTGCCTTCGTGCCAGATTCAACGAGGATGGCCAACGAGCGCGTGCTAATGGTTTGAAAGCCCTTTGGAGCTCATTTGGGAGTCTTCATGTGGCAAGTGAGAATCCACCTGTGCGCAGCAAGGACCCACATTCAACCGCCATTTTAGGCAGCATTTTGCGAGCATGAGGCCTGAATCACCCCAATCGCCTGCCGTCAAAGCCCGAGGCCGACAATGCAATAACAGGCACGGAAAAAGCTTTTCCACCCCTCGAATGTCAGCACCTCCTGAAAAACGAAGCGCAGCCCGCGCTTGGTTCGCGGCGTGGCCAACCGCGGCATTCGTGCTCGCCGCCCTGCTCGCGGGGCGCGTTGGCGGCGCCGCGGCCGCCGAACGGCCGGAGCTCGCCATCCCTGCCAAGGACAAGGTGTACGTCATCCCCATCCGCGAGAATATCATGCCACCCTTGGTGTACGTGGTCCGCCGAGGGGTCAAAGATGCCATGGAGTCGGGCGCCACCGCGTTGATTCTCGACATGAAAACCGATGGCGGCAGGGTGGATGTGACGGAGGAAATCATCGAAATCGTCAGCAAGTTCAAGGGAACCACGGTGACGTATGTCAACGACCGGGCCTTCTCGGCAGGCGCTTTCATCTCCACGGCGACCCAAAAAATCTACATGGCGCCTCAAAGCGTCATCGGCGCGGCGGCGCCGATCATGATGGCGCCGGGAGGAGGAGTCGCCGAAAAGCTCCCCGACACCATGGAGGTCAAGATGACCTCCGCGGTCCGGGCACTGGTCCGCGTTCAAGCCGAAAAAAACGGTCACAACATCGAAGTCGTCGAAGCGATGATAGACAAGACCAAGGAGTTGAAAATGGATGGCGAGGTCTTGAACAAAGAGGGAAACATCCTGACGCTGACCGACCGTCAGGCGTCGAAGGAGTATGGGGACCCTCCGAAAAAACTGCTTTCCTCAGGCACTGTGGAGTCGCTCGACGCGCTCCTGGTTGAGCTCGGCTACACCGCCGCGCAGCGAGTGGATATCCAGCCGACAGGGGCGGAAAAACTAGGCACCTGGATCAACGCGATCGCGCCCATCCTGCTCATCATTGGCATGATTGGAGTCTACATCGAATTCAAAACACCGGGCTTCGGGTTGCCGGGAATCATCGGAATCATCGCGTTCACCCTTTATTTCTTCGGAGGCTACGTCGCCGGCCTCTCGGGGGCGGGATGGGGGGTTGTGTTCGTTTTGGGACTGGTCCTGGTGGCCGTGGAGTTATTCCTCTTTCCTGGAACTTTCATCGCCGGAATCACGGGCGGGGTGCTGATGCTGGTGGCGATTGTCATGGGCATGGTGGACATGTATCCCGGCGCGCCTTCGTGGCCCGCGTTTCCGCAACTGCGAATTCCACTTCGGGACATCAGCGTGGCTATCATCGTCTCGCTCGCGGTTGTCGTCGTCATGGCGGGCTATTTCCCGAAGAGTTCACTCTACAATAAACTCGTGTCACAAACGGCCAGCGGAGAGGCCTTCAACACCGCGGAAGAGGAGCGGCACACCTCCCAAGTTGGTTTGAACGGCGTGGCGATTTCTCCGTTGCTCCCCGGCGGAAAAGCTCGGTTCGGCGACCGAATCCTCGATGTCATCACTCAAGGAGAGCTGATCGAAAAAGGCTCTAAAGTAAAAATCATCGGGCACAGCGCCTCGGTCGCAGTGGTCGAGGAACACGGAGGGAACGAGGGCTCCATCCCGGGATGATTTCCGCCTCGGATCGATGGGCGGCGACAAAACTGGCAAGGGGAGGCGCCTAGAGATGACTTCACGCTGGTCGATGGCAAGACCCTCGACGCGCGTCAATCTGCGGCTCTTTGGATTTGCCGCCTCAATGACGCTGCTGGCGGGCCTGATCCCCTGGGCCGGCTATGCCGCTTGGCAGGGACTCCAGCAGGTGCGCCAAAACTTTGGGGCTGTCCGAAGTCACAGTTTTCATCTCGCGGAGCACCTCGAAACCAGCATCCGAGACTTGAACGAGTGTGCCCTCCACTTTGATTTCCGCAAGGCCCCCGAAGACAAATCGCGATTCCTGGCGTTGAGCGCCAGGGTGCAACGATGGCTCCGTTCAAGCGAATCCTCAGTTACAACGGCGGCGGAACTCGATCTGCTAAAACAAATTAAAGCCGCTTTCCCGATCTACATCGAAAGGACAACCGAATTCTTGGAACGAAGCGCCCCCGTCGGGGCGGCGGCTGACGCGAGGCCGCCCCTGGAACAGATCGCGGGGCATTCCGAACCCTTCCTGGACCTGTGCCGCAAGCTCAGGACCGCCGAGGGAGAGGCTCTTAATCGCTTTGTGGCCAGCTCGCACCAAGCCGTGAACAACTTGCAGTGGCTGCTCGTGGCTTTCGTCGCCCTGGTGGCAATCCTGGGATTTGCCGCGACCAGATTGATTTACAGGACTGCTGTGTCACCGCTGCGCGCCAAGCTTGTCGAGAGCCGGGCCATGGTCGAACGCCAGGAGAAACTCGCTTCCCTCGGCACGCTCGCTGCCGGCGTCGCCCACGAAATCCGCAATCCGCTCACGGCCATCAACGTCCGCCTCCACAGCCTCCGTCGAACGTTGCTCGATGGCTCTTCCGAACACGATGATGTCATGGTCATAGACCAGGAAATTAAGCGGCTGGATCGCATCGTCCGCGATTTTTTAGATTTCGGCCGGCGCGCGGATCCGCGCTTTTCGACCATCCCCGCCGAAAGTTTGCTCACTCGAATCCAAGAGTTGCTGGCCCCGCAATGGCACAAATCCGCCATCCGCCTTGAGATTGAACCGGCTCCCGCGGCGTGGATTCGCGCCGACTTGCCCCAACTGGAACAAGTGCTCATCAATCTCATCCAAAAC
>SYMW01000253.1 GCA_005805305.1 Verrucomicrobiales bacterium
CCAGCTTCACTCCCGGCTGGCTGGACGGACCGAGTTTTTCATCCGTGATGGCCAAGTTAAGATAGCGGTGGAGAAACTGCGGAGAGCCGTCGTCGCCAGCGGGACGGATCGCCATCCGGCGGTCATTTGCGGGACCCGCCTCGGCCTGGATCATCTCCTGGTCGCCCCCGCTGGACCCTGGCGCCAAGCCATCCAGTTTGCCGGTCGCCAAATCCATTTCAGCGAAGTTGCCGTAAGTGCAGGCCGCCGGATCCTCGACGCAGGCCGGATTGGGATCCAACCCGGCGAGCGGATGGGTTCCCGCTCGAAAAACACCTAGCTCGAAAGCCGATATAAAGACCGGGGCGGCGTCCTCGAAAATGAGCCTTGGCCCGGCGGTCAATGGCGCGGCGTTCACGCCAAACAAACTCACATCGGGAACCACCCAGGACCGCCGCACCCATTTCCCGGAGCCCGCGAGGGTATGTCGCCGATCGGCCGCCACGAATCCGATCCCTCCTTTGTCGTCCGTGGCGTAGGCTTCCGGCCCAAATCGTTTGCCTGCGAGGGCGGGGTCATCATAGAACTCAACGCACACCTTCATGGATCGCGCGTCTCCGCAGGCGGCCCCCAAGTAGGTATCGGTGATTCCGAAGTTCATGTAATTGCCGTTCGGCCTCACTGCCCGTCGTTTGTCGCCCACCGGTCCGATCCCGTCCACGAAGGTCACTTGCTGATCCCCGCCGTTGAGCACTTGGATGCGGTTCGAGAGGTTTTTCGCGACGTTGATTCCCGCGAGATTAGTGTTGGGTTCCGGCGGGCAGGTTTCGGCGCTGGCGAATCGATTGACCTGGTCCGGCTCTCCAAAAGCGCCTTTTTCGCCGAATGCCATGACTCGAACAATGAGGTTGGGGACGCCTTCCATGCGGATGGTGCCGCCATTGACGCCACCGGCGTTGATGCCTCCCACGGCGTTGGCTGGGATGGATCCAACCCGGCGCGAGCCATCGCTTGGCCGCTCGCTGTTTGGAATGCGAAAGAGGATCCAGTTCCACTTCTTATTCCGAGCTTCCACCGCGACCTGTCCGCCGGCCGGCGCCGCCAGCTCAGGCAGAGTTCCGATCAGAAAGTTGAAGTTCCTCGGATTGCCGTTGGCTTGGAACAAGGCGCCGTCGCCATAGGCTTGGATCAAAATATCGATCTCTTCGTTGTCCGCCCATTCCGCGAAATCAGGATCCGCCGTGTTGAGGTAATTGCCCAGCACTTTGATCCCGTCAAATCCTCCAATCTTGATGGCCTCGGTATTTTGATCACCTCCCGACAGAAGTTTCATGTTGCCTTCAATCCAATTCGCGCCGTGTGGATCGAACGCATCGTTGACGCTGACAAAATGGACCGTCTTGCTTTTGTCCGCACTGGCGGGCCAACTTTCGGGCGGGAACGGACCCTGGGGTTGGGCCTCCGCCATTGGCGCCAACAAGAGGCAAGTGAACCATAGGCTATGTCTGATAGTTGATTTCATGATGTGTCGCTTTAAGGTCTCGCGTCGATCCATCCACCACGAAGAACGACAAACTGGCCGCGATTCGCCAATTTATCCGCTTTCGATAGAGGCCGTTGCCGAAGGGGCTTCACGATGCTTAACCCTGGCACTTCCAGGAGTCAAAGAAAATTACCACATCCCTTCACTCATTGTTTGATCATGGTGTTTTCTTGCTGGAGTCGTAGTTGATAATTGCGGATTTCAGCTCCGCGGCGGTCGGACTCGCGTTCGCGATCGATCAAGGGGCACGCTTGCGCGGCAACCAAGATTTCACTCCGCGAGCAGCCTGAAAAAGGAAGCGCTTCCCAACGGAGCCATCGAGATTGTGGTGGCGGCGAAACCTCGGGCGTCGAAGACCGAGTTGGTGACTCTGATCCAATGCGCCAAATCGACAGCGTGCTCAAGGATAAAACCCGTGGCGGGGGGGCCCAGTGCTTCGATGCGGACCGAGTCTTTGGATTGCAACGCGACGGTCGCGAATCGCATCGGCGCCCGAACAAAGCTGGCTTTAACCGACGTCGGTCCGTTCAAATTCCATTTCTGAATGCTCTCAACCCCAAGCGGCCCCGCGCCTTCCCATCCGGCAAACACCCAGCCTTTCTCAGGCAACGCCTCCAGCGCCAGGGGCACTCCAAGAAAGTAAACGCCCCGCCAAGGGTAGGGGCGCTCCGGGTCCACGCCTCGAGTTCCAGCGCCTACGGTGATCGAATTCACACGGACCATTCCACTTCCGGGTGGTGACGTGTCGACGCTCAGTGAGCCGTAGCCCTGGAGTTTGAATTGCGTCACCGCATGCTGGCGGAGATGGATCGGCCGCTGGGTGGCGAACAGCCGCAGGCTCCTGAGCTGATTAGTCCAACCCGCCATGGAATCTCCCATCGTTCGCCATCTCTGAATGTGCTCGGGCATCGCGAAGGAAAGGCTTGAGGCCATCGCCTCCAACACTTGAGTCGCGCGCTCTTCCCGGAAGGAGGTGTTTAGATAATCCGCGAGCACGGCCAGGAAGGCGTCCCTCACGGATCGATTTTGGAGCAATTTTCTTAGCAAGACGGTGGACCAAGGAGCATCGAGCGGCGGACGACCTCGCGGGTTCGTGGCGGCGGCGAGCGTGTTGTCACCGACCCCCCCGCTCCATGGATGAGCGTAGCTCACGTCGGTGTCGAAAAGCAGCCATCTCCAGCGGCCGTCGTGCCCGGGTGGGGCGCCCGGGACAAACTTCGACGTTCGCTTCCGCCAGAACCGGATGTTGTTGTGCGGCCAGTCCGCGTTGGCGAAGTAGATCTCGGCGGCGCAATAGCGGAGGAAGTTATCGATGTCCATGCGCTCGCGCACGTAGTCATAGTGGACAGACTGGGACAGATCGTGAGTGGCGGCGTAATCCCGCAGGGCCAGATACGGCTTTTCGTCACCCGCAAGCCCCTCGAGCAACGCGCCGGCGCCTTCGCACATCACGATGTCCCGCCGGTCCATCCCATAATGCGCGGCGAGATGCGCCGCGTTTTGCTGCTCGCGCACATTGTGGATGCCCCAGAATTCGCCGTCCAAGAACACCACCGCCGGCCTGTTGGCCAACACATCGATCCCCATCTCCGCGGCCAGGGTATGACACAATCCGTCCCTGAGCAGAGTGTGGCTCCAGTCGTTTCCCGAGTTGGCCAATCGGAGGTGTTTAAATCCAGAAATCGGCTGCCCCGTGCCGCGGGCTCGCATCCCCGCGAAAACGCCGCTCGGGAAGTCCGCTCCCAGCGCGCGAACTCCGAGAGACTTTTGCCGGAACGATCTCGACGACTGGCCCTGGATTTGCAATTCCACCTCGCTCGCGAATAGGGCGGAGCCATCGGGTTCGAACCATTCCAAATGGGCTGGCCGCTCCCACCGCGAGCCGCGTCCTTGATAGTTCGCCGGGGTGTGGCCAGTCAGCGGTTCCCTAGGGTGCGATTTGACGTAATCGTCGAACGTTTTGCCGAGGACGTAGATGCCTGTTTCGTAATTAAAAAGGCCGTTTGTATCCGTCACGAGGGAAAGGACGGGGAGCTTGAAACGTTCGGGCGATCTCGTGCCCACGAAGTAGGTTCGGGTCAACGACGGGCCTGGCATGGAGGCTTCCCGGAAAACGCGGGCGCGCAACACTGTCGCCTTGGCGACCAAGCCTCTCGGCGGCAACCATCCATCGGTGTGCTGGTTCACCGTCGCGGTGCCTGGAATCATCGAGATCGAGTTGAGTTCCCCGCCGCGGTCTTTCATCACCAGGGGCGAAGCATAGGAAGGCGAAGCTGGAGTAGGCTCGGAGCCGTCCCGGGTATAGTGGATCGAAGCTCCGGGCTCGCGGGTCAAAAGCTCGGCCTGGAACCCGTTCCTATAGAATCCGCTCGGCACCGTGGTTGTCGGCGCTGACAAGAGCGTCATGAACCCGTCGTTTCCGTTTCGCGCGCGGGGCGTGGGAGTTCCGAAGAAAATCCACTCGTTGGGGAGGTCCTTCCGTCGGCCCCAGGAGACATCGCTCGTCATGACTGGAACCTGCCTGGCATCCATTCGAGTTCCCTGCGGAGAGGTGAGCGACACCGGTTCCCCGCTAGCTTTGAGGGAAAAATTGGCATGCAACGCGCCAGCCGTGTTTGTCCGATTCTTGCCGGAGCAAAAAACAAGCAAGTGCCCCCCGGGATTGATCAGGATTCGCGGAAACCGCCACTTAAAGGGCTGGGCTGGCTCATCGCTCAATCCTGTTCCGTGCAGATCCACAATTCCGGTTCCCAGGTTATGCAACTCGACCCAGTCAGGCCGGTCCCCATCCTCATCCTCGAGACCTCGGGTGTTGGATGAGAGGATTTCATTTAAGACCACGCCACCGGAGGGCTGCGAGGCCGCCTGAAGCGAGTCGAACCGCGCTTCATCGATCTCCGGCGCCAGGTTCAATTCAAACGCCAGCGCAGGTCCGTGACAAATCTGAAAAATCAAAATAGCGATCGCCCAACGCATTCCTCCCAATCCTACCCGACAGACGTTTCCTTTCCAAGAACCGTCGGCTATTGTGCCGCGCCGGCTATTGCCCGCTGGACAGAAGAATTGAAGTCAGATCTTGGAATGTCTATATCATTGGCAATGAATCCATGCCTCGCCGTGCTCCTCCTCATGACGTTCCACTGGTCGAGGACGGTTGGACCCGCGGCGGAGTCGCTCCCACCGAGATCACCGTTTGTGGAGTCTTCGTTCCCTTTCTTTTCTTCCGTCTTGGACGCGCGGGATCTGGGTGAGGGCTGGCCGGGGCGGAACCTCACGCCGCGCGGCCTCATTCTCAACCTGGGCAATGATTGCTGGGCTTGTTTCGATATCGATCTGCTGAGAATTTCCGCATGTTGGGTGGGCGAGAGTGTGACGCCTATTTCCATGTCCCAGGGGTCCTACCACGCGCCGGGAGTCAAAGTGCCTGAAGGCCAGGCCAGCCTGCCCAAGATGCGGGGAGCGCCGTGGCTCGCCAACGGCTTGTATCCTGGATGGCAGTTGGGCGATCGCGTGACATCGGTCGACCCGCGCGAGCCGGGACCGGACCCGAACGAAGTGGGCCGGGGCGCTCTCCCCCTGAGGTTGGGACGGTTCAGGTCCATCCAACTCTCCCAGTCCGGCGCGTCCTTGGAGTACGAAGTGGCGGGCTCGGTCATTCGGGAATGGATGGAGGCCCGTGTGCGCAACGGTGAACCTCAAATGCGACGCCGTTTCCGGCTCCGCGATGTGACTGTCCCACTTTGGGTCGTGCTCGGGAAAGGCCCGGCCAATTCCGATGGCACGCCCCGGCTCAGGTGGAGTCTGCAGGATCACAATCCGGCCGGTAATGGTTCGAAGCTTCTGCTCGAAGACACCCCGATAGGGGCCGCCGTGCGTATCGCGCCGCGCGCGGGAGCGATTGAATTCAGCGTCGTGATGAGCCTGGACAATCTCCCTCCAGCCTGGGAGGCCCTTCCGAGTGGCGCTTCCGAACAACCCCCTCGCTCTCCGCTCCGATGGCCTGAAATCGTTGTCACGCGGGGTTCGCTCGCCAAAGACACGGATTCCTATGTGTTGGATTCCATCACGCTTCCCCTCCAGAATCCGTGGGGACGGCATGTGCGCCTCGCCGACATCGCTTTTTTCAAAGACGGCCGTGCCGCGGTGGTGACCTTCGACGGCGACGTCTGGCAAATCTCGGGGTTGTCCGATTCCCTTGACGAGGTGCGTTGGAAGCGGTTCGCTTCCGGACTTCACGAGCCTTTGAGCTTGGGAATTCGCGACGAAACGATTTTCGTGTTCGACAGGAACGGAATTTGGCGTCTTCGAGACATTGATCTCAACGGCGAGGCGGATGCGCACGAGCTCGTCTCCAACGCCTTCACGCAAACCGCCGAAACCCGCGAATACGCCAACGGCATGAAGCTTGCGCCGGATGGTTCGTTCATCATCGCGAAGGGAGGGCAGACGGGAACTTCACTTGGCACGCACAATGGAAGCGTGCTCCGGGTTTCCCCCGACGGGGCCACTATTCAAGTAGCCGGTTACGGGCTGCGCCAGCCATTCATTGGGGTTCACCCAGTCACGGGGCTCATCACCGCTAGCGACCAGCAAGGCCATTACATTCCCACCACCCCTCTGCACATCATCCAGAGGGGCCGCTATTATGGATTTCTCAGCTTGCTTCTGCCGAAAGCACGATATCCCTCGACAATCGAAGATGCGCTCACCTGGATACCGCACGCTATTAATCCCTCTGGTGCTGGGCAGGTTTGGCTGGTGGGAGCGAAGATGGGGCCGCTCAACGACGCGCTGATCCATTTGGGCTACTATCGCCCTGAAGTTTTCCTCGTCCGCACTCACGAACGCGGGGGCGTCGCTCAAGCCGCAGTGGTCAGCGTGACGCGCCAGCTTGAGTTCGCCCCTCTCAACGGGGCCGTCGGAACCAGCGACGGCCGGCTTTACATCGCCGGCTTTCAAATCTGGGGAACCGCGGCGAATCAAATTAGCGGGCTCGCCCGCCTGCGCCACACAGGGAAGGCTAGCACCCTGCCACGGGAAATCGTGGCGATGGACGAGGGAATGCTGGTTCGATTCGACGTGGCTCTGGACGGGCCGGCGGCCACCAACCCTGACAACTACTCGGCGGAACGTTGGAATTACGCTCGCACACCGAGCTACGGATCGCCCCATTTCAAGCTGGACGGCTCGAAGGGGCAAGAAGCCCACTTTCCCACCAGCGCCTATTTGTCGAAGGATCGGAAGAGCGTCTTCATCGGCTTTCGCGACATGCGGCCCGTCATGCAGATGAGACTGGGATGGACTCTGGCGACTCAGACCGGGGGGCGGTTCGAGCAGAACGCTTACTTCACGCCTCGCGAACTCCCGCGCTTCAATCCCCAAGCCGAGGGGTTTGACGACATCACGGTGAGTCTCGCCCCGCGCCTGATGCGGGCAGAGGTTCGTTCAACGCCGCTTACCGTCGATGAAGGCAAACGCCTGGCTGAATTGATGGGATGCGCGGCGTGCCATTCCACCGACGGAGTCGCGCTGGAAAAGGTCGGCCCTTCCTGGAAAGGCTTGTTTGGCAGCGAGCGCACCCTGGCCTCGGGTCTGCGGATCCAGGCCGACGAAGCGTATCTCCGGGAATCCATCCGGGAACCGACCGCAAAAGTGGTGGCGGGTTTTGACAAGTCCGACACCGGCATGCCCAGCTACGAAGGCGTGCTTTCGGATTCTCAAATCGAGGCCCTGGTGCTCTACCTGAAAACGATTCGCTAAAGCGAAGATCATCCGGCAAAGTAGGCGCCGTGTTCAGGCCATGCATTGATCTTCACGAAGGCAAGGTGAAGCAGATTGTCGGTGGGACTCTGGGAGATTCCGCCGGCGGGCTGCGCACGAATTTTGTTTCCGAGAGGCCTAGCACCTACTATGCGGGGCTCTACAAAAACGACGGCCTGCGAGGCGGCCATGTCATCCTGCTGGGAGGCGGCAACGTGGAACCCGCGATGGCAGCGCTGCGCGCCTATCCCGGCGGATTGCACGTGGGCGGCGGCATCAACCCCTCGAACGCGTGCGAGTTCTTGGATGCCGGCGCATCCCACGTGATCGTCACCTCATGGATCTTTCGCGATGGCCGCCTTGATCCATCGAGGTTGAAAGAACTTGTGGACAAAGTCGGCAAGCACCGGCTCGTGCTGGACCTGAGCTGCCGCCGGAAGGGAACCGATTACTTCGTCGTGATGGATCGATGGCAAACGTTCACCGACCTAAAAATCAACAGGCAAACATTGGAATCCCTGGCCGGCGCCTGTGACGAATTTCTCGTTCATGGGGTTGATGTCGAGGGTCTTTGCCAGGGCATTGACGAGGTCCTGGTTCGGAGGCTCGCGGAGGACTCCCCGCTTCCCTGCACGTATGCCGGGGGCGCGCGTTCGTTGGCGGATCTGGCTCGCGTGACGGAAGTTGGCGGCGATCGAGTGGACCTCACGATCGGTTCGGCACTCGATATTTTCGGGGGGACGGGCGTGCGTTACGAGGAGGCGGTCGCGTTCAACAAGCGGATAGAGGCGGCGCGGAAGACCGAGTCCATGATCCTTAAAACGGCAGTTGCCCACGGCGAATCTTCGCAAGATCCTGGCGATAAAGTCTTTCCAAATCACTCACTAGATTCATAAAGGATATGCCTCGCTCTTCGTCAAACCTTTCTCATCCAGGCTTTTGCAAATCTGCACCATGTTCAACTGCCGTTTTAAGGATGATGCGGAATGCGGGGGAGGCCGGCGGTTCGTGAAGGGCAGTTCAGGACAAGATCGATCTTTTTTTCTATTCCGGGTTGCAGCTCTTTTTGGAAGCGATGTTCGCGAGCAACGCGGACGCACACGCTTCGGCGAACGGGGCGTCGTTGATCGCGCAGTCGAACTCTTTCACTTCGATGTCAGGCCGCAGCGATGATTTCAGGGCCTGAAACAAGGCTTGATCGGCCTCGGGATTATGGAAAGGCTGGCCTGGGGCGCTGATGACACTGATTCCCCGGAGCGGCAGCAAGAGCGTTACTGGTCCGGTGGATAAATTGAGCTTCGATGCAATGAGTTTGCCGAGATCGGAGCATTCGGCAGGATTGGTGCGCATGAGCGTCACCTGGGGGTTGTGCGCGTAAAAAGTTCTGCCCTGGAACTTTTCCGGAATCACTTCGGGACCGCGAAAGTTGACCATGTCCAGACACCCTGGAGTGACGATGGCTGGGACGCCGTGCCGTGCCGCGGCTTCGAGGCGTGTTGGACCCGCCGACAGCACACCGCCAACCAATTCGTCCGCCCACTCCGTCGTTGTGATGTCCAGCACCCCATCCACCATCCCTGTTTCCACGAGCGATTCCATCGTTCGTCCTCCCACGCCCGTGGCATGGAACACTAGAACCTCATACCCGGCTGCCTCCAGAATCGCCCTGGCCGCTTGGACGCATTCTGTCGTGTTCCCAAACATGCTGGCCACGATCAACGGTTTGTTTTCCGTGGATTCGGGCGCGGACCCGATTTCGACCATGCCGCACACGGCGCCCGCCGCCCTCGTCAGAATCTCCCGGGAGATGCGATTCAAACCCGCGACATCCACGATGCTGGGGAACATGACGATGTCCTTGCAACCGACATAGGGGAACGTGTTGCCGCTGGCGAGGGTGGACACCATGACTTTTGGAAATCCAATCGGGAGAGCTTGCATTGCCGCGGTCCCGATCGCGGTGCCGCCTCCGCCTCCGAGCGAAATGATGCCATCGATCTTCCCCAGCCTCTGGAGCTCTTGGACAATCATCGGAGCTCCCTCCGCCATCGCTTTGACCGCCTCGCCGCGATCGCGACGGGCTACGATGTCAGCCAGGGCGACTCCAGCCGCAGAAGCGACTTCTTCCCGAGTAATGTCCGGTTCGAAGCGCGCGGGCTCCAGGATTCCCACATCGATGACGAGCGTGGCATGGCCTCTGCCCTTGATCAGTGAAGCCACGAATTTGTGCTCCTCCCCTTTGGTGTCAAGGGTTCCCAGGACGGCGATGGTAGACATATGGAAAGGGCCATTAATTCATCGAACGAAATCGCCAGCAATGTTTTTTGTCGCGCGCCGCTCCGTGGGTGCGCATCTCAGATTTTTGCGACGATAGAGCCAGGGCCGATGTAGAGAGCTTAGTTGTTGGTTAGTTGTTGGAGTGAACTGGAGGTTTTGCGTGAGGGTAGAGGTCGCACCACCGGCCGTTGCGCCAGAAGGTTTCCA
>SYMW01000254.1 GCA_005805305.1 Verrucomicrobiales bacterium
GACCTAGCAGCCACCATGTAAACAGGGCTGCATCGTTCAACCGCCGTATGCGGAAAACCGCACGTACGGTGGTGTGGGAGGGTGCCGGGGCGCAATCCCCGGCACCCGACCCGATCACCGACAACTCGCGGATGCACCAGGCTCGGAAGGCCGTCACACAAGCTGTTGCAATGTCGTCAACTGTTCTATAAGGTGGTGGCGTTGCTCGGGTTCCTATGAATTCACGCGCGACGCTCGCGATTTCGGCCGGCTTGAACGTGGGTCTTCTTATCACCACGGCATACTATTTCCTTCGTCCAGTTCCGCCTCCAGCCCCGCCAGAACGGCTCGTTCGCACCAACACCGTCGTCAAAGTCGCCGCGCGCACGCTCACGGTTTCGGAGGCTTCCTCTCCGATTCAGTTGGACTGGAGATCCCTCGAGTCGGCCGACTACAGGCTCTTCATATACAACCTCCGAGAGGCTCACTGCCCAGAGGAAACGATCAAGGACATCGTGATCGCCGATGTGGGCAAGATGTTTGGAAAGAAGTTTCGAGAGCAAGCAGCGCTCCTGAGCCAGCAGCGCGTGAGGCGCTACTGGAAGAAGCCCGGGCCCGACGAGGAGAAGGTCGAGGCCGCCATCAATTTGCTCCGTCGCCAGATGGCCAAGGAGCAAAGGGATTTGATCCGGGAACTCTTGGGAACGGATCTCGCGATGGAACGCTCGCGCGCCAGCCTCGAGTGGCACGACAACGGCGCGCCGGAACTCCGCCAGTTCCTCCCTGAAGCCAAGGCCGCAGAAGTCGCCGCCTTGCGCGAGAAGCACCGCATCGCCATGGAGCGCTTTCGTGACTCCACCGGAAGCAAGGATTGGACAGAAGAGGAAACCAGGAAATGGAAGTATCTCATGGCCGAACAAGAGGCCGAGTTGGCGGGGATGCTGACAGACAAAGAAAGAGCTCAATACGATCTTTGGTTCTCCGAAACCGCCTCGAACTTGCGCCAGGAATTGTCCGAATTCGAGCCCAGCGAAAAAGAGTTCCTGAGCTTGCACGCGCTAAAGAAATCCTTCGAAAAAGCGTCGATTGAATCCCCGGGCGCGGTGTCTCGAAAAGGGGTGACTCGGACGGATGACGCCGTCTCCGCCCTCGCGCGCGAACAAGCGCTCAAAGAGCACGAAGCGCAAATCGCGAAGGCTCTTGGGGCGGATCGATTCGAGCAATACCAAAGGGCTCGCGACCCGGAATTCCGCGAACTGCTGGAATTCGCGCAATCCATCGATGCCGACGCGGAAGCCGCGCCGATGCTTTTTGAGATCCGGCAGGCGGTCGAAGAAGAAACGGACAGGATCGAATCGGACCCCTCAATGAACGCCGCGGAAAAGGAGCGCAACCTCCGGTTGATGCGGGAAGAAACCGACAAGGCGCTGCTTTCCATGCTCGGGCGCGAGGGCTTCAGCACATTGACCCGGAGGTTTCCCAACTGGATCCAGCGGCCGTCCCTCCCCACAGCCCCGGTGGCGCGGCCTGCAGCCGAAGCGATGAATCCAGTCAAGATCGAGCTCAAAGGCAGACTGGGGCCTTGACTCTAAAACCCCGTCAACCAAGCCGAATTCGAGGGCGTTTTCGAGATCGAATCGAGCGGCGAATTTTGTCAAGGCCGGCCTGGCGTCGGCATCAAGAGCCAAGACGGGTTAGTCTCCTTGTGCAAAGAGGAGAGAGCCCCGGTTTCTCCTGGCCGTGACGCTCAATTCTCGTGGTCAGGCCGGCGCCATCAAACCCCGAACCTCAGCCTCCCACGCTCGCCATTTCTTCATTGGTGGTCACGTTCACGATTTTGAACTGTTCCGCGTGGAAGGACGGATCCGCCCTAAAGGAAAGCTTGCCGAAGTATTGCTTTTCCATCGCGATGAGCAATCGTTCGTCCTCCGTTCGCAACCGCTCCAGGACCGTGGGGTTCACAACAATCCGAAGCTGGAAGTCTGACTCATCTCGCTGCCGCCGCTTTAGAATCTCGCCCAGCTTGCGTTGAATCTCCACGCTCATGGTCAGAGAGCTCTTCACTTTGCCGCGGCCTTTGCAATCCGGGCAGTCGTCATAAACGGCGGAACGGACGCTCTCCGTGTGCCTCTGCCGGGTCATCTCCATCAATCCGAGTTGTGAAATCGGCAGCACGTGCGTTTTTGCCCGGTCCCGGCGCATGCCATCGCGCACGCGCTGGTAGACACTCAGTTGATCCCGGCGTGATTTCATGTCGATGAAGTCGAGCACGATGAGCCCACCCATGTTCCTGAGGCGGAGTTGGCGGCAAATTTCTTCGGCCGCCTCCAGGTTCACTTTGAGAATCGTGCTCTCCTGGTCCTTGCTGCTCTTGTGCCGGCCCGTGTTCACGTCGATGGCCACCAAGGCTTCCGTTTCGTCGATCACGATGTAACCACCGCTCTTCAAATGCACCTGGCGGGAAAAAGCGTTCTCGAGCTGGCGGGTGATCGTGAAACGATCAAACAAGGCCTGCGACTCATTATAATGTTTGACCTTGGCCACGGACCGCTTTGATATCTTGCCAATCATGGCGCGGATCCGCTCGAATTGCTGAAGGTTGTCCACGACAATGCGCTCCACATCCTCCGTCAGAAAATCTCGCACCGTGCGCTCGATGAGATCCGGTTCTTGAAAGACGCAGGTGGCCGGGCCTTGCGAGTTGATGCGGCCTTGAATGGAATTCCATTCCTCAACGAGCAGCGCGAGGTCGCGGACGAAATAGCGGGCTTGCTGCCCCTCTCCCACCGTGCGGATGATCACCCCCATGCCGTCTGGAATCGTCAGGCTGCGGAGAATCTTCTTGAGCCGATGCCGCTCGTCGGGGTTCTCGATCTTTCGAGAAATCCCGCTTTGGTCCGAATTCGGCAGCAACACTAAATAACGGCCTGGAAGCGCCAGATTGGTGGTGATCCGGGGGCCTTTGGTGCCAATGGGACCCTTGGTCACTTGGACGACAATGTCGCTGCCCGGAGGATAGATCCGGGGAATGTCTTTTTGGGTGACTCTTGGCCGTTCCCGCCTTTTGGTGTCCCGCTCCACTATCTCGACACCACTGTCGAAATTGTTCGGCACAATATCCCAGTAATGAAGGAACGCGTTCTTTTCAAACCCGATGTCCACAAAGGCGGCCTTGAGCCCGTCCTCCAAATTTTTGATTTTGCCTTTAAAAACGCTGCCCACAAGCCGCTCCTCGCTCGTCCGCTCGATGCCGAAATCCTCCAGACGGCCGTCCTCAAGAACCGCCACTCGGATCTCAAGCGATTCCGAGTTAATGATCAACTCCTTATGGCTGCGCTGAACGGGCTTGATCAATTTCTTGACCTTGTCGATCATCTTGTTGGCGGCGTTGTATATCGCCTCCACCAGCCCTTGAGGCTTCGGATCCGGCACCTTAACGGGCTCGAATCGTTTCGCCGGCTCGGCTGCCGGCGCCGGAACTGGGATGTTCCCCACGGGTTTTTCTTCGGCCACGGCTTGCTCCATCTCGATGCCGTCGCGCTCCCGATCCACCGCATCCTCGGGCAATCCCGCGGCTCTGTTCTCGGCTCTCAGGATCTCCCGTTCATGCCGGGATTTATCGAACACTGAATCTGTTTCGGCCTTGTCTCCGATAGCTTCGGCGCGGGCCTCAAGGGCCTCGCGGTCCGGTTTCGCGGAGCGCGGCGCCAAGCCGCCGGAAGGTCGGAATCGCTGCGCGCCTCCTCGGCGTCGGGAATAATGTCGATCACTCATAGATTATTTGGAATACGGTCGAATTTAGTAACTCTTGCGGTAAATAGAGACATTCTGCAGAAGGCCCAAGGCGAGCAGGGAACAGAGCACCGAAGTCCCGCCATAACTCAATAGAGGCAGTGGTATCCCCGTCACGGGCATGAGCCTGATATTCATGCCGATATTGATGAAAACATGGACGAACAGGAGCGTCACCACGCCCACGGCGAGGAGCTTCCCTATTCGATCGCGCGCTTGTCCCGCGATTTTCAGTCCAGCAAAAAACACGATCGCATAAAGGGACAGGACCGCAAAGCTGCCCACGAAACCCTTCTCCTCCGCGAGCACGGAGAATATGAAATCGTTGTGCGACACCCGGCGAGGCAGATATCCTAAAGAACTTTGGGCTCCTTGGCGCCATCCTTTTCCGGTCATCCCTCCAGATCCGACCGAAATCAGCGCTTGTTCGACGTTGTAAGTTTTTTCCCTTTGGACCTGGCGCAGGCGCAGTTTTTCCTCGGGGGTCGCGTCTTTGGGGGCGAAATCCCGATTGAACCAGACGAGCAGCCGATGCCGCTGATACTCCTCCAGCTTGATCTGCCAACGGGGCGGAGCGAGAAGGATATCGACGAGAATCAAGGTCACCAGCAGAATCAAGCCCCCAACCATCCAATATAGAAATCTGGAGGGCACTCCCGCGACGAGCATCATAACCCAGCTCACCGGCAGCAACACCAAGGCCGATCCCAAATCGGGTTCTTTTAATATCAGCACGAAGGGCAGCAGCGTGAGACCTACGCCTTTCAAGATAATCCTCGCCCGCCGCAACTCGTCGATTGGGCGGCTGAGGAAATTCGCCATGAGCAGGATCAACGCGAGCTTTGCGAATTCCGATGGCTGTATGGAGAACGGTCCGAAATCGATCCATCGCCTCGCCCCCAGTCGCGTCACCCCTACGAAGGGGGTCAGCGCCAGCAGCAGGATGGTGGACCAGTAGAACACCACCGCCCAGCGCGTCACGATGTGGTAATCGATCACGCACAAAAACGCCGCCAACCCGGCTCCAAGCGCGTAGGCCACCACTTGGCGGACGACGTATTGGCGGTACCAGGGAAGTTGGGCGACTTCTGGGTTGCTCGACGTGGCGCTAAAGACGAACGCCGTGCCGACGAGCATCAGCGCCGCCACGGCAAGGAGCAGCGGCCACTCGATCAAACTCCGCTTCGGACTGGAAAACGTTGCTTGCATCAAACGGAGAGATTCAATGGGAGCGCTTGTTTCATGGTCCAAATGTGGCCGCCGACAGCACCGGATCCGCCGCGGAGAAAGGCCCTTTTGGCGATCGCTCCATTTTCAGGATGGACTCGTAGATTCGCTTCGCGATGGGCGCGCACGTCTTTCCGCCCGAGCCCCCTTCGTCCACCATCACCACCACCGCGTACCGAGGCTGGCTGAGAGGCGCGAAAGAAACAAACCACGTCACCTTCTTCAGCACGATGGCGCCCGACTTCACTTCCGCCGTGCCTGTCTTTCCGCAGACTTCCATCCCCGGCACCTCGGCTCGAAACCCGGAGCCTTCGGCGCGGTCCATCACATCGGCGCGCATCGCCTCTCTCACCCACTGAAGATGCTTCTCTTGGACACCCAAGGTGCCAAACAATTGGCTCGAAGGGAAATCCTTCACGACATGCGGCTCTCCATCCGTCTGGGTTTCGATCCGCGAGACCATCCGCGGCTTGAACACTTTTCCGTTGTTCGCCACGGCGGAGGTCATCACCGCCATCTGGAGCGGTGTGACGCTGATCGGCCCCTGCCCAATGCTCATCAAGGCCGTATGCTGCTCGAAGCTGGCTTGCCTCGTTTGGTCGACGGTTGGAAAATCCCCTGCTGACTCGGCAAAAACCGGCACGCCCGTTTTTAGCCCAAGGCCAAAGCGCTGCCCCATTTCAACCAAACGCTCGGCACGGGCCTGCAAGCCGTGTATGATGAAATAAGTGTTGCTGGACCTCTTGAATGCCCTCAGGAAATCATACATTCCTTCCGGCGCCGTGTCGTTGATGGGCCTGCTGCGCCGATTAGGAAATTGATAATAGCCCGGATTGTGCAGGGTGTTTGTAGGTTCCAAAACACCCGCTTCCATGCTGGCAAGGGCGGTCACGATCTTGAAGATCGACCCCGGTGGATATTTTCCAAAGGTGGCCCGATTGAACATCTGAGTCAGCTTCGGATCGTCGAATTGCTCGACCCAGTCCTTTTGCGAAATCGGCGCCATGAACCGGTTGGGGTCGTAACTAGGAGATGAAACCATCGCCAGCACGTCGCCATTCCTCACATCCATCACCACGACGGCGCCGCAAACCTCCGCACCCTCGAGACGAATGGAGGCCTCGGCCGCCTTCTGAAGAGCCAGGTCCAAGGTCAGCACGACGTTTCTTCCCGCTTGCGGATTCACCCACACCGTCTCGTGCTCCCGGTAGCCCAGGTTGTTCACCAACATCGATTTTCTGCCGGGCTTGCCCCGCAGCTCCGTGTCAAACACCGCCTCCAAACCCGAGCGACCCCGAAAATCAGGCAGGTGATAGTTGTAACTCGCGTCCTCATCGGGATCCCTGTAATTCTTGTCGCGGCTCAAGTAACCTAATACATGCGCGGCGACATTGCCGTGAGGATACGATCGAAGCGGCTGGAACTCTAGTTCAACGCCGGGAAAATCCGTCGAACGTTCCGAGAATTTCGCGATCTGGCGGGGTGACAATTTGTCCAGAACAGGCATCGGCAGGGCCAGTTCGTCGGCGTAGTGCTTGCGGAACGCGGGCTCGGACAAAATCAGCGGAGGGCTCAGAAATTGGCTCACTTGAAAAGTGAGGTTGCTGACGACTTGGTACCGCGCTTTTCTGCCCAAGGCTTCGGCCTGCAATCGCGTGAGACCGGGTGCCGGCGATTTGGACTTTCTAAGCCGCACTTTCACCAGGAGCTGTTGCACCCAGCTTTCCTTCTCGGCAGCTTCGAGTTGGGCTTTCAAGATGGCTCGGCGCGCCTGCAAGTATTCCTGCTTGAACTGTTGGCGAAGATTTTCGAGATACACATACAAGCCGTAGCTCGGCTTGTTTTCGGCCAGCGGAGCGCCGTTTCGATCCAGAATTTTGCCTCGTATGGCGGAGAGCCTCACGGTGCGATAGGACTGGTTGCGCTGACTTTCGGCATACTTCTTCCCGTTGAGGACCTGCACCTGCCACACGCCCGCGAGCAATACGAGGAGTCCAGCCAAAATAACCATGGCCACCGCCTGCAGCTTGCGGTCGCCTGGTTTGATTTGATCCAAGACTAGCATCAATGCCGTTAAGAAATAGAAATCAAGTAGTCTGCAGAACTTGATTGACGACATATATAAAGTCACCGGTTTCATAGGAGGGCTCGATGAGGCGAGGCCAACCGCTGACAGGTTGTCGAATGGCGCGCTTGCAGGA
>SYMW01000024.1 GCA_005805305.1 Verrucomicrobiales bacterium
CAGGACCAGCGCCGGATCATGGAATTATTGAAAAAGGACAAGTAGCCACAGGCTTGAAATCAAAAACGTAAAGAAAACCCGCTCTGGCAGCGGGTTTTCTTGCTTTTGACGGGGGGTAAAGTGCGATTATGGCGAGCCACGAATGAGGAGCATACCTCCCGGTCTGTGACGAATGAGTCACAAAGGAATAATGTCATGCTGTCATGAGGCCCCAGCCCTCCGCGGCGGGGCGATGCCAGGCCATCTGCCGCGTTGCTCGCCTGCCTGCCGTAGCCGCCACGGCGCAGGCAGGTCAGTTACAGCCCCATGATGGTGCGCGTCATGTTGTTTATAGGAGGCCCTTGGGACAGTGATCAAACCGTGGCTAGCCTTCCTCCCCGCCGCGGTCGACTGCCAAAGCCTTTCACACGATCTCGACGGGACACCCGGGCAATGCGTCCAGAAAGGCTTTGCCGTATCCTTTTGTCAACACGCGGTTGTCTAGAATCACCACGATTCCCTTGTCTGACTTGGAGCGGATCAGCCGTCCTACGCCTTGCCTGAATTTCAGTATCGCTTCAGGAAGTGAGAATGAGCTGAACGGATTTCCCCCCGAAGCTTCGATCTGCTGCAGCCGGGCTTCTATCAAGGGATGATCGGGGACGGCGAATGGCAAGCGCGTAATAATCACGTTCGAGAGCGCTTCCCCTGGGACATCAACCCCCTGCCAAAAACTGTCGGTCCCGAACAGGACTGAGTCCACATCCTGTTTAAACAACTCCAGCATGCGGCTCCGAGGCATCCCTGTGCCTTGAACAAAGCATTGGAGTCCGGTCTTCTCGAAGAACGGCTTCATGTCTTCCGCCGTCTGGAGCAGGAGCCTCATGTTCGTGAACAGCACGAACGCCTTCCCGTGACTTAGTTCCAGGAAGTGTTGGATCCAGTGAATCAATTGTTCCCGATAAGAGGCCTCGCGGGGATCTGGCATTTTCGCGGCAACGAAACAGCGCATTTGCGTTCGATAATCGAATGGGGATCCCAATTGTCTTGCAGGCACGTGGTCGGCTCCCACCCGCGAGAGAAAATAAGAGAGTCCTGCGGTTGGTGAGGGTCCTCTCTTGCGAGTGGATTGATTCTCGGGCGTCGAAGCCACGGCTTCGGGCTGCTGAACCACTCCGGTGACCGATAGCGTGGCGCTGGTCAAAATGATGGAGGTGTTGCCTTGGAAAAGCCGCCGCCTCAGATAGGGAGCGATGTCCACCGGTGCGGCACTGAGCGAGATTGTCTTGCGTTGCTTGGCTGATCGTTCCACCCAATAAACGTGGTCCTCAGCGTTTTGCTCCAGGAATGTCACCACTTCCTCGCGAAGTTCGGCGAGCCGCCGGCTGCAATCCTGAAGTTCCTCCGCCGTTTCGCGATCCTCGGTCAGTTTGATCAAGTGACTCAGCGCCTCTCTTAATTTCTGTATGTGAAACGTGAGCGAATCGGGGACGATTTCTGCATTTCGCACCCGGAGTTCGGTCCACGCGCGGATTGGGTTCTGTTTGTCGGCGGTTTCCGAGCCGGGCCGGGGAGCTCTCGAGGCGACGATATGGTCGCAGGCACTTTCCACTTGCTGGAAGAAAGTCTCACTGGCATCAAGCACGGCTGTGACCATTTGAATCAAGGCGGGTTTCATGAGCGTCGTCAGCAAGCCCTTTTTCGTGGATGGACTATAGAGACGCTGTAAGCTGTAGCGCACTTGACCGCTAGACACACCAATCCCTATATGACGGGAAGCGGTCGCTTCCAGCGTGTGCGCTTCGTCGAACACGACAAAATCGTTCTTGAAGAGCAATCCTTCGCTCTCCGGGTCTTCATCGACTCCGCTCAAGAGAGTAAAGAACAGCGTGTGATTCAGAACCAAAACGTCGGCAGCCATGATCCGGCCGCGGACGCGTTGGAATGGGCAAACCCCGTATTGCGTGGAAAACTCTGATTGATGGCCGCACAGTTTTGGAGAACACAGCCCTCGTTCCGAACAGACTTGAGCCCAAACTTTTGGATCGGGCTCAACCTCGAAGTCCGACAAACTTCCATTTTGAGTGTTCTGAGCCCATTCGAAGATACGCTTGAGCTCCCCGTGCTCGGGGGATGTGAACAAACTTTCGGCTTGCGCCATGGCGCGCCTCAACCTCCTGGAGCAGATGTAATTTTGACGACCTTTCAACATGGCGAAATCGAATGGAACCCCGAGAATTGCGCGGAGCATCGGCAGATCCTGCTCCACCAACTGCTCCTGCAGATTGATGGTGTGCGTGCTGATGACGGCCTTTCTTTTGTTCGCCGCCCCGTAAAGAATGGATGGGATCAGGTAGCCGAGGCTCTTTCCAACACCGGTTCCTGCTTCGACCACAAGGTGTGTTTTGCTTTCCAAAGACCGAGCGACGGCTACCGCCATCTCCTGCTGCTGGGGTCGATACTCGAAAGTAGGGGATCTGGAAAGCAAGCCCGACGGTGAGAAGATGTCCCGAACCTGGTCCACCAGGTTCAGAGGGGGCAAACCGGCAATGGATTCCATCGGGCTGATCATGCCTCCTCTGCCCAGTGCGTCACGCGGCACTTTTGGGGCTCTGTCGAGCCACGATTTCTATGGCTGCCCGGTTCTTAGCGACCGACGCCGCTGGGAGGATCCCGCGCCAATTAATGTTAGGATAGACAACCGATTGGCGGCCGAGGATAGACCCTGGATTCAGCACCGTATTGCACCCCACATCCGTGTTATCTCCGACAAGCGCTCCAAACTTTCTGAGACCCGTGTCCACCCATTCGCCGTTCCAATGTATCCGGACGTTTCCTGGCACCAATTTGAAATTCGAAATCTTGACCCCGGCACCCAGATGGGCCTTGAACCCCAGTATCGAATCGCCAACGTAGTTGAAATGCGGAATTTGGCACCGGTTAAACAGGAGGCTGTTCTTCAATTCGCAGGAATTTCCCACCACGCAATCGTCGCCGATGATGACGTTATCTCGTATGTAGGCGCTGTGCCGGATTTGGCAACGCCGCCCGATGATCGCAGGGCCTTTGATCATGGCTCCCGGTTCCACGATCGTGCCCTCCCCAATCAAGACCTGATCCCCGATCCATGCTTCCCCATGAGCTGGCGCGATGCGAAATCCTAAAGGATTGGGATATGTCAGAATGTAATCCTTAATGGATTTCAACGGTTCCCAGGCATGTTCGCAATCCTGGAACAACACGTGGTGGTCGGTTTGGGCTAAGTCGAACAGGTCCTCTGGCTTGAGCATCAAACCCAGCATAAGGAAGGCCCCTCCCATCGCAATGCAAAACGCCTCCGAACCCCTTGGGAATTCAGGATCCGAAACTTCATTTAACATGGGACTCTCACGTGGATCTTCATAGTCGCGGTAACCCAGCGATTACTACAATGGATTGTTCAATGGGTTTGATCGTTGTCGATTGATTTGGTTGGGTAGAAGAATTTGGCACCTGTTTGTCAGGTAGTTTTCCCCAGTGGTTCCTCCATCACTCCTTGTCTCGAGTCACGATCCGTCGTGGCCTCATCACTCCCCGACCACCGAGAGGAAGAGGGTCACGACTGCGGGCCAGGAGTTTGGCGCATTTTAATAAGTCGAGTTGCGCCGCCATTCGAGAATCGCTACAAACGCCTCATATCGAATCCGGACCACTTGGTGACGGCGACTGGCTTCTGCAGCGAGGACGGATTTTGGTTTGCCTGGGTGACGCGCTCGCTGGCCCACAGGATCTGGATACCCGAAAGGCTGATTGAACCTTAAAACGTCAGTTACCCACGGAGAATCGTCGCAAGATCCTGGCAATAAAGTTTTCCGAAATCACTCACCAGATCCATAAAGGATATGCCTCGCTCTTCGTCAAACCTGTCTCAGCCAGGCTTTTGCAAATCTGCACGATGTTCAACTGCTGTTTTAAGGATTAATTCCTATTAGTAAGTAATATTACTTGTATACATTATTGCACCTTATATGCAACTTCGTGAAAGATTCTTCCTCCTGCTAGCGGTTGCAGCCCTGTTGACTTCGCCGATTCGTGTGGCGGCGGGCGCATTGACGACTAAGAACGTGTTCCTAATCACCACGGATGGTCTTCGCTGGCAGGAAGTATTCCAAGGCGCGGAATCACGTCTTATTTCCAAGGAAGAAGGTGGCGTTAAGGATACAAATGCGTTGAGACAAGCTTTTTGGCGGGAGACGCCTGAGGAACGACGAGCCGCGTTGTTGCCGTTTCTTTGGGGCACAGTGGCGATGGAAGGTCAGATTTGGGGGAACCGCAACAAAGGCTCAACCGTCCAAGTGACGAACGGACGGAATTTCTCTTACCCTGGCTACAGTGAGTTTCTAACGGGAATCGCGGATCCGAGAATCGAAAGCAATGATCCTAAACCAAATCCAAACGTGAATGTTTTCCAGTGGCTTCATTCAAAGAAGGATTTTTCCGGGAAAGTAGGAGCCAGTGTCAGTTGGGGGATTATTCCATGGGTCCTTAATTCGGGTGTGGCCGGTTTTCCAGTTTGGAGCGCATTCGAAATGCCTCCCGGGACGAAGAAACATATTTTGAATGCCGGAGCCCATGCGGTTCTGGAGAGGATGACGCCGATTTGGGCCGATGTTTCCCTGGACGCTTTCGCAGCGCTCGCGGCCAAGGAGATGGTGCTTCAAACGAATCCCCGCGCCTTTTACGTGGCGCTTGGCGAAACTGATGATTGGGCTCACGACGGCCGCTATGATCTATACCTTCGCGCAGCGTTCAACTTTGATCGATTCGTCAGAGAACTTTGGGAATTGGTTCAATCCCTCCCGCAGTATCGCAATCAAACCACGTTCATACTGACCACGGACCACGGGCGTGGCTCGGCTCCTATCGCTTGGAAGAATCACGGGCAAGCCATGCCTGAGAGCGCTTATATTTGGGTGGGATTACTGGGTCCGGACACGGCATCCTTGGGTGAGCGAGTCCAAACAACCGTCATCACGCAAGGCCAGATTGCGGCCACCATCGCCTCCTACCTCGGTGAAGATTTCATCAATGCCTCTCCGAAATCGGCGAAGGCAATCCCTGGAGTGGTCGGGCGATAGATGAATAGGAATCTCTCAAGTGTGGCGTTCACGAATTGGGTGGACATTTGCGGCAATGGATTTTTCATTCGGACGAGGCGAGAACGACGAACATAGCCTTCGTGGGTCTGTGAGGAGCGAACAACGAAGTTTGAATCAAAAAGACGTGCCGCCCATTGGGTTGTGCCACAGTGAACCTCTGGCTGCGTGGCTCCTCGGTCACAGATCCATGTCCGGATAGGCTCCCTCGTCGCGCCTTGCCAGAGATCCAGGCTTTTGCAAATCTCCACGAGGATCAACTCCCCTTTTCAGGTTCAAAGTTTATTTCACCTTCCAAGGAGGTTGTGGAAAGAGAGTTTGCCGTTTGGTGTTGTGGAGCGCCTTTGGGGCCTCGTTTCATGGTGACCAACAACAAACTGATGTCGGCAGGCGAAATTCCAGAGATGCGCGACGCTTGACCCACGGTTCCGGGCCTAATCTTCGCGAGTTTTTGACGCGCCTCATTTCGCAAACTTGGCACTTCGTCGTAGTTAACCCAATTGGGGATGCGTTTCTCCTCCATCGATCTGAACCTCTCCACCTCGACTTCTTGTCTCAGAATATATCCCGCGTATTTGACAGCGATTTCGACTTGCGTTGTGACTTCGGGCGTGAGCGATGCATCACCATCAGGCATGCCCAAGTAACTGGCTTCGGGTCGGCGCAAGAGTTGAGCGAGCGAGTGGCTGCCGTGAAAAGTAGTGTCCAGTCGGCGAAGCTCTTCCAGTATCGCCTTTTTCTTCTCGAGGAAGAGCAGGTAGCTCCGTTCCGGCAATAGACCTATGTCATACCCAATTTCCGAAAGCCGCATATCGGCGTTGTCCTGCCGGAGCAACAACCTGTATTCCGCCCTTGAAGTGAACATCCGGTAAGGTTCCGCGGCTCCTTTTGTGATGAGATCATCGATCAAGACTCCGATGTAGGCTTGGTCGCGCCGAAGGACGACCTCCGGTTTCGAGAGCACGCGCCGAGCGGCGTTGATTCCCGCCATCAATCCCTGCGCGGCCGCTTCTTCGTATCCCGAAGTTCCATTTATCTGACCGGCTAAGAAAAGATTTCGACATGCCTTGGATTCCAACGAGGCGAAGAGTTGCGTTGGACAAGCGAAATCATACTCAACCGCATACGCGGGCCGCATGATCTCCGCCCCTTCACAGCCCGTGATGGTTCGTACTAAATCCACCTGAACTTCGTAGGGCAGGCAAGTCGAGAAGCCGTTGACGTAAATCTCGTCTGTTGCGATTCCTTCTGGTTCCAGGAAAATCTGATGTCGTTCTTTATCCGCAAACTTCACGATCTTGTCCTCGATTGAGGGGCAGTATCGCGGTCCGACCCCTTCAATGACCCCCGAATACATCGGGGATTTATGCAGATTCTCGCGAATCAACACGGCTGTAGCCTGGGTCGTGTAAGTCACATGACACGACATTTGACCGTTGATTCGGTCGAGGATGGAACCTGGCGGATACTTTCCTTCCGAGTGTCCGGTATCCTTTGGATTGATCTGTGAATGTTCCACGTGGAACAAATCATTCTTCCAGTAACTGAAATAGGGAACCGGCTCGTCGCCAGGTTGCGGCTCCGTCTTCGAGAAGTCTATACTTCGGCGGAGCAGTCGAGGGGGAGTGCCTGTCTTTAAACGACCCAACTCAAGGCCGAGTTCCCTCAACGAAGAGGACAACCCTGTGGAAGCGGCCTCCCCTGCCCGTCCTCCAGCCTGTTGGTTTGAACCAATGTGCATCAAGCCACGGAGGAAAGTCCCTGTCGTGATAACCACAGTCGTCCCCCGGTACTGAACCTCCAAACTGGTGTCTACGCCACAAGCCACGCCATCACGGGTAACGATCCGCATGGCTTGGGCTTGCTTCACGTCCAGGTTCTCCTGGCTTTCGCAAACCCACTTCATGCGAAACTG
The DNA here is from genome assembly GCA_005805305.1 of Verrucomicrobiales bacterium. Classification (GTDB taxonomy): domain Bacteria; phylum Verrucomicrobiota; class Verrucomicrobiia; order Limisphaerales; family F1-80-MAGS106; genus F1-80-MAGS106. Next base: position 7,030 of record SYMW01000024.1, read on the forward strand.
ATAAGCCTTCTTGTCGCATTGAGCTCTGGGTGCCCAAACCGAAGGCCCCCGCTTCGTGTTGAGCATCCTGAACTGAAGCCCGGTCATATCGGTTGCCTTCCCCATTTCTCCGCCAAGTGCGTCAATTTCGCGAGCAAGATGTCCCTTGGCCAAGCCGCCGATGGCCGGATTACAAGACATTTGACCGATGCTGTCGCAGCTAATCGAGAGGAGCAGCGTCCGACAGCCCATTCTCGACGCAGCCAATGCAGCTTCAATTCCGGCATGGCCGGCGCCCACTACGATCACGTCGTAAGACTTAGGATAAACAAACATCAGATCATCAAGGAGTCAGTCCGTGAATACTTAGACCATCGGACTTAGGATTCTGGTGGTTTTGCCATGTGTTGGGCGAACCGGGATTAAACAATGGGTAACATCAACCGGGTGTTTCCAACACCAATGTGAAACCCCAGAGCTTGTGCGATTATTCACCCGTGTTGTAGTTGTTTTTGTTTATGGAGTGACGAAGAAAGAAACATCCCATCCCACCTCAGATTTCTTGAACTGTCATGACTCAAACCAGTATTTCGACATAAAAGGATTCTCAGCCCAATCCGACCGGATGCCTCGATGCGGATTACGCAGGAGGCGCTGGCACAATTTGAAAAGAGTTTCGGCCCGCGTGATCCCGCCTAACTTTTCTGCCAATTCTTCAATCGTGAACTGGGTTCCGGCATGTGTTTTCAGAAAGGCAAACAAGTCGTGCTGCGCCGAAATGACTGCTTCCGCAGCTATCTTCCCGGCTTCAACTCCGGGTTGGTGGTACGCATTGATATTGATGAGTTGTGCATAGAGACCCACTGCTCGCTCAAACAGTGCGATGAGAACACCGATTGAAAAGGCTGAAACTTCATCGATCGTAATGGTGATCGATTCTCTCCCATTGGACCTTAAGGCGCTCCGCGTGCCTAGGAAAAATCCTTGAAGATAGTCGCCAGAGGTCGTTCCTTCAGAGACCCAAATATCGGGGCCGGAACGATCCTTCAACACTTCTATGAAGGTGACGAAAAAATTGTGCAAACCATCTCGCAGTTGCTGAATGTAGGCATGCTGATCGGTCGATCCTTTGTTGCCATACACCGCGATGCCTTGGTTCACTTTCTGACCCGAAAGATCGAATTCTTTGCCCAATGATTCCATGACCAACTGCTGCAAATAGCGTGACATCAATTCCAAACGGTCCTTATACGGCAAGATCACCATATCCTTGAGGCCCTGTCCTCCACCGGCGACATGCCAAACCAAGGCAAGAAGGGCGGCGGGATTTTCTTCAACATGAGGACGCCTTGTCAATTCATCCATGGCGGCGGCTCCCTGGAGCATGGCATTTATATCAAATCCTTGCAGTGCAGCAGGTAACAAACCAACTGCGGAGGTCTCGCTCGTTCTGCCACCGACCCAATCCCACATCTCGAAGCGTCGAATCCATCCCTCTTTGATTGCGAGACGATCCAATTTGCTATCCACACCTGTGACGGCAACGGCATGTGCCGAAAAATTGAGTTTTGCGGACTCGAAAGCGCGTCTGGCTTCCGTCATCCCATTCGATGTCTCTTTTGTTGAGCCTGATTTGGAAACCACGAGGACGAGAGTTTGTCCCAACTCCGCTCGGAGGGAGCCAAGAACACGTTCCATTCCATCGGGATCCGTGTTGTCAAAGAAGTGCGGCTTCAGTCGATCGGTAGCTGGATCACCCAAAGCATGTGCGACTAACTGCGGTCCTAGTGCGGAACCTCCGATCCCTATGAGCAAGAAGTTGCGAAATGGACCGTTGGCACCTTGGATTCTGTGGCAATGAACGTCTTCCGAGAAGGCATGGATAGCGTGGAGAGTCTCGACAATCGCGGCGCGGGTAACGGCATCCGGAGCCAAGGCAGGATTCCTTAGCCAATAGTGCCCGACACGGCGATTCTCGTCCAGATTCGCGACGGCACCCGATTCCAAAGCCGACATGGCCTGGAAGGCGGCCTCGAAGCGAGGCATCAAAGCGGCGCGGTGGACATCAGTAATTCTAATGGCACTGAGATCAATAGCTAACTTTGTGGAAGGGAAGAACTTGTAACCTTCCTGGAACTGGCGCCACGCTTGAGTCTCGCTCGAATTCATATCCGTTCACTATGTCAGACCTCAGCGCGGAGTAAAGACCAGCCGAACGGAGCCCCTAAGGAAGGGTCGGCGAACTCCTGCTCGAAACGGACGTTTCAAGGTGATCGCTGGGTGGCATCCAGTCTCCCCTGCGGCTCCTGCCCGCCGCAGCGCGCTTTCCTGGAACCACAATCGAAGCTGGATCGTTCCAATCTGCTGAGTCCACATGATCGATTGGGTCAACCGGAAGCTGATTGTCATCGTCAGGAAACAAGGCCGCAGTTCATCAAAGGGTCAAGAAAAGGTTGGAAATTGGTCTCATTCGTGAATACTGTAGCTACTCATGTATGCGCCGGTGCTTACCAAGGACCCAGCAGCCGTTCAAAAAGCTGTACAGGCAATCCACCGGGAAATGTTTCCCGAAGGGGACACCGAGTTCATTCCGAAAGCGTTCCGTTGGGCCATCGAGTGCTTCGAGGGCCGGTATCGCAATTTCCAGCCGATCGACGCCCTCTACCACGATTTCGAGCACACGCTTCAGGTGACGCTTTGCCTGGCCCGGTTGCTGCACGGAATGCATCGGCATCGGGCTAGCAACAAGCCTGATGCCAAGCAGTTCGAGTTAGTCCTGCTCGCTATTTTGCTGCATGATACCGGTTATTTGAAGGCCCAGGGTGACACAAAAGGAACCGGAGCCAAATACACCCTTGTCCATGTGGCCCGCAGTGTTGAGTTCTCCAAGCAATTCCTAAAGGATAAAGGCTATCCAAACAACGAAATCACGAGCATCGGAATCATGATCCGGTGCACCGGAGTCAACGCTGACTTGAGCGCGATTCCCTTTGCGGCCGAATGGGAACGCACGATGGGCTACGCGCTGGCGACTGCGGATTTGCTCGGCCAGATGGCGGCTGATGATTACATTGATAAGCTGCCGATCCTCTTCGAAGAATTCGCCGAAGCCGCCAGGCATCAAACCAAGGATCCAAAGGCGACCGGAATGTTTTCCAGCGCGCTCGATCTCATGCAGAAAACACCAGTGTTTTGGGAAAAGTACGTCTTGGGAAAAATCAATGGCGACTTCAATGGCATTCATCGCTATCTGGGTGAAAACCAAGCGGAAATCGACAATTGGTACGTCAAGCGAATCGAGGCGAATATCGCGCGACTCAAGGAGCGGTTGAGCAGCCAAATCGCCTGCCCGGCCTAAGCCGCCACTCTTCTCAACCTCCGCCGTTCACACCGCTCTCCCAACGCGTTGCCTCTCAAGAGGCGAGAGAGATCGCGGGAACGGGGTTCCTTTCTGAAAGCTGGAGTAACGCTCAGGGGCTTTCTAGTTGAATCGCGAATCGCTTCGGCGTGTAATCGCCGAATGCCGCGGGATTATGAGCTTCACAAATTCCGACCTCCCTTGGATCTCAAGCTCGACTATGCGTCGGAGCTCAACGAGCAGCAGCACGAGGCCGTGACCAGTCCGCCTGGGCCCGCGCTTGTGATCGCCGGGGCCGGTTCAGGCAAGACGCGCACTTTGACTTTTCGGGTCGCTTTTCTCCTAGAGCAGGGAGTGCCGCCCGAGAGCATCCTCCTGCTGACATTCACCAACAAGGCGGCCCAAGAGATGATGCGGCGGGTGAGAGACTTGGTGGGGGCCGAGAAACTCGCCATCTCAGGCGGCACCTTCCACTCAATCGGGGCTCGCGTCCTGAGGCTTTACGGCGAGTCCTTGGGGTATCAGCCACACTTCAGCATACTCGACCGGGAGGACGCCACGGGGCTCATCAAGACCTGCCTGAATGAGTGTGGAGAACCCAAGCTGCGGAAACTCCCAAAGCCTGAACAGCTCGCGGAGCATTTTTCGATGGCGTTGAATCAGGGATTGACGGTCACCCAATGGACGGCCAATGCGGAGCTTGCGGACCTTTGCCCGGATCCGTCCTGGCTGGGCACTGTATTCCAAGCCTATCAACTCAAGAAGATCCAGGGGCAATTCATGGATTTCGATGATTTGCTCGTCCAGTGGCGAGCGCTTCTCATCGGCAACGACGCGGTCAGGGAGGCGCAGCAGAGGCGCTACCAATTCATCCTGGTGGATGAGTATCAGGATACCAACAAGATCCAGGGAGAGATCATCGATATCCTTGCCGCCCGACATCACAATCTGATGGTTGTGGGCGACGACGCCCAGAGCATCTATTCCTGGCGCGGCGCCAATTTCAAAAACATTCTCGACTTCCCGCGGCGGCATCCGAAGACCCGAGTGTTCAGAATCGAAACCAACTACAGAAGCACGCCCCAGATTTTGAGCATCGCGAACGCGGTCATTGAGCACAATAAAGATCAATTCTCGAAGAATTTATCGGCGGTATCGCCGCCGGGTCCCAAGCCTGCGATTGTCCCGTGTCAAGAGGCACAACAACAAGGTGCGTTCGTCGTCTCGAGGATTCGCGAATTGGCCGCCAGCGGCATTCCAATGGATCAAATCGCGGTTCTTTACCGGGCGCATTTCCATGCTCTAGACCTTCAACTGGCGCTGCAGAGCGCGGGAATCCTCTTCAGCATCACCAGCGGCATTCGTTTTTTTGAACAAACTCACATCAAGGACATCACGGCCTACTTAAGATGGATCTCCAACCCTTTCGATGAAGTGGCCTTCAAGCGGCTGGTCATGATCATGCCCGGCATCGCGGTGAAGGGCGCCGAAAAGCTCTGGTTTCAGGCCCGCTCGCATTTGGAAAAACCATCCTCTACTGACGACGGCAGCCTAGCTTCGTCTCCTGGACCCAGTCTTGCCCGGGCGATGGCACTTTCATCGTCGGCGGTGCCAAAGAAAGCCGCAGCGGATTGGGCCAAGACCGCCTCGACTTTATCCCAAATCAAAGGGCCAGCGGAGCGCATCAGACCATCGGAATTGCTCCGCACATTGCTCCGCGACCTGTATCAGGACCATCTCGTGGCCACCTACGAAAACTTTGAGAAACGGCGCGAAGACATAGAAGGGCTCGCGGATTTCGCGGAGTCGTTTGATGGCCTGATTGATTTCCTCACCCAAGTGTCATTGCTCACGAACGTGGAAGCCGAGACGGATACCGACGAGGCGCAGAACCAGGCGCGAGTCCGGCTTTCCACAGTGCATCAAGCCAAAGGGCTGGAGTTCGAGGCGGTCTTTGTCATCATGTTAGGGGATGAACTTTTTCCATCAAGAAGATCTATGCAATCCCGACAGGCCTTGGAGGAGGAGCGGCGGCTTTTTTACGTCGCGGTCACACGCGCCAAAAGGGAACTCTATCTGACTTATCCGCTTTGCCGCATCCAACGGGGCGTGGGCGCCATCCCCATGGACAGATCCATGTTTCTGAAGGAGATTCCGGACGACCTGGTGGAGGAATGGGACCTTCTTCCCTATCACGCATGGTAGTCGCGGGCGCGGTGGCGGTCAGGCGCCGGTTCAGACAACATGGCTGGCAAGTAGGAAAGAACCGCGAGGACGGCGCTCGCAAGGCCCGCTGAGGACAGCAAACCGAAGTGACGGACGGGTGGAAACGAGGACATGGAGAACAAGAGGAGCACCGACACGAGGATGCAGCTCGTGAAAACAATCGGGCGCGACACAACGAGGACCGTCGCTCGAAGAGCCTCGCCCGGACTCAACCCCGCTCGCCGGCGCTCGCGCCACGCGGTCAGGAGATGAACCGAATCGTCAGCCGCAATTCCCAAGGAAACCGCGCACACCAAAATCGTGATGGAGTTCAACGGGATATCGAAAAGCGCGGCCAGGGCCACCACCACTGCCAGAGGAATCGCGTTGGCCGACAGGGATAAGAAAGGGATCGTGACCGATCGCCACATCCCCGCCAAAGCCGCGAAAATCATCGCGAAGGTGGATCCAACACTTCTAAGCTGACCTTCCACGATCTTTCTATCCGACTCGAGAATGGTATGAATGCCCTCTTGCGCCGAGACTCGAACGCCTCGAGGTTTGCCCTTCTTCGCTGTTTGCAGCACGCTGTCGACGGCCTTGAGGTAGCGGCTGACCGGCATGTCCCGAGAGCGAAGGACCAGGTAAGCGACCCGCCCATCCTTATCCGACAGCGCTCTCAAAAACGGGTAACGGCCCGCGTCCAGAGCCGCCACGAACAGGGCTCTGAAGACGCTGTTTTCCGGAACTCGAAAAGAGCCTGGTTTTCCACCCTCCCAGATCTCATTCATCATCGCCAATACTTGGGGGTAAGCGTAGGCGCCCGAAAAATCCGGACTCGATGCGGCCGTCTTTTGAACCCGCTCGAGGTAGGCGAGAAAGGCAGGGTCGTTGACGCCTCCGGCGCGGCCGGAGTCGAATTCCACCTGCACGACATTAATGCCTCCAAACACGCGGTCAAGCTGCTCGACGGCCAGCCGAGTCGGACTGCGGTTGGCGAGGAACTCCACCGCGCGCAGATCCGTGCGCACTCGCCCTGCGAGTAGAGCGCCAAGACCCATGCAACCAACGCTCAAGAAGAGGACTAGAGGCCGGCGGCGTTGGATCAATGCCAGCCACCACTCCGCCAGCATGGGCCGGCGTGAAGCTTCCGCCGGCCGGCCGGCAGCCGCGTTCATGATCCAGTCCAAGCAAAGCCTCAGGAAGCTGATGCCCGGCCCGAATGTGAGCCCGTGGATGACCGCCAGACCGGCGACCCCCATCCATCCAAAATCGCGCACCTGCTGGACCTCGCTGAAAGCCAAAGAGAGGGAGGCGAACAGAGCAGTGATGGTGGAGTAAGTGCAGGGCTTACGGACTTCCAGGGTCATAGTCGCGACCGCGTCAGGCCCCTTGAGTCCGGAGCGCCAGGCCCGTTGAGTGCCGAGGTAGACGTGGAGCAACAAAGTCAAGTGGATGGCCGCCAGAAGAGGAAACAGGATCACCGAAAACACATTCAACTGGAATCCCAGGACCATCCAGCCAGCGAAAATGAACACCGACACGAACCCGAGATTCAGCAGCATCGCCACAAGAACTCTCCAGGAGCGCAAGGCGAGCCAGAGAATGGATCCCACGAGCAGCGCGAGCAAGGGGAGCATCCATTGAACGTCTCTCTTGAAAGCGCCACGCAATTCATCTTCGATCAAGGGCAGTGAAAGAACCGTGAACCGCAAGCCCTCTGCCTGGAACGGCTGCAAGATCTTCTCGATGTCCTCCCGCAAACGCCGTTGCTGGCCGGGAACAGAAAACGCCTCTCGAAACGTGACGGTCAAGAGAGTGTGGGTGCCGTCCGCCGAAACCAGGACATTCTTCATCAAGGGATGAGTCAGCGAGAACTCCCGCAAAGCGGCCAGGCCGGCGTCCGACTCATCCGAGACCAGGGGCTCCATTTTGAACGAGAATCCTCGGCGGACCGGCTTGACGGAATGCGTCAAACTCTTCACATCGGCCACATCCGGCAGGGAGGAGAAAGCATCGCTCACACGGCGCACCGCTTGAATCCCGGCGACTGAAAAAAGATTTGAATGGCCCATCGAGACGACGAGCACGGACTCGCTGGCAAGGATTTGCATTGCCTTCTCATAGCTGGCGAGATTCCGCTGGTCGCCCTCCAACAGGACTTTGGTCTGGGTGTCGATGCGGATTCGACCGAGCGATTCGAGACAGGCGAAAAAAACAATCAACGTCACCAGAAGACATGACCTGGGGTGCGTGAGAAACCAGTTACGAGGCGGGTGCATGCTGCCTGAAACAAACTGTCAAGGAGCGCCGTGCCGGCGAATGCAAAACAAAATGGCTGCATTCAGGGTAAACAGATGAATGATCGAGTGGACTTGGAATGGGAAATCGAATTTTGCGTGGAAGAGGCAGCCCAGGAGGCTGAGGTAGAGCAGCGCCATAAAGTCCCATGGCACATGAATGCCGTCGCTGGCAAGCCATCGAGTGGCGATGCCGACCAGGCCGAGGACGATGAAGCAAAAACCCACGACACCGAACGTGATGGCAAACTCAAGCCAGTCATCATGAACCCACGCCTGCCACACCTGGCCAGGTTTTCGATAAAACTTATACACGGTGGCGAACGCCCCGGGTCCGATCCCGAGCACTTTGTGATCTTGGAGCATGCGCCTGGAATTCTCATAAATCTCAACCCGGCCACTCATGGAATCGTCCTGGACCATCTCGTGAAGCCGCAGGTTGAGGCGTTGCCACCCCAAGTAGCCCGAAAGGGAAAGCACCGCCAGGAACCAAATCATGATGCCTGCACGAACCCATCGTGCGGAGCGCACATTGGCGGCCAAAAGAACCGCGATGGCGGAAACAATACCGACCCCGGCGATCAAGGCCCCTCCGCGGCTTGTCGAGATGATGGGAGCGGCCATTGTCAAAACGGCGCATGGGAGCAGGACGACGTGAGCACTGCCTCCCACGCGCGACCGGAGCCCCACGCGCAGGCGATTCTCGCGCCGCAGCAGCGACCAAAAGCCCAGGCATAAAGGCCATGCCAAATTCAAATACTGGGCGGCATTGCTCCGGTAAGCGTAGGGTCCAAACTGGCTGTCTTCGGTCGTATTCCAGTAGGGTTGGACCAGCCACAAAAGCTTCCCAGTGCCACTGAGCCGTTGAAGGATGGCCTCCAAAGCCAGCACCGACGCGTTGATGCAAATCACCCAAAGAATGCGGCGCAAGCGGTCGGGCAACTCGCCCGGCACACGCGAATCGCCCTCGCTGCTGGCCTTCAAGCTCTCCCTCACGCTCGGTGAAACAGTTCCGACGGGGTCGGCGAGAACAAACCGGCGTTCGCGGCTAGTTCTCCCCAAAAGCCAATCCCGGGCGGCCCAAAGAAAGCAGGCCATCGACAAATAATGCACCGTGCTCCGCCAAGTCGCCGGGTAATCGTAGCTGTGAGGCAGCCACAGAATCGCGTGCGGATTATAAACGAATCGCCCCGTGACAAGATCTATCGACGCCCGAGCGTTCAACGCGGCCAGAACGCAATAAAGGAGCAGGGTCAGAGTCAGGAACGCCATGAACCATGTGACTTTTTGCGCCACCGCGGCGCGGCCACCGCCTTGGGAATCCAGCCATCTGGAGGGCGAGTATCCTAGCCGCCATCTCAACACCCATTTTCCAACCAGCAATGCTCCCAAAACCAACCCGGCGATGTCGAGAATCCATGTCGCGGGCGCTTTGGTGGTGCCGAACGCCCAAGGCGCGAACAGAATCGAGAAATAAAGAACTCCTTCTGTGACGTGATCGCAGATTTTGTAAGAAACGGGGGTTCTCAACTGAGCCCCGGTCGGTGACCTTCGAGAGGGCCCGGATGTGTGCTGACCACGAGTCGACATTGCAGACGCGAATTGAACAGAACCCGTGCTGGTTCCACAAGATCCAAAGCCAACGACCTTAAGACGATCAAAATCCTTTGGAAGCCGGGCTCTTTTCGTGTCCAATGGCGGCATGGAAACAAGGCCATGAGTGTTCGATTGGAAATGTTGCAAGTGGCGCGGCTGGCGCCGCGAATGCTCGCGGACTCGACGGATTGTGTCCGGACGTTCACGGCATCCCAACAAAATGCCGATGGCGGATTCAAGGATCGAAGCGGCAACAGCGACTTGTATTACACCGTTTTCGGTTCCGCCTGCCTCGCCGCGCTCGAGATGCCGATGGCGCTCGAGAAAATGCTGCGGTTCCTGGAAGACTTTGGGGACGGCGACGGGCTCGACTTGGTCCATTTGTGCGGGCTCGCTCGCTGCTGGGCTTCGGTTCTGACCCCGCGCGACACGACTCCGAGCGAAATCGAGTGGGCGGCCCACGGCATGCCCGTGGCGCGTCGGCGTGGGCTGGCCGCGGCAATCGAAAAGTTCAGGAGCTCGGACGGCGGTTACAATGCTCTTCCGAGAGCGCACTACGGCACGGCTTATGGAGGCTTCCTCGCTCTGGCCGCCTACCAGGATCTGGGTCTCGCCATGCCTGATGCCATGAGGATGGTGGCGGCGTTGAAAATCCTCGAGACAGGCGATGGGGCATGGGCGAATGAGAGGCGAATGCAGTCCGGTTCCACGAATGCCACGGCGGCGGCCGTGACTTTGTTAAGGCATTTGAACATGCCGATAGCCGCGGGAACCGACGCCTGGCTGCTGGCCAGAGCCCATCCCCAAGGAGGGTTTGTCGCGTCGCCGGAAGTGCCACTGCCAGATTTACTCAGCACCGCGACCGCGCTCCACGCCCTCAGGGGGCTGGAAACTCCCCTCGGGTTCATCCAGGAACAATGCTTGGATTTCATAGATTCGCTATGGACGAACGAGGGCTCGTTCCACGCACACTGGCAGGAAGATCTGCTTGACATCGAGTACACGTTCTACGGTCTGATGGCGCTGGGGCACCTGAGCCTCAAAGGATAGGGGTTGATGTCGTGTTTAGAAGAGCGCCGGAACGCCTTCCTCCAGAATGCGGACGCGGTGTTCGAGACCCGCCCGCATCGCCAGTTCCATCAACCATCTTGGCGGTTCATCCATGGACTCAAAGGAAAGTTTGAAGCTGCCATAGTGCATCGGAACCATATACTGAGCCTTGATGTCCCGGAATACTTGTATGGCTTCATCCGGACCCATATGCACATTCCGGAAAGAATCGGGAAAATAGGCCCCTATCGGGAGCAAGGCTATCTCGGGTGAAGCGCGCTCTCCGATTTGTTTGAAACCGTCGAAATAGGCGCTGTCTCCGGCGTGGAAAATGCGGCGGCCACAGTACTCCAAGAGGTAACCGCCATAGCCGCGATGATGATCCCTCAAAACGCGCGCCCCCCAGTGTTTGCAGGGGGTCAGAGTTACTTTCCAATCTCCGTGAGCAAAGCTTTCCCACCACTCCAACTCGATGATGCGCTCAAAACCTAATCCTCGAGCCAGGTCTCCCACACCCCAAGGAACGATCGCGATCTTTGGGGAGGGAAGTTTTCTCAAGCTGGGACGGTGAAAGTGATCGAAGTGCGCATGCGTCAGCAGCACCAAATCGATTGGCGGCAGATCCTTGAGTTTAAGGCCCGCCCGCTTGAGGCGTTTGAGCATGAACAACCAATTTGCGAAGTTGGGATCAATCAACGCGTTCAGGCCAGGGAACTGCACAAGAAACGAGGCATGTCCAATCCAGGTCAAGGCCAGTTGGGTTCCGCTCAGCTCCGGGTATTGGGGAGACTTGTGGGCGCCGACCCGGCGTGTCACAAAAGCTTTCCAAACCATTTCACGGAAGAACGTCCGCGGATTGAAGGCGTTGGTAGGCGTTAATTCCTTGAACGAACGCGGAATTCTCCGCTTTGGACGGTGTTGCTTTGGCGAACTTTCCCCGCCGTGCTGACCTGGGTTCATATGTTGAATCAGACGCCTGTCGCGAGCCTGGGAAGTTCTCGGCTCGCTCACGTGGAGGGTAGCGTCTCCTTGAATAAAAATCCAGGCGCAAGGTCAAACCCACCGAAGAAGCAAAAATGAAGGCTCCTCAGATGAAAACAACGATTGTCCTCATCACAACGGCTGCAGTGCTCCACGGCAGCATCGCCCATCTCAGAGCGGGAGATCGGGAATGGGCCGTCGCTGGGAAGGTCTTAACGGGTATCGTTGCCGCCTCCGTCCTGGCCAGGGCGATAGAACCAGCCCACGCGCCAGCCTACTGCCCTCCGCCCGTCGTGACCGTCATCGCCCCCGCTCCGGTAGTTTGGCAGCCAGCACCTGTGACGGTGATCGCTCCGCCCCCCACTGTTTGGGTGCACTCTGCTCCCGTCGTCTACGCTCCAGCTCCTCGAGTCGTTTACGTCGAACATCCCCCCGTTATTTATCGAGCCGCTCCGGTCCTGGTTTACAGACATCAGCCCTCAGCCCATCACCACCACCACCACTTTCACCGGCACTCACGTTTCGGATGGTAGAGGCAGACGCGTAATGCCGCTGGGTTTTCCGAAACAGGTTGTTTGAGGGCCGCGGGATCGAGGCATCCCGCGGCCCTTTTAGCCGTGACGATGCGATATTCGGTAAGCCTGTGCTGCCGGGCAGCCCTTCCTTCAAACCTGTCTCCACGACAAGGGGGACTTACTGTTGAGACTCGCGAGTTGGGAGGGAGGGGCGTGGTGAGAGGAAGTGGGGAGTTTGTTGCCCAATTCAAGTTTCTAGTTTCCTTTTGCGAACTTCAAGTGTTGCGGTCTAGTATCACTGGCGCGGGTGAGCGGCCAAGCTTGCCTCGGCGGAAACGGCATGGCAGATTTGGTGGCAAAGCTTGATATTTTTCTGCGTCGCAAACCGACGCTCGGCCTGGGCGTTTATATCGCCCGGGGGGCGGTCGTCGTCGGAGATGTGCGTTTGGGGGACGGGTCCAGTATTTGGTACAACGCCGTTCTTCGTGGAGACATCAACTACATCCAAGTGGGTCGCTGTTCGAACGTGCAAGACAACGCGGTGCTCCATTTGGCGGAGGAACTTCCCTGCATTGTTGGAAACCACGTGACCATCGGTCATGGGGCGATCGTGCATGCCTGCGTGATTGGGGACGAGAGCCTCATTGGGATGGGGGCCACGGTGCTGGACGGATCGGTCATTGGAAACCAGTGTTTGATTGGGGCCAATGCGCTGGTGACTCCCGGAACCAAAGTGCCAGATGGCTCCTTAGTACTGGGTTCGCCGGCAAAGATCGTGCGCGCACTGCGACCTGAAGAAAGATCTGGATTGAAGACTTGGGCTGACAAATACGTGCTGAACGCCGCCTACTGCCTCAGTAACGGGATTCAGTGCGGGCAAGTGCTTTCCACTGAGGACCGCCGTTGAAAAAGATCAAAACGAATCAAGCTCTGAAGTCGGTTTACTCCTCGCTGCCATTCCCGCCGAAGGCGAGGACCACGGGGTCCGAACTCTTCCTCAAGGGAGCAGTCGAGAGCATCCAATGCCTGGACCCGGGCAACGAGTACACCGGCAAGGTTTTTTTCGGCGATCGCCTGGAAGAAGCCATGATCCTTCGCGTGGACCGCCAGTGGATCACTCAGTGCACGTGCGGGCGAGTTTTGTGCGCTCATGCGGCGGCAGTGGCTTTCGCTCTGGGCTCGCCCGAAATGGAAGCTCTGCTGGAAGGGAAGGGCGCGGTTGGCCAACTAGACCCGAGGTCTATCGAGAGCCGTTTCACGCGGATCCTCGGGAGGCCCTTGGGGCCGCAGGAAATCAAGTGTATTCGCGGGGTGCGACAGATCAAGGAACGAGTGCTCATGTCCGGAGGCGTTGGCAGCTGGGAAGTGAGTTCGTCGCTGGGTTTGCCGTATCCACCTGGCCTCAGCACATGGGACGGAATCCAAGTTTACATGCCGCGGAGCCAATCGGATTACCACTTCTGGCTGAGTCTGTCCCAAGCGATCAGAATGGCTGGATTCAAACTCCCGCGCCATATGGAGGAGCTGGCGGACGCCTCGGAAATCGAGGCCGAGATTCACGAATGGCATCATGCTCGGGAGATCAAGCGATGGCAGAATCTGTTGGCGACCGAGGTAGCGCCGCCGCCGCCGGAGTTGATTCCACTGCTTGATATCCGGCTGCGAGTCACAGAAGACTCGGCTGTGTTCGAGTGCCGGATGGCTGCGGAGATCGAGTTTTCAAAACCTTCGAAGCCGGCTTTGAGCCGACTCCTGAGCACCTATTCTTCAGATCGTTTGCGGATTGTTCCGGAAGCGGCCCCTTTGTGGGACTTGGTATCGAGGCTCGTGCAGACCAAGGAGAAACCGGCTCTTAATCTAGGGAATGGCGAGGACCTGCGCTGCTTTGGCCAGCTATTGCGCAATCCCAGTTTAAACGGCCGCATCGTTAGGGAAAATGGGGATCCTTTCGAGCGCCCTGTGGAACAGCGTTTGAGGTGGCACGTCGAGGAACCCCGCGATGGGCACGGATCTTACAGCCTCCGGCTGGGCTTCGCCAACGGCGCGAAGCTCCCCCAGCCATGCAGAGCGGTGCCGGGATATCCGCCGCTTTATCTGACGGCCGACTCAATCCTGGAGGGCCCGGATCCCTGCGCCGGAATCCTCAGGCCCCACCTGGAAAATAAAATCCCGAAGGAAGCGCTCGAAACCACCCCTGGGCTGAACCTGCTCTCTAGAACGCAGGCGGAGCTGCCGGGAAGCTTGCGGGAGAAAATCCGTGAGGAACAGCTGAGCGTCCTCATCACGTGCTCGATCGTCTGCCCCAACAAGTATACGGACACGCGAGTCCTCCTCTTGGACGTGAAAGCCGGCAGCCCTGATAGCGGGCTGCTGGAGCAATTCAGCGACAGGGGCTGGGAGCCGGTGCTGAAACAACGTGAAGCGGTTTCAAAACCGGCGGGCTTGATCCGCTTTGATCGTTCGCGATTAGCCCAGCTCCCCTCCATATTGGACCCTTTGCAACCGTCCTGGGATTACTTTCAAAGCAGATTTCGAGTTCGGATCACGAAGAAATTTCCTGACCAATTCGCCGACTGGCTGGCGGCGCTGCCAAGAGAGGTCGAAGTGAAGCTGCCCGCAGAGCTCCAGGGGCTTGCGGAGGCCCCATTGCAAGCTTCTGTAAAGCTGGATTGCTCGCCAGTGGACATCGACTGGTTCGATCTTAAAGTGACCGTCGATGTCAGCGACACGGAGCTCGCGCCGGAGGAGATCAAGCTGCTGTTGGATGCGCGGGGAAAATTCGTGAACCTGCCCAAGAAAGGGTGGAAAAGGATGCGGTTCAATTTGTCCGAGGACGAGGACGAGCAAATCGCGAAGCTGGGGCTCAGCCCTCGCGATCTTTCCTCCACACCCCAACGGCTGCACACGCTGCAACTGGCCGACCCTTCATCGGCTTCACTGCTTCCAACGACAGCCATTGAGCAGATCAAGGAGCGAAAAAAAGAGCTCCAAACGCGAGTGGCGCCCCCGATGCCGGAGTCGATCAAAGCCGAGCTTCGCCCTTATCAATTGGAAGGGTTTCATTTTCTGGCTTATCTCAGCACGAACCGGTTTGGAGGCATCTTGGCGGATGACATGGGTCTGGGCAAAACCCTGCAGACCCTCACCTGGCTCGCCTGGCTCCGGGAAACAGACCCAAACGAAAAAAGACCCGTGTTGGTGGTTTGCCCGAAATCGGTGGCCCATAACTGGGAGAACGAAGCCGCCAGGTTTTGTCCCGGACTCAAAGTTTCATTGTTTCGGGGAGGCGAATCGGAGGAGTTTGGAGAGGTCGCCGTGGCAGCGGCGGTCGTGGTGATCAACTACGCCCAACTGCGCGCGCTGGCCATCGTCGCTCCCAGCGTGGACTGGCTTGCGGTGATCTTGGACGAGGGGCAGTTCATCAAGAATCCGCAGTCCCAAACGGCGGTGATCGCCCGTTCCCTCAAGGCCGCGCACCGGCTCGTGCTGACGGGGACCCCCATTGAAAACCGATTGCTCGACCTCTGGAGCCTCATGGCTTTCGCGATGCCGGGAGTGCTCGGAAACCAGCAATATTTTTTAAAAATGTTCGGCTCCGGGGATGATCCGTGGTCCAGAAAACGATTGTCCGCGCGGACGCGGCCATTCTTGATTCGACGGACTAAAAGCCAGGTCGCAAAGGATCTTCCCGACCGGATCGAGGAAGATATCTACTGTGAACTTGAGGGAGAACAGAGCGTGTTGTACAGGGCCGAATTCAAATATGCCCAGCAGTTGCTGCTGAACGTGAAGACGACCAACGACCTCGATCAATTTCGGTTCCACTTTCTCGCATCGTTGCTGCGCCTCCGACAAATATGCTGCCACCCGGCCCTCGTGAAGGAGGATGAGGACAACGAAAAAGCGGACAGCTCTAAATTGACCGCGTTGATGGACATCCTGGAGCCGATCCTGGAAGAGGGAAACAAAGTGCTCGTTTTCAGCCAGTTTGTGAAGCTGTTGCAGCTGGTGGCGGCGGAGATGTCCAAGCGGAATTGGAATCATTTCATGCTGACCGGCCGCACAGAGAACCGGGGTGAGTTGGTGAGGGACTTCCAATCCGCCGAAGGAGGAGCGGTCTTTTTGCTCTCCCTGAAAGCGGGCGGATTCGGATTGAATCTTACGGAGGCATCCTACGTGGTGTTGTTCGATCCCTGGTGGAACCCTGCGGTCGAGAACCAAGCCATCGACCGGACTCACCGGATCGGGCAGAAAAACAAGGTCATCGCGTACCGGTTGCTGGCCAAAGGGACCATTGAGGATAAGATCCGTCAAATGCAACGCACGAAGAAAGCGCTGGCGGAGGAAGTGCTTGGAGAGGAGAAATTCGCCGGAAGTTTGACACTCGAAGATCTCCACTTTTTGTTCTCGGGAGAGGCGCCATGAACGCGGAGCTCCCTCCCAAGGACGGACGCGGGCGCTCCGAACTGGTGGCGCCAGCCGAACCGCCCGAGCTGGACCCCGCCCCGTTGTTCGAGTTGTTTAGAGGCAACATTTCAACGGAAGTGCTCGTGGCGGCCGTGGCTCATTGGCGTCTCTTCGCGTTGCTCGATAAGTCGCCTCTCTCGTGGCACGATTTGCGCCGCCAATTGGGACTGGCGGAGCGCCCCATGCATGTTCTCACGACGGCGTTGCGCGCATTGGGGCTCCTGGACGCGACGGCGGAGGGCTCTTTGCAGCTCACGAAGCTGGCGCGGTGCCACCTTTTGACAGAAAGCCCCTATTACGTGGGCGATTACTTTTCATTGGCCGCCCAATCCCCGGGGGTCATCGAGATGATCGAGAGACTTCGCACGAACAAGCCCAAAGGTTCTCAACCCGACGAATCAGGCGTGGGGTTCATCTATCGTGAAGGGGTGAAATCAGCGATGGAAGATCCCACCGGAGCCCGCGCTTTCACGCTCGCCCTCGCGGGCCGGGCCAAGAACGTCGCGCCCGTGCTCGCAGGCGTTCTGCCTCTCTCCCAAGCCGCGGTGTTGGTGGACGTGGCGGGGGGCACTGGCATTTACAGCATCGCGTTGCTTCGGCGCAATCCTCTTCTCCGGGCAATTGTTTTGGATCGTCCGGAAGTGTTGCGCGTCGCCGAGGAGTTTCGCATCGAAAGCGGCGTCGCGGATCGTTTGGAGCTGCGTGCTGGAGACATGTTCGCAGGCGATCTGCCGAGGGACGCGGATGTTTTGCTTCTTTCAAACGTGCTCCATGATTGGGATGAGAGGGAGTGCCTCACCCTTTTGGCCCGCTGCCGCGAGGCGATGCGCCCGGGCGCCCGATTGGTGATCCATGATGTGTTTCTCGACGACGCCTTGGATGGCCCGTTGCCCATCGCGTTGTATTCGGTGGCATTGTTCACCGTCACGGAAGGCCGCGCATACAGCGTGGCCGAATATTCCGCCATGTTGAGCAAATCAGGGATGCGCCCCCTGCAGGTTTTGCCCACCGCGGCGCACTGCGCGGCCCTGATCGCCGTCAAGGCCGAGGATTGAATTCGGCCCTAGCACATCGAACGACGCTGTTGGGAATCCGTCATCTCCGCGCTTGGCGAACGAGCCAGGAGCGCCTACATTGCCCCCATGAAACACAGACTCGCACTAATCATTGGCTCCACACTCATCCTCGCGGGACCGCTGGCCGCGGCGGATTCTGAACCAGGCTTCGTCAGCCTTTTCGATGGAAAAACATTCACAGGCTGGAAGCTGGCGAATGAAAACACAAATTCCTACAAAATCGTGGACGGCGCCTTCGTCGCCAAAGGCGAACGCTGCCATCTATATTACGTGGGCGATCCAAAACCGTTCAAAAACTTCGAGCTCAAAGTCGATGTCATGACGGAGGCCAACTCAAACGGCGGTATCTATTTCCACACTCAATACCAGGAAACGGGATGGCCAAAGCACGGGTTTGAGACCCAAGTAAACAACACGCACGGCGATTGGAAGAAGACGGGAAGCCTCTACGACGTGGTGAACGTGAAGGAATCCGCGGCGAAGGATTACAAGTGGTGGACCCAGCACATTATTGTTCAAGGCAACCGCGTCACGGTGAAAGTGGACGGCAAGACGGTCATGGAATACACCGAGCCCGCGGGGAAGGAGGCCGGCAAAGATTTCACGCGCAAAATCGCCGAGGGCACATTTGCTTTTCAAGCGCACGATCCGAAAAGTGTCATTCGCTACAAGAACATACGAGTGAAACGTCTGGAATGACCTGAAGGTTCCGCTTCACCCCCAATCGAGTGGCTCCAGATGGCGAATCCATCAGAGCCTGAAGCCGGCACAAACGCCGGCGCCTCCGCCCTAAACAATGAGTTTGGCAGCGATGGCTCCCTGGCGGCAGCCACAGGTCGTGGCGCATTGCGAGCTGCTGCGATCCAGTTTCGCGAATTGGCTCCACCGAGATCTTCTTCCTCTCGACGTCGGCGGCGTCGAGCTGTCCCAAGCGCTCTACGAAGCGCCCTTCGTTCTTGTTTCCCACGGCGCCCAGCCCGACCCCATTCTAAACGCACTTTACCCCCCGTCAAAAGCAAGAAAACCCGCTGCCACAGCGGGTTTTCGTTACGATTTTGATTTCAAGCCTGTGGCTACTTGGCCTTTTTCAATAATTCCATGATCCGGCGCTGGTCCTCGTTGACTTCGGTGACC
>SYMW01000255.1 GCA_005805305.1 Verrucomicrobiales bacterium
AATCTCCAAAATACCTGATGCGAGCCCCCATCTCCGGCACGAGACGATCCGCGCACGGAGCCTCGTCCTTCCGTGTGTCCGTCGAGGCAAGATCAGCTTCGGAAGGTGGCGCGGAACTTTGCTGAGCCGCGTTGAACAAACAAGCGGGGCATAGTTGGCCTAGATATTCAGGCGCCAACTCAGCGCCGCATTGGCAATGTTTCTGGCTGGAGTTCATGGTTTGATGAATGGGCGCCTGGATCTCCCGCGATCCCGGACGGCCATGTTACTTTCATCTTTCCATAAAGGGATTTTTCCCAAAGGTTACAGATCCGATTCACTCAGGGTCCGTGCAAAAATAACTTCCGGTTTTGGCGGGAGCGCGGCTTGGCTAGATGCTAGGCGCGAGGAGCCCTCCTCCGCCAAGGCTTCGGGGGACAGGGGCGCACCAGCCCGCCGAAGCCTTGGCGAAGGCGGGTCCCCTTCATGGGGCTGTAACCGACGAGCAACGACGCAGATGGCCAAGCCGCGCCCCGCCCCGCCGGGCTGGGGCCCAATGAATCGCTGTCGTTGTTGCTCATTCCTCACAGATCTAAGGATATGCTCGTCATTCGCGCCTAGCCAGCGACTCATTGGGCCGCCAGCAAAACAAGAAGCTATTTTTGCGCGGACCCTAACTGCCGGCGCTGACAAGACGAGTCAGCGTGCGCAACTCGTCTTCCAAATCTTCCTCGCGAGCCAGTGTCGAGGCGACCTCCGCACGCAGGGCTTCGCGGTAACGACGGCGCAGCCGATGAACGGCAACCTTCACGGCCCCTTCCGTCATGCCCAATTCGTCCCCGATTTGACCGTAAGAAAGTTCAGTCCGATCGCCCGCCAAGCAGGGTTGTAAAGCTTCGAACAACGCGCGCCGGGACGGATCTGAATACTCGGATCGCACCGTCTCCAGGGACTTTTGGAGCACTGTGATGGCCCAACGGCGTTCAAACACACCCTCCGAAGAACGATCCCGCAACTCCTCGCCAAGACCACATTCGGCCGAACTGAAGTCGATGGACACGCGAGTCATGCCACCTCCCCGTTTTTGGGCGTGCGCCTTTGCCCTGGCGTTTGCCATGAAGTTTTTCAAGGAGGCCAGTAAAAAGCTTCGAAATCTCCCGCGCGAAGGATCGGCGCACTCGAGCACAGGACGGCTGAGCAGGAACGCTATGAAATCTTGGATCAAATCCTCGGCATCGTGAGCGCTCCATCCTTGGTGCCTCGCAAAAGAATAGAGCGGTGGCCAATAACGAGAACACAAAGACTCCAGCGCCACGACGCGTTCAGCAGAAGAACTCGCGCCTACGGCCATCACCAGGCTCCACTGAGTCGTGGCGAATGGTTTCCCAGTTCTCCGCAAATCACCCGGCGTGGAGGACTCGGACTGCATGCGTCAACCGGAAGTTATGAAACTCCATGCGGCCCCCATCAACCATTGGATGGCGGCTCCTGGCGAGGCCGGTTCTCCAAGCTCCGGACCAATTGCCCAATTTCCTTGCCAGCTTTGATCCCAACGTAGAACACGAGAAATCCATACCAGAAAACCGAAGCGATGATCAGCACGGTCCAAAGCAGCAAGAAAGCGTTGTTCATGGCCTGAGTGTCGTGGATTTGGAGTTTTGGTGTTGTGGCGAACTGAGCAGAGAACCGACGAACATGCCGGCGAAGGCGAGTCCGAAGGAGGCGGCCCCGGCGATCTCCGGGGCGATTTGCCGGGATTTTTCGACGGCCGCGTTGACAATGAGGAATGTGAGCGGACCAATCGCCCCTAGAATGAGGGCGGCATAAGCCCCTGTGGCGGTGGCGCGCGGCCAATAAAGCCCCGCCACCAGGAGCGTGAAGACGCTCGCGAGATAAATATTGCCCGTCACCGCCAGATAATCCCAGGCATTGCCAGGAAGTTGATACCACAGTCCGTAGAAGAGCAGGAAGACACCGATCCCAAGCACCAACCCCCGTGTGATCATAAGCCGGGCGCCCGGGCTCAAGGGCCGTTTGACCATCGGAGCAATCAGATCGTTATAGATCACCGTGGCCCAGGTGAGCAGATAGCCGCTATCCGTTGACATCTCCGCCGCCAGCATCCCGGCCACCACCAGGCCCACCACTCCCATCGGCAGCAAGGTGTGGAGATAGGCGGGCATAGCCTTCAAGCTGTCAACACCGGGCGGAAGACCTCCTTGTTGCGTGAAGTGAACCAACGCTGCGGCGCCCCACAAGCCCGGCAGGCCAAAGCGTCCCACGAAATAAAACGCGGTGCGCCGGTACATGCTCCGAGCCACCGAGGAATCCCGGGCCGCCAGCACGCGCGAGATTTGAGTTTGCCACGTGGTGACCACAGCAATTTGAAAGACAATCTGCCACACCACATAGCCATACGTCGTGTGGACCGGGTTAAACGGGTGGTCGGCCATTTTAAGCCCCGGCGGCGCAGTGCCACTCTCGCTCGACTGCCAAGCGGCGCTCAAGCCTTCGACGATCTGTGTCCAGCCAATATCCCAAATGACGAGCACTGAAGTCAGCACGATGCCGAGGCCCATCACGATGAACTGGAGGTAATCCGTGACGAGAACGGAGAGCATGCCGCCCATGACGGTATAGAGAAGAACAAGTCCAAGAAGCAGGGTCATGACCCACTCGAGGTAACGTGGATCCATGCCGGTGGCGAAGACCAAAAACTCCCCTCCAAGCCGCAGAAATATCCCCATGTTGAGCAATCCGCCGAGCACGACAAACAAGCCGGCAAGCCAGCGAACCCGCACACCGAATCGTTTCTCGAACAGCTCGGGAATCGTCATGACGCCCGCGCGGCGCAAAGGTTCGATCACGAATCCTGTTCGCCCCACAAAATACATCGCGCTCGCCATGATCAACCCGATCGTGGCCCCGGCGAAGCCTTTCTCGAAACCGAGTTGGGCCGTGTACATGATGGTGACCAACCCCAGCTCGGTGGCGGCCAGCGACGCGATGCCGAGGTTGACGTCCATCTCCCGGCCGGCCACCGCAAAATCCTCCACTCCCCGAACAAAACGGCGCATCCACAACCCCGCCGCCATGCAGCCAGCGAGATAAAGAATGACAATACCCCAGTCGAGCGCACTCAAGGACATGGGAGCGAGATTAGGCTGCGAAGTTCAAAATGGAAACCGCTAATTCGGCTCCAACCGCCGCGTCCCAACGGTGAGTTCGTCAATCCACAACGTCTGAGCGTGGGGAAGAAGTCCGGGCCCAAAATAGGGGGTCTTTAAGTTTTATCCGCCGCTATGCTTAGTTCGATTGTCCCAAATGTGTACATAATTAATCTGAAATTCGACGGTTTTTG
>SYMW01000256.1 GCA_005805305.1 Verrucomicrobiales bacterium
CATAGGTCCTTTGACCTGCCCTCATTCCGACAGATCCCCTCTCAGCCTACCTGCCATCTACAATGCCTTCACCACTATTCCAAGGGATTTGGACTTGCTCGCCTTTTTCCCCTCCAGGGGTCGGTTTACTGAGGTCTGAACCTTTCTCATCCAGGCTCTTCCAAATCTCCACGGGGTTCATCTGCCGTTTTAAGAGTCAACCGCTTCCACAAAAAACAGAGAAAGTATTGACAACTACTGTACTGGTGTTATCATACAGTCGTTAAGTGAACGAATGGCGGCTACTCTCCATATCCAAATCGATCCGCACTCCGGCATCCCCGTCTACCGGCAAATCATGGATCAAATCAAGTATTACGTCGCCTCCGGCGCCATCCGAGAGGGCGCCCAGCTCCCCTCGATCCGCGAACTCGCCCAATCGCTGACCGTGAACCCGACAACCATCGTCAAGGCGTTCAACGAATTGGTCCACGAGGGGGTCGTCGAACTGCGCCAAGGAAAAGGCGCCTTCGTGATGGCGCACGCCTCGGGCATTTCAGCCGAGGACCGTGACAGGGCGCTTCATCGAATCGCCCGGCAGCTCGCCGTGGAAGCGGCTCAAATGGGAGCCACCCCCAAGCGAGTCATGGAGATCGTGGATGACGAACTCACGTCGCTTCTCGGAGAGAGGCATGAACCGATGCTTCCGATGAAACTTCGGGTGTTCGGGAAGGGAAACGGCGCATGAGCACGCGAACCATCATAGAGGCCCGGAATCTGACGAAGGCTTTTAGAGGAGGCGTTGTGGCTGTGAGCGGCCTCGATCTCGCGGTGCCGCGGGGTTCCGTCTATGGTCTCATAGGACGCAATGGAGCTGGCAAGACCACAACTCTCAGGCTCCTCATGGGACTCCTGCGTCCGGATCAGGGGGAAGCCACGGTGCTCGGCATGAGTCTGTTGAAAACCTCCCACGAACTCAGGCAGAAGGTCGCGTATGTTTCCCAATGCCAGCAATTGCCGGGCTGGATGACCTTGGCCGAGCTCTGCAAGTCCAGCGCCTCGTTTTACGCGCGCTGGGATGAAGACTTGGCTCGCGCGCTGGCCAGGCGCTGGGAACTTCCGGTGAAGCGACCCATAGCGCACCTTTCCGGCGGCGAACAAAGGCAGGCATCGATCCTGCTCGCGCTGGCAACAAGGCCCGAAGTTTTGTTCTTGGATGAGCCCGCCGCGGGACTGGATCCCATTGCCAGGCGGGAATTGCTCGCGAGTCTGGTGGATGCATTAAGCCAGCAGGATGGCTGCACTATCCTTTTCAGCACGCATTACATTGGCGATCTGGAACGTATCGCCGAGCACGTGGCAATGATGGATAGAGGTCGCATCCTGAGATCGCTGCGTCTTGACCAGTGGCTGCAGACCACGAAGCGGGTGCAAGTGGTGTTCGATGGCGACTCCGTGCCTTTGGGATTCACGATCCCTGGGTCCACGCGCATGCGCACGGAAGGGCCCGTGTTCACCGCCCTTGTCGAACTGACGAGTGAAGATCAACTGAACCAGGCGCGCGGCATCCGTGGCACTCGTGTCAACGTGTTCACCATGAACCTGGAAGATATTTTTATCGATTTGCTGGAACGTCCCTCGGAAGAGGCTCCGGCGCCGTCAGAACGTATTCTCTTGGATGATCACTTATGTCTTTTATGAAAACGATACCCTGGCTCAAGAAGTCACCTGATTCCATCTGCAAACTCTGCCTCGTCGCCGGGCTGCTCCTGAGTGGGAGCTCGCTGCCCGCGTCCTCGGGGACCCTGCCCATGGTCGACCTCGTCAGTCCTCGGGACGGCGCGGTTTACCGCGTGGGTGACCCCATCGAACTGGAGGCCGTGGCCGTCGATCCGGATGGGTACGCGGCATCCCTGGAATTCCACAGTGGCATGGGAAAAATCGCCGAATCCACGCTCGTTTTCGTGCGGGAGCCGGACAAGGGACAGCCTATCCGCCACGCAGCTTTGTGGGAAAACGCGCCCCCCGGGCGTCACATAATCACAGCCAAAGCACTCGATGACAGCGGGCTCGCTGGAGTGTCGCAAGAAAGGATGATCGAAGTGACAGGCGGCATCGTGCCTAACCCGGCACAACCTGTCATCACGGCTATCCGCATCGAGAAAGATCATGTCGTGGTGGACGGGGAAGTGCCCGCTGGTGTGATGAAAGTGACGCTGGAATCACGGGATCGGCTCGGGGCCGGCGCGTGGCAGCCTCGCGTCGTGACCCGTACAGAGGGCAAGGGCGGCGCCGTGACGTTTCGCCTCGCGAAGAGCGCCTCCATCGAACTCCTCCGTCTTCGTGCGGATTCCAGCGATCCACTTCCGGCGTCATTTTACAACGGCACGAACCAGTTCAATGGCCCCATGTCATCGACTCTCGTCACGAGGTCGGATGTGGAAACCTCCATCAACTCAACCGCGGCCGGCCCCGCCGATAAATCCGCGGCCGGGGCAGCGGACAGAAGCGTGGTGGAGTCAGACATTTGGAAAATTCAGAATGGAACCCTCTACTTCTTCAATCAGTACCGCGGGCTTCAGGTCATCGATATCTCTAATCTGGAAAAGCCCGTCGTTCGAGGTGAATTAGAAATGCCCGCCGTGGGCGAGCAAATGTACGTCCTGGAGGATGGCACGGCCGTGCTCCTCGCCCGCAAGGGGTGCGGCTGGGGGGAAACTGAAACTAGCCAGGTGGTGCTTGTGAGCACGGCGTCCCAACCCGCTGTTCTGTCCTCAATGAGCTTGCCCGGCTCCATCCAGGAAAGCAGGCTCGTGGGCTCCGCGCTGTACGTGGCATCTCAGCAATATCGACCCGTCGCAAACGGCAAGGAAGGCGCTTGGGAATGGGGAGCGGTGGTGAGTTCTTTCGATCTGTCCAATCCCGCGGCCCCGAAAGCGCGCGACACACTCTGGTTTCCTGGCTACGGCAACGTGATCACCGCCACCGACACCTTCTTATTCGTCGCGCTGCGAAACCAGTTATGGAACGCCCCCTCGGCGGTGCGCTGCATCGACATTTCCAACCCCGATGGAACCATGAGGCTCGCGAGCACCATCACCCCGCGCGGCGTCATTCAAGACAAATTCAAGATCAACCTGAACGGAGCCATTCTCAGCCTCATCTCCGAGCGGTGGGAGCAAGTGCAGCAGAGAGGTCAAACCGTTACCGTGCTGGAAACGTTTTCCCTCGAAAATCCGTCCCTCCCACTCAAGCTGGGCCAGATTGAGTTGGGCCACGGAGAGCGCCTGTTCGCGACTCGATTCGACCGCGACCGCGTCTACATCGTCACATTTTTGCGGATCGACCCGCTTTGGATCGTCGATTTGTCCAATCCCTCGAAACCGACCATCTCCGGTGAACTCGAGATTCCGGGTTGGTCCACTTACATCCAGCCGCTCGGCGACCAATTGGTCGCGATTGGAATCGACAACACAAACGGATGGCGAGTCGCCGTGTCGCTCTTTGATGTCTCGGACACCAAAGCGCCCAAGCTTTCCAGCAAAGTGCCATTGGGAGACAATTATTCCTGGAGCGAGGCGAATCAGGACGAAAAAGCCTTCACTGTCCTCCCCGACGCCGGGCTCATCCTGGTGCCCTACCAGGGCTACACCACCAATGGCTATGCTTCGAGGGTGCAACTCCTGGATTTGGATTTGAAAAACCGATTGCTCAAGGCTCGCGGCGTGATCGATCACGCCATGCAACCAAGGCGCGCCACCGTGTCGAATAACCGGATTCTATCGATTTCAGGCCGCGAACTACTGACCATCGATGCGGCTGACCGCGACAACCCTTCGGTCCGATCAAAAACTTCGCTTTCCTGGGCTGTCAACCGCGTCTGGGGATCCGGGGATTACCTCGTGGAAATCGACGAAACCCAGAGCTACACAGGAGCGTCGAGCTCCACATTGCGCGTCGTCGCCAAATCCGGGGTCGACAATCTCTTGAGCTCCATGCCGCTGACGGATGGGCTTCGGGTCCTGGGCGGAACTATTCGGGACAACAAATTCTATTTGGCGGAAGGAAGGTCCTACGAAGTCACGTGGCAGTGGTTTGAACGAGAGCAAACGAGCCGGCCCGTATCAACGAACGAGAGCGTGCTCAAACTCACGATCGTCGATCTCTCTCGGTTGCCTCAACTGGTCGTTGTCGGACAAGCCACGACGTCTTCCGTGGAACCTGGCCATGGCGATCTCACTTCGTATTGGCCCAAGCCAGGCATATTGGTTTGGTCCTCCAGAGGGGGGTACTGGGGCCCTTGGTTTCGCGGGTTAGCAGTCGAGGACGCCACAGCCGCCGGATCCGCGAGATTGGCTTTGCCTTGGTGGGGAGGGGGAACGCAGGGAAGCCTGATCGCATTTGACGTCAGCGCTCCGGAGAAACCCGCGTTTCTATCCAAAGTCGATCTCGCCCCGCAGGACAACGCGGGCCGCTGGAATTTCAGCGAACCCCAAATCTCCGGAAGCCTCTTTTATCTCAGCTACCAGACCAGCACGTTCGAGGAGGGGGTCCTGCCGCCAGGAGAACAACCCCCCAAACCCGTGCTCGAGAAGCAACCCGACGGCACGATCAAAACCGTCCAGCCGATCTGGGGTGTTTGGATTCAAAAATATTACCTCAGCGTCGTCGATTACACGGATCCGTCGTCCCCTCAAATCCGCAAGCCTGTCAATATCCCGGGCCAACTCGTCGGAGTCGGTTTCGACGGCAGCGTGCTCTACACGACCGGCAATCATTGGGACGCCAAAAACATGAACGACGGCATCGAGTGGCTGGACGCGTCGAGTTATGATGGCACACAAGCCCGGCTCATCACCTCCAAGCCGTTGCCGTCTCAGTGGCCTCATCCCGTTCACGTAAAAGGCGACGTCGTCCTCATCGGAAGGCCCGGGGATGGCAAAACCACAAAACCCGCGCTTGAGGCCTACTCCCTTGGGGCAACGGGTTCGTTTGCGCTCATGAACGAGTTCCCGCTGCCCACACCTGCCCATTCGTTCCTGGTGTTTGAGGATCTGCTCGTTGCCCAAGGCGAGACCTTCACGTTCTTCGATGCCAGCCAGCCGGCTCGGCTGCAATTGACCGGAAGCGCCGACCTGCCCGGATGTCTCTACCATGATCTCTCGAGGGCCCACGGAAACCTCGGCGCGGGGCTGTGGATTCCCCTTCATGACTATGGAGTGCGCTACTTGCAAACTCGATCACCCTAAGCTTGCGGACGCCTCCTTTCATGAGCACTTTTGCTCGAGTGAGCAAAACTTGGATAACGGCCGGCCGAGTGGGGCGTGCTCCCATTCGGCCTCGTATCCAAAGAAACGGCGGCGATGCCCTGTGAAGTTGGAGTGACTCAAGGACAAAGGATCCCAGGAAAGGCATGGCTCGATCCAGTGGCTCAGGACATCGGCTCGACGAGGTGCGATCGCCTGGATCAGGGGGTGCCGCGCTGCTCTCCACCGCCGTGTCTGGGCCGGCCCGCCCGCCATCGAATGACACACCTCAACGCATGGCCTGTTCGTCAGATGAGGAACGCCGACGGGGCGGTTCCCGGGGCTCTTCGGTCCGTCCCTGGCGATCAAAAGGGGTTTACCCTGGTCGAATTGCTCACTGTGATCGCGATCATTGCAGTCCTCGCCACACTTGTCATGTCGGCTCTCACTTCCGCGAAGAAAGCGGCGCGACAAGCTCGCTGCATCGCCAATCTCCACCAACTCAGCCTGGCGGTGGACATGTATTTAGATGATCACGAGAAACGCTCCCCAGACCTCGGACATTTGACGTCCTCCCGCTATTTATCGAGCACGGACACGCTGATCTGTCCTTCGGACAAGACTCGGAATTGGGCAGGCCTGGTCGAGGGCGGACCTCTGATCTCTGGAATTGGCCAAGCCGACTCGAACGCCGCCTCGGGTTCGAGCATTTCCGGCTCCTCGGCCGGGCCTGAACTCGGGGACGGATCCTTCCCGCCTCAACGATCGTATTTGACCCCGCTATGGTGGGACGACGAGGCGTGGAACCGCTTGATGAAGGCGGGAGGCAACGCGGGCATCGCGGTTTGCCAGCTTCACGGTCTCGGACGAGCCAATTTTGACTCTCCCTCCATCCGGGATTTTCAAGGCCTCGTGCTCCGAGCACGTCGAGACGGCGCTGTCATAAAACGGCAGGTCTTTTGGGAATCAGAGCCGGAATCGTCTGGCCTCGATCAGGGCGAGGGAGCGATGAACGCGATGCGTTCAATGGCCGTGTCAGCGAGTTTGGCTTATCCATGGAGATTGTTTCTTGACGACTCGGACGCGGAGGAATGATGCAAGAACCCCTCTTACAAGACAAGGCATCGGGACCTCGAGTGGGTGTCGCGACGACGTTAACCTCGAAGTCGGTCGCCGACCCGAGGCTGGTTTTCTGGAAAGGGTTGTTGAGCTTCGAGTGGAAGGCTCGCGGCAAGATGATGCTTTGTTTCATCGCCGCCTGGCTGGGCGTGGTGTGGACGGTCCCTCAATTCACGAATCCTGGCTGGATCCTTATGTTTGGCTTGGTCTACGCCTTGATCGCCGGGCCCGCGGCGGGAGGGGGCGATGTGCTGGAAGGATGCGAGGAATTCTCGTTCTCTCTTCCTCCCACTCGCGCGGAGAGGTACATGGCGAGGCTCGCGGTGTCCGGAGGAATGTTGCTGGTGTTCACGACGCTCGATCTATTAGCCCTGGGGCTCGACCTCTCGCAAGCGATCGCGAGGCTTTACATCGACACTGGACTGGGAGCGGCCGCCAATCCCGTGAGGCCTCGCATGCTGTATGGATTGATCCTGGCTTTTCCGCTGGCTGTCTTCGGCTTTAGTTTCGCTTTATCCGCGAATGCTCGATCCAGGGCGTCGGTGCTGACTTCATGGTTTTGGGGCGGTCTCTGCGCGCTGGTCGTGCTGAGATTGAGCTTGCTCCACGAGTTTTCCACTTCACATCGTTGGACAGGCCAGACATCGTGCGCGGCCTTGGGAATCAGTGCCGTCTTGGCCCTTTGGGTGGGACTCAAGCTTTTTGAGTTTAAGGAAGTGGTCCAACCCTCAAAACCCATTGCCATCCCACCCAATTGGTGGGCCTGGGTGCTGCTGACGCTGGTATGCATCGCATTAGGCGGCTTTCTGCTCTCGTCGCTTTCCAATGAGTTCTTCCGAATGCTGAGGTAACAGGGAGACTCCACGAGCGCCGCCCGGCGGTGTGCTCGCCATTAATCCTTAAAACGGCAGTCGAACATCGTGAAGATTCGCCTGAGGCAACTGCCGTTTTAAGGTTCATCGGAAGGAGGTGCGATGCGGCACGACCCAATGAGAATAGCTCAAAGTGCGCATCTCAGATTTTTGCAAAGGCAGAGTAAGGAGAGACTGCTAAGGCGTTCAAAGTTGGGGTGAGTGGGGGGATAAGAGTGGGTTGATTGGTGGTAGCAGGGGAGGATTGGGACAATGGGTTGCCGGTTGGCATGACATCTTCTCCCGAGAGAAATGCCCATGGCTGGCAGTCTTGGAAAAATTGGCAAAGATTTCTCGGGACTCTGGTCTCTTGTTCTGC
>SYMW01000257.1 GCA_005805305.1 Verrucomicrobiales bacterium
CGGAGAAAATCGCCCGCACTGCCGCGTCGTCGGCCTGTTCGCCGGAGATCTGAAACCGGTGGCGAGCCAAGAAAATCCGAGCTAGCGATAGGGCACAGATGGCCGCGATGGCGAGCGGTAATCCAATCGCTTTGGCCAGATAGGCGCCACCCCAGGCGGCGCCGCAAACGACTTGGGACCGCCGATCGGTTGGCCAACCAGCGCTCAGGAGCCTCTGCATCGCGAGCAAAGCGAGTGCCGAGAGCGGCAAATCCGGCGAAATGCTCTGTCCCGTCCAGGCGATGACACAGACTCCGACGACCCATTCCGAGCAAACGACCGAAGGCCGACGCAGACCGCTTGCTCGAAACAAACCGCTTGCTGCGAGCCAGAATAGCGTGGCAGATGCCGCCAGAACCAGGCGGGCCGCTAAAAACGGGGGCATTCCGACCAACATCAAGGGCGCCATCAGCCAGCTCAGCATTGGGCCCCAATACCCTGAAATCGCCAATCCAACCCGGCCCTCCATCCAATGGCGCGCGATCTGTCCGTAGGCGATGGCGTCGGTGTTGAGGTTGTCCCGATTCGACCAGGCGGTCGTCAAGCATCCAACCAGAACCACCCCAAAAGTAGCCCACCAGAATCGATCCCGATCAAGCTTTGAGACCGGCCGAAACCCGGCTGTTTTCTTACTCATGCAATCCTTTGTCGCCCATCTGAAGGGGCTTCTCGAAAACGAATAGGTGGTTCAGGCCTAGTTGGAAAGTTTCATGCACACTCAAAGCGAGCCCAGCTTTCTCGAACAACGGACGGACGCGGTTTGGAGAAAAACCGAAATGTTCCTCGAATGACATCCCGTCCGCTAGTTTGAAGCGAATTAACCATCGCAAGATTCCATCCACCCGGGGGGAAGGCACCGAGATCATCACTCGGCCTCCCGGGTTCAGCCAAGCAACGCAACGTTTCGCGAGATTCGCCTGCTCGGGCGACGGGATATGTTCCAGAACCGCCAGCATCACGATGGCGTCAAACGATCCCAAGGCGGGCAAAGCCTCGGACACCGATGCCCGGATCAGCCTCACGCCCCCCGGCTTCCTTTCCTCCGCCGTTCTCAGCCGAGGGTCCACGCCGATGCCATGGATCCCAATCGACGCGTATCGTTCGAAAAGGACACCGTCGGCGCACCCAATGTCCAGCACGCGAGCTCCTCGAACCAGAAATGGTTTGAGCTTGGCGAGACGCCACGATTGAAGAATGCGATCGACAAGAGTCACGGGTCAGCGCTGTGTATAGGCCCTCGCCCCCCTCCTCACAAGACGCTTTCGGCGAAGCTCGAAAAACGCAGTGTCTGCGTCACGCTTTTTCACGCTCGTCAGTGACACAGCTAAAAAAGCTCGCCGGCTGTTTGGATAGAATCGTATCTTCGGCCGAGCGTCTTTTAACCTTAAAATGGCAGTTGATCCTCGTGGAGATTTGCAGAAGCCTGGGCGAGAAAGGCTTGACGAAGAGGGAGGCATATCCCTTGTGGATCTCGTGAGTCATTTGGAAAACTTTATGGCCAGGATCTTGCGAAGATTCGCCTTGGGCACCTTCCGTTTTAAGGTTAACCTATCTCGCGTCATGACCTCCCTCGAAACGACCCTCTTGCTGATCCTCTTAGGCATCTCTTCCTTGGGCTGCGACGCCAAGAGAAGTGAGGAAACCAAGAAAACGAACGATGCCAGTTTCTCGTCCGGAAATCCCCTGACTGCACCGGTCGATTACATCGGTGCTGCGGGCAAGGCCAAGGTGACCGCCGAGAAGGTCATTGATACGGTCTCCCTGGCGCGCCATATCCAGACGTTTTACGCCTCAGAAGGCCGCTTTCCAACCGACCTTCAGGAATTGGTCGCCGAGAAATACATCCCAAGCGTGCCTCCCACTCCTCGTGGAATGAAGTACGCCTACGATTCCGCGACCGGGAACTTGAAGATCGTGCCGCAATAAGGCGTCTTCAGAGCACACGGCCCAATGCCTCACCCTCCGATGCAGCTCATGGATCGGGCCGGTTGCTGGAATTCAGGCTCTCCGATGTGATGCCGATCCTCCTTGAAGCCGACTATTTCGTGGAGGCGGCTTTCGAGTTTTGAATCACTGCTCCCATCGCGAAGCAAGCTGCGGATGTCGTGTTCTCCAACACTGAACAGGCAGGTGCGGATCTTGCCGTCGGCCGTCATTCTGAGGCGATTGCAGTGTCCACAAAAAGGTTGGGTCACCGGCGCAATAATCCCGATTTCGCCCCCGCCGGTCCGGGGACGCCATCGCCGCGCCGTCTCCGATTGGTTTCTCGATTCGATGGGAACAAGGTCGAAACGCGTCTTGAGACGCTCGAGGATTTCGCGCCCGGGCACTACCAATTCTCGCATCCAAACTTTTTGCGAATCCAGCGGCATGAACTCGATGTAGCGCATAGCCACCCCTTTTTCGAGGGCGAATTCTGCGAGCGACTCGATCTCATGATCGTTCATTCCTCGGATGACGACCGCGTTGATTTTGACCGCTTCAAACGCGAGAGACCGAGCGAGCTCAATTCCTGCGAGGACATCGGACAATCCGTCTCGCCCGGTCATCTTTCGGAAATTCCGCGGGTCTAGGGAATCGAGACTGAAACTGACTCGCCGCAGGCCGGCCGAACGCAGCGCCTTTCCTTTGGCGTTGAACAGAAATCCGTTCGTGGTCATCGCGAGATCATTCACTCCCGGAATGACGGCTAGTTTCGCGATCAGCTTCTCAAGGTCGTTACGAAGCAAGGGTTCCCCGCCCGTGACGCGAATCTTCTCGATTCCCAACGATGCCGCCACGCGAACCACCCGCTCGATCTCTTCAAACCTCAGCAAATCCGCCCGCGACTTCCAAACGTGCTCGATTTTCTTGAGAGGGTTCGGGTTCTTGACTGGATCGAATCGAGATCGATAGAAATTCGCCGCTTCCTCGTTTTCGGGAAGACAATACAGGCATCGAAAATTACAGCGGTCAGTGACGCTGACCCGGAGGTCGCGCATGATCCTGCCGTGGGTATCGGAGAGGACAGCCCGCCGGCCGAGCGGCGATATGGCATCTAGAACCATCTACTTCTTTGGCTCGGAAACCGGGGGCCCCAGCGTGGTTTTGGGTGTTGGGGAGGGAGCGGCCCCTGGTGTAGGCGATTTGGAAGGTGGGTTTGTCGCGGTTTTGTCCGAAGGCACAATCTTTGCCCCTCCCTGGCGTGAAATTTCCACGTTGAGATTTACATTGGTGGAGTTTTGGATCGGTTTGGCAGGTCCGCCTTGCAACCGTTCCCCGCCTTTTTGGGTGGCGGCTCCGTATAGCCCTCTTTTGATCCATTCAATTCGGCGAGAGATGGAAAGCTCTTCTCGGAGTTTACGAACCTGTTCCCGAAGAACCGCGAGATCGGTAAACTGGCGCTCCAGTTCTGCTTTCTCCGCTTGAAGCCGCTTCAGCTCGCGCATCAAGATCTGCCGGTCACCCTCGGATGCAGCCAGCTTTCTCTGAGTTTCCGCGATGGATTGTTCCAGATTGCCAATCGTGACATTCAAAGCTCCCATGCGCCGGGTGAGATCATCCGACTCTTTCTCACGCCGGGTGATTTCCTCATCCCTCTTGGCTATTTCCTTCGCCGCGAGTTCGGCCGCCGCTTTCGCACTTTCGGCCATCACTCTGGTGCTTTGCTCGGCTTCGGCGAGTTTCTCAGCTAATTCCGCCACCTTATTAGACAGGAGCCCGGATTCACCCACTTTAACAATCAGGTTAGTCTCCAGGACGACGTTCACCTGCCTCTGCTCTCCTAACTTGGAACTGACCTCGGCGAGATCGTTCGACAGGCGCGTCAAGTTCGCTACGGTGGCCGCGCGGTTCTGATCCGAAGCTTTATTAGCTCGGAACAATAGCACGGCTAGGACGGCGCAAAGTGCCGTCAGAATGATGATGACATATTTCGATTTCATTCGAGCATCCAGAATGCTTTGAAGTGTCCCTGCAATCCCTCATGGAAACTCAGGCAAAAAAGCTCGGATGTCCACTATTTTGTGCGGCGACTAGGGTGCCTAGCCAACGCGGGCTCAACGAGCGTCTTGAAATACCGACGCGAACCTGTAGACTTGTATTCATGGACTTCCCATTAGAGGCCCCGGTCATGACGCTGCCAAATGCGATCTTGTTCCCCCAGGCCATGCTGCCGCTTTTCATTTTTGAACGGCGTTACAGGTCCATGCTTCACGATGTGTTGGAAGGCAACCGGCTTTTTGCCATCGCCTTGCAGAAATCCGGCCGCGTGCGGGAGACCCCTTACCAGATCGCCGGCCTCGGACTAGTAAGGGCCTCCGTCAGGAATCGAAATGGCACGTCGAACCTCATCCTCCAGGGAATCACGAGGGTCGAGATCGGCCCCAGAGTGCGCACCAAACCGTACCGAGTTCATAAAATCCGCCCCATCAATTCCGTCGGTGCAAAGAGTTTAATCACGGAAAAACTCATGGTCCAGCTGCTGGACATCGCCGCGGAGCGGCTGAAGCAAGGGTTTCATTTCCCCATCCATCTTGTTAAACCGGCCAAGGCGACCGTTTCCTCGCCGGGGCACACTCACATGGTTGAATCCATCCTCCAAAGCATCCGCTACTTGAGCAAACTCAACGATCCAGAGCAGTTGGGAGACCTGATTTCATGCACCCTCCTCACCAGCGCGGTGGAGCGTCAAGTGATCTTAGAAACGGCGGATGTCGAGGTTCGTTTGAAGAATCTGATGCACTTCCTGATGGCGGAAATCGAAAGAAACAAGGATGGGCGGTCGAACGAGGACGAATGAGCTAACGAGCCACTGGCGCTTCGAATTCCCTCTACGTTTGTTGGCCCAGACAACGGTGTCCTCCTTGGCTCTCAGAGATCGGGCGACTCGAAAACCCGCGCTGTTCCTTGACCCGGTGAGCCGCACCTTCGATCGGAAAGATATATTTGCCCCCGTCTCGGCCCGGTTGGTCGCTGGGGAGCCCTTCCGAAACGTAGGATCCAAGTCACGGATTTTATCCAATTGCCATGGCTTGCGCCAAGATTCAACAGCAGTGAATGTGCTTGTGTTGATGTTCCCGCCTGTTAGGGTCGAGAAGCATTTGAATGGCTAAAACGACAAAGAATGCCGAAGTAAGCGGGAACTCGAAGCCCACGGTCGATTCGTTGGCTGTGTGAGGTTCACGCCCCGATGCCATTCAACCCCTTTTTGTGTTCCCTTCGTTTCATCGCGCCCAAGGCCGTTTCTAGGGTGAATCAAGTCTCGCCGTGGGCAGATCCAAAGCAATGAGGCTAGGTATATTGGGGTCCGGCCAGGGCTCAAATATGGTCGCTATCGCGGAACAGTGCGCGAGCGGAGCCTTGCCTGCCGTCGTCAGCGTTGTGATCAGCGACGTGGAAAACGCAGGTATTCTCTCCAGAGCGCGAGGGATGGCACTCCCGGCGGTATATATCGCTCCGGGCCCCTATCGGACCAAGTTAGACGAGTCGGCTGAACAAGAGTATGTGAGGGTCCTCAAGGAGGCCAACGTGGAATGGATTGTTTTGGCCGGGTTCATGCGCATCATCAAATCTGAGTTTCTCGAACAATTTTGGGGGAAAGTTGTTAATATCCATCCTTCCTTGCTCCCATCTTTTCCCGGCTTGGAGGCGTGGCGCCAGGCTTTGGATTACGGTGTAAAATTCACGGGTTGCACCGTCCATATCGTCGATCACGGGATCGACACCGGTCCGATTCTTGGTCAGGAAATTGTTCCAGTGTTGGATTCTGACACCCCCAAGACTCTCCACAGTCGAATCCAAGAAGCGGAGCGCCGTCTTTATCCTGCGGTGCTCCGCGAATTGGCAATGGATCAAATTGGCATTCAAGGACGCCGCAGCCACCGGAAATGAGGAATATGCCAGTACTACGACTCGGATTGCCCAAAGGGAGCCTGCAGGAGGCAACCCTCGAAAAGATGGCAAAGGCTGGATTCAACATCCAGGTTAGCAGCCGGTCATACGTCCCCTACGTCGATGATGAAGAATTGGAGATTCGACTGATTCGAGCCCAAGAGGTCAGCCGGTATGTCGAGCATGGCTATTTGGATGCGGGCATTACCGGTCTGGATTGGATTCAGGAGAATGGTTCGGATGTGCACGAAGTAGGCGAATTTCGATTCAGCAAGGCAACTCGGCAACCGGCGCGATGGGTGCTCGCCGTCCCGGAGGAATCGAAAATCAATAGCATCAAAGATTTGGAAGGCAAACGAATCGCAACGGAAGTGGTTAACCTGACCAAGAAATTTCTCCGCAAACACGGGGTGAAGGCGGAAGTCGAGTTTTCTTGGGGAGCCACAGAAGTGAAAGCGCACGAGTTGGTGGATGCGATCGTCGAAATCACAGAAACCGGATCTTCCTTGAGAGCCAACAAGTTGCGCATTGTGGAGACCTTGTTGACATCGACTCCGCGGCTAGTCGCGAATCATGGTGCTTGGCGGGATTCCTGGAAGAAAGCCAAAATTGAAACCCTCGCTCTGTTGCTCAAAGGCGCGTTGGAAGCGGAGTCCAAAGTTGGGCTCAAAATGAACATTGCAGAAGCGAATTTGCCTAATTTGTTGCAAACTCTGCCCGCATTGCGTAATCCAACCGTCTCTAATCTCAGCCTGTCTGGCTGGGTTGCTGTGGAAACGATCATAGATGAGCATGTGGTCCGCGAGCTCATTCCTCAGCTTAAGGCGGCGGGCGCCGAAGGAATCATTGAGTATCCGCTGAACAAAGTGGTGTATTAAGTCAAGCGAAGCGAAAGTCTGAAACCGTAGAACTATGGGTTCACTAAAGAAACGCCGGAAAGCAAAGATCAACAAGCACAAACGCCGCAAGCAGCTTCGGGCCAATCGTCACAAAAAGCGTACTTGGCAGAAGTAGCGCTTGCAAGCGCTGCCTCCGGCGCCATTGGTGGGCTCGTTTCCACCCCAGCGTTGTCAGATAAGCACGTTCTCCCACTTGAATCGGGCTCTTGCCCGGTCTCGGGTGAGGTTGTGTTGTGCCGCGTCTTGAGCGATAGTGTCGCTCTGTCGGCAGGCGTCTCACGAAAGCACATCTGCGGGCGCGACCGTTCAACAACGAAGTGGTCCAACTCTTGCGCGATCTCTCATCATGGATGTTAGCGGGCCAATTCCGCGGTCTTCTCGGCGGGTTGAAGGTGGCGCTGTCCTTATCGTTGTTGATGGGCCTGGCCGGCTGCCGGTCGCCCGCTGATGGAGGCAGGCATTCCGCCAAGTACTCGGCTGGAGCCGCAGCGAAGGATCGCCCTAAGGCCGAGGACCCGGCCGAATTTGAACGGCGGGTGCGAGCTTCCGCCTTGTTCGCGACAGGGCTCGTCAAGCAGTTGAACAATCAAGCAGACGAAGCCCTGGAGGATTTTTACTTGGCGGGTTTGGCGGACCCCAGCCATGAACCTTTGATTCTCGATGTCGCCAGCAGATTGATCCTTTTCAAGAAGGATTCCTTGAGAGCCATCGAGTTGCTGGAGCGGGCCTCACGGATACCCTCGAACAGTGGCAAAATCGAAGAATACCGCGCTCTTGCCTACCTGAATCTAACCAACTCCCAAAAAGCCATCGAGGCTTATGAGGTGGGAATCAAGAAATCGCCCCGCCTGCTTTCCGTTTATAGAGGACTGGCTTCCTTGCATGCCCACCACAAGCGGTTCAAGGATGCCATGCGAGTGCTCGATGGGGCGATTCAGCAGGCGGAGACAAACCCCTCGTATTGGCTTGAATTATCGGAGCACCTCGAGGCGGTCACCCTCATCAGCGGCGAACCGCTAGCCTCCGCCAAAACTCGCATGGCGGCGGTTCTTGCCAAAGTGAATCACGAGCAAATCAGCGATCCGGCATCTCTAAACCGAATAGCGGATCGCTACAAAGCCGCCGAGGATTTCCAGACCGCCGAGAAGGTGTACCTTTTGTTGCTGGGAAAATTCCCCAAAGCCGGAAACGTGCGAGAGAAGCTCGTCGATCTTTATCTGCGGCAGGGCAAACGCGAGCAGGCTGCGGAGCAGTTGGAGGTGGTGGGCCGCGAAAACCCTACGAATCCTCAAGTGCAGCTCTACCTCGGGAGGATTTTCCATACGGAGAAGAATTTCGAGCGCGCCCAAGAGTGTTTCGAGCGCGCCCTCTTGTTGGACGCCGATTTTTTCCCGGTCTACTTCGAGCTCACCCGGTTGATGATGAGCCTGGGAAAACCTCAGGAAGCTTTGGGGTTTCTCGAAAAGGCGCGCAAACGCGAGGCGTTCAAGCCCAACTTTGCCTCGGAGTTTTACACGGGGGTCGTGCAGGGGCAGCTCAAAAATTACGCGCAAGCCCTTCGCCATATGACGGAAGCCGAAGTGATGGCGCGAGCCTCCGATACCGCGTTTCTAACCCGCGAGTTTTATTTTCAGTATGGGTCACTCTATGAGCGCGCCGGCAGTTTCGACGAGGCCGAAAAAATGATGCGGAAAGCGCTTGAGCTATCCCCGGATTTCCCGGAGGCGCTGAACTACCTTGGCTATATGTGGGCTGATCGTGGCCAGAATCTCGACGAGGCGCGCCGGTTCATCGAGCAAGCCGTTAAGGCCGAGCCGTCGAATGCGGCCTACCTCGACAGCTTGGGCTGGGTGCTTTTTAAGTTGGGGCGGCACAAGGAGGCTTTGGATTATATTCTGAAAGCCATCGAGAACTCGGAAGAGCCAGACCCGACACTGTACGAGCACCTTGGGGTCATTCACGAGGTCCTCGGCGACAAGGCAAAAGCCCTCGAAGCCTTAAAGAAATCGTTGTCCCTCGAGCCTAATCCTGCCGTGCAGAAGAAGTTTGATTCTATCCAGGCATCGAAGGAGAGCGGACAATGATGTGCTCTGGAACTTTTCGAACCATGAATCATCATTTCAAAAAGCACTACACACTGGAGGAGGCGAGGTCAATGCTTCCCAAAATCCGGCGATGGCTAGAAAGGATGAGAGAATCCCGCGCCGCCATCGCGGAGTATGAGGCTTGGGCTCAGAGTCGACTAACTCTCGGGCACGATTTGGGTGGGGGCAAGACATCCCGCTGGCTCAAGTTGATGGAGGAATTCCGGGAAACATCTCGGATGTTTGAGTTAAGTGAGATTCAGATCAAGAACCTGGATCGCGGCTTGATCGATTTCCCGTCGATTCGAGACGGCTCAGAAATATTTCTTTGCTGGGAAATGGGAGAAAAGGACATCGAGTATTGGCACGATCTCTCGTCGGGCTTTGCGGGTCGGCAAGCTCTTTGATGCTGTTGCGACTTAAGCCTCGATCTGCTAGCGCCGGACCGCTTGGGTGGATTATTTCGTCGAGAGACACCGCCTGACCGCCTTCGTGGAGTCCAAGGTCTCCTCGAGGCACTCGGTGCAGAAGCTGCGCCAGTTGGTGGAACCATCGAAAGGGCGTGCTTTCACCCCTTTGGTGTGCGGCGTTTGGTCATGGCTGAGCTTTTTCCCTCTTCATCCTTAAAACGGCTGTTGATCCTCGTGGAGATTTGCAAAAGCCTGGATGAGAAAGGCTTGACGAAGAGAGAGGCATATCCCTTGTGGATCTGTGAGTGATCCGGAAAAACTTTATCGCGAGGATCTTGCGAAGATTCCCCTTGGGCACCTGACGTTTTAGGGTTCATGGCTGGATTGACAGCCGTTGGACCCTCGTTATATTGGCCAGCCTTTTTTATGTTGAAACGTGATCCGCATGTCGCTGTCGTTGGAGCCACGGGGGCCGTAGGAGTGGAGATGATCCATGCTCTCGAGAGACGGCGTTTTCCAGCAAGTCAATTGACTTTGCTGGCGTCGGCGCGCTCGGTCGGGAATAGGCTGGCATTTCGCGGAACGCAGATCGCCGTCAAAGAACTTACTAAAGATTCGTTTGATGGCATCGATATCGCCCTGTTCAGCGCTGGTGGCAACATTTCCAGGGAGTTTGCTCCGATCGCGGCGAAGGCAGGCGCGGTCGTGGTCGACAATTCCAGCGCCTTTCGGATGGATGAGCACGTTCCGTTGGTCGTACCGGAAGTGAACTCGGAGGACATTGCCCTGCATCAAGGCATCATCGCCAACCCCAATTGCACAACGGCAATCACCCTGATGGCGCTTTATCCGCTGCACCGCGCTTTTAAGGTTCGGCGGATTTTTGCTTCCAGTTACCAAGCGGTTTCAGGTACTGGAGCCAAGGCTTTGGCGGAACTTAAAAACCAAGTGGGCCAGATAGTGAAAGGCGAGCCGGTGACCAAGGAAGTGTATCCACACCAGATCGCTTTCAACGTGCTGCCGCGCGTCGACTCAATCCTGGAATCAGGATACACCAAGGAAGAGATGAAGCTTCAGAACGAAGGCCGCAAAATCATGCACCATCCTTCGTTTCGGGCGAGCGTCACCTGTGTGCGAGTGCCAGTCTATCGGGCACACTCCATCGCTGTGAGCGCCGAGTTCGAGAGCCCCGTGTCAGTGGAGGCGGCCCGTGAGGTGCTGATGAAGGCGCCCGGATTGGATGTGGTCGACAATCCAGGCTTGGAAGAGTATCCGATGCCTTTGTTTGTTGCCGAACGCGATCACTGCGCCGTTGGGCGGTTGAGGTTGGATTGCGCGCTCGAGAACGGTTTGTGCTTCTGGGTGAGCGGCGACCAATTATTGAAAGGCGCCGCACTCAACGCCGTTCAAATCGCCGAAGAACTTCTGAAATGACACGCTTTCCACACGGCCTCCTCCTCTTGAGCTTCGCGGCCGAGGTTTTTGTGTAAGTTGGGCCGCGAATGCTCTCCAAGAAAGCCAAGTACGGAATGCGCGCACTCTTGAACTTGGCGGCCAAGCGCGGATCCGGACCTGTCCTCATCAAGGAGATCGCGGCCGAGGAGCGCATTCCCCAGAAATTCCTGGAGTCGATCTTGGTGGAGTT
Source organism: Verrucomicrobiales bacterium (assembly GCA_005805305.1). GTDB lineage: Bacteria > Verrucomicrobiota > Verrucomicrobiia > Limisphaerales > F1-80-MAGS106 > F1-80-MAGS106. The sequence continues at coordinate 10,949 of SYMW01000257.1, forward strand.
GAAGACCGCCGGCGTCGTCAGAAGCCGTTCTGGCCGCAAGGGCGGTTACGAACTCTCGACTCATCCGAAAGACGTCAATCTTGGACTGATAGTACGCCTTATGGATGGTCCAGTGGCCCTGATTTCATGCGTGAGCCAGACTGCTTATTCTCCTTGTCAAGATTGTCCCGACGAGCAGACCTGCCTTATCCGACCGGTCATGCAAGAAGTGAGGGACGCTTCGGCGGAGATATTGGAAAAGGCAACCTTGGAGGGCATGCTAGCCAAGAAAGAGTCTCTTCTAGGCGCCCACGACGGATGGCACTTTCACATCTGACGAGGCGAGGAAAGGATGGGGGGAAAAAACCGCCGCCTCGTTCGATGACGTGGCGGCGGGTTCAGCGGAATCTAGACCGCACTGTGCCGTGTTCAGCTCAGCGGCACTGTGGCGATCGTTTGCAGGATGCGGCTCGCTATCTTATACGGGTCACCCTGTGAATTGGGCCGACGATCTTCCAAGTAACCCCGGTACCCATTGTTGACGAAGCTGTGCGGCACGCGCACGGAGGCGCCTCGGTTCGCGACGCCGTAATTGAATTTGTCGATGGACTGGGTTTCATGCAGGCCGGTCAGACGGAGGTGATTGTCCGGTCCGTATACGGCGATGTGTTCGTTCTTATACTTGTCGAAGGCCGCCATCAGACGTTCGAAGTAATCTTTGCCACCCACTTCTCTCATGTGCTTGGTTGAAAAATTGGAATGCATCCCAGATCCGTTCCAATCGACATCCTTGCCGAGCGGTTTGCAGTGGAAATTGACATCAACCCCATACTTCTCGCCCAGGCGCAATAAAAGGTACCTGGCAATCCAAACTTGGTCGGCGGCCACTTTGGACCCTTTTCCGAAAATCTGAAATTCCCATTGACCTTTGGCCACCTCAGCATTGATCCCCTCATGATTGATGCCCGCGTATAAGCAGAGATCCAAATGTGTATCGACAATTTCGCGCGCGATACAACCGACGTTCTTGTAACCAACGCCAGTATAATACTCTCCCTGGGGAGGGGGGAAACCGCCACCGCTTGGGAAACCGAGCGGCACGCCATCTTTGTATAGGAAATACTCTTGCTCGTAGCCGAACCATGCGTCCGGATCATCGAGAATGGTCGCCCGGGAGTTCGACGGGTGAGGAGTCTTCCC
>SYMW01000258.1 GCA_005805305.1 Verrucomicrobiales bacterium
CGGGAGGCCAAAATCCCTTGCGGCATAACTCCGCCCATTTGTGAGACACATCACTAGCGCGCGGCTTTCTCCGAGGTGCTGCGATCGAAAAGAATCTTGATGGTTCCCATAAGTTTGCCAGGTGTGACTGGCTTGTAGAGGACGACCGCCTTGGTTTTTTCCAAGAACTCGGTGAATCGAGCATCACCCTCGTAGCCCGTGACGAAGATGAAGCGCTTGCAAATGTGCGGTTTGACTCGCTGCACGGCGAGATAAAACATATCTCCCGCCATTTTCGGCATCATGAAATCGCACACCACGACATCGACATCCAGGCTCATGATGGTCTTCAACGCGTCCAAACCGTTGGTGGCCGTGCTGACCATGAAGTCGTTGGATTCCAAAAAGAGCTTCAAGGCGGCCAGAAGCACTTCGTCATCGTCCACGATCAGCACGTGTCGAATTTTCAGTGTATGAACAGTGTCAGGCATCAGCTTGGGTGGTTGCGTTGATCTGTCGCGTGAAACTCAGGTTCTATGGTTTATTTATCGTGCAACGGAATCAAGGCGAGACAAATCTTAATGAGCGGACATAAATATAATCTTGTCTGAACGGCTGTTTCCGTCGCATTTTGGCATTAGCCGCGGGAGTGCCGAACCGTCGGAACACCTCCCCAGGCGGGTTTCCTCGATCGCGCGGGGTTCTCCGAGGGGGGAACCATCGTTCCGAGGCATGGTCCAGATTGTCGTTCATGAGTGACGTTGACGTTGACGCTGTTAAGCCTGTCGAAGCCGGGCTGCCGCCAGAACTGCTCGGGCAGTTCGAGCAGTTGCGTCGCGGACTGCGGCGGAGGAGGACGGTCATCGCCGTGGCGGCTGGCACTGGAGGTCTGCTCAGTTCATTCCTCGTCTTTTTTGTTTGGGAACGTTTGGGGGAGACTCCTGGATGGGTCCGTCTCGCTCTAGCTGGACTGGGTTGGGTGGCGCTTATCCTGGCGCTCGGGTGGTGGCTCATGGGAATAGCGCGCCCCCGCGGCGAGGTTCGCTCCTTGGCAAGTCTCGTTCAGCGGCGGCATCCTCGTTTGGGGGATGGATTGCTTGGGATCGTAGAGCTGGCTTCCGGGGAGCGAATTCCAGACGAGATGTCACCAGCTCTCTGCCGCGCCGCCATTCGCCAGGTCGCGGCGGAAGCCGCGCAGCTTGATTTTTCGCTCGCCGTAGACTGGCGTCGGCCGAGGCGCTTGGGGAGCATGACCATTGCTTTGGCGGTTCTCGTCTGTTTGATCCTGGTCGTGGCCTCGGACGCTGGCAGGAACTCCCTCGAGCGATGGATGGCTCCCACCGCCTCGATTCCTCGGTACACCTTTGTCACCATCGGAGGGCTTCCCAAACAACTGATCGTGCCGCATGGCGAGCCTTTCGCCCTGAGCGTTTCGATTCACGCTCCTTCTTTGTGGAAGCCCTCTCGGGCCCGCGCCAGGGCTGGAAACCAGTTTCCGCTCACCGCCCCGCTTTCGAACCAGGTCGCGATCTTCAAGTTTGGAGGCCAGGATAAGTCGGTGCCGGTGGAGATTCGATGCGGCGACGGACGCGGCAAGATCGAAGTCCAGCCGGTCATTAGGCCGTCTCTCAAATCCCTGGAAGCCATTGTCAAGTACCCGGAGTATCTTGGCCTGCCTCCACAAGCTAGTTCCGCCGCGGCGGGAACATTGGTCTTCGTGACCGGGAGCGAGGCCTCGTTTCGCGGCGAAGTCAGCCGCGCGCCAACCAACGTGACGATGACATTAGGGACTGGGGAACCACGGGCCTTGCCGATCCAGGAGGCACGCTTCGAATCGGCATCTGTCAAGCTCGCGGGACACCCGGAGATTCAATTCGAATGGAAGGACCAGTTCGGATTGGCCGCCACGATCCCCTGGAAACTGAGCCTTCAGGAGGAACCCGATGCGGCGCCCCGGGTGATGGTGACCGATATGCCGCCCACCACCGCGCTGCTCGTCACCGAGATGATGGATATCCGGGTGATGGCGCAGGATGATTTTGGCGTGCTGGACGCATCGTTGAAGTGGGAGGCGGTCGGACCCGACGGGCCGGCAGTCGTGAGCGGCGAATCTGAAAGCTTTGTCGCGCGGGTCGAGGCGCCGGATCAAAAGCAATTCGAGCACAGTTTCCGTTTCAGTCCCTTGCTCCTTGGAATCAAAGCGGATTCCGTTGTGGAGATGCGCGCGCGCGCCACGGACCGGTTTCCAGGGCGCACTCCCTCCGAGTCCACGCTCTACCGGATTTTTGTCGTGAGCCCGGAGCGGCACGCGGAGCTGGTGCGTCAACACCTGGAGTCCATTCTGACCCGGGCCGAGGAGGTGACCCGGCAGGAGGAGTCCGTTTGGACGGCCACCCAGGCGTTGACCGAACGGAAAGACATCGACAGCGCCGAGGCGGCTTCGAAAGCGGGCGAGTTGGCGGAGCAGCAAGAGTCTATTTCCAGAAACCTGGAGGAACTATCCAAGGACGGCGCCCAGGTGTTGAGGGAAGCCATGCGGAACTCCACGTTTTCACAGGAGAATCTTCGGGAGTGGGCGAAGAATCTCAGCGAGATGAAGCGGGTGTCTCAGCAGCCCATGCAGCAGGCTAAATCGGCCTTGGAACGGGCGAAGGCGGATCCATCGAAACGCCGGGCTGAGTCCAAGGGCGCCGAGGAGAAAGAGGAAGAGAGCCTTCGAGCATTGGAGCGCGTCCAGCGGCGCATGAACACCGGGCTGGATAATCTGCAAGCGATGACGCTGGCGCAGCGGCTTCGAAGATTGGCGAGCGAGGAAAGCCGGTTCGAGGAGCAGTTGCAAAAACTGGCGCCCGAGGCGGTGGGATTGCTGCCGGAGGAACTCGACCCCAAACTGCGATCGCGAGGGATCGAGGTGGCGGACGACCAAATCGAGGCGCAAGCCCAGGCCGTCGCCCTCCAGAGCGAGATCAGCCGATTCTTCGACCGGACTCAAAACGGGCCTTATGGCGAAGTGAGCAAGGAAATGTCTGATTCGCGGATCGCGGAGGAAATGGAGCGCATCAGCGGCATGATTCGATCCAACATCGTCATGGAGGCGTCGCAGGATTTGGGGGGATGGTCGAAACGGCTGACGGATTGGGCGGTCCGCCTCGAGCCCAAGCCTGCTGGCGAAGAGAGCTCGGGTGCCTCGGCGAGCGGCGAACAGGGAGCCCAGGACGACGCCATGATGAAGCAGATCATGGCCCTCTTAAGACTTCGTGATCGACAAGCCACGATGCTCAACATGACCCGTTCGCTGGAGGACCAGCGCGCCCAGGATCCGGCGTATGGCGATCGCGCCAAAATCCTGGCCTCGACCCAGGACCAGATCACCGGCGATTTCCGGCAGACGCGGCTCGAGAATCGTCTTCCGAATCTGGCGCAAGCCTACGAGGATGCCTTCCAACCGATCAACGAATCCGGCGTGTTGCTGGCCAAGCCGCAGACGGACGCGGGGACTCAAAAGGCGGAGGCCAGCGCCGTGGAGCATCTCACCGATCTGGTGAATCTGATCAACGAACTCACGCAGAACGGGCCTAAGTCCTCGTCCAGCTCCGGGGAGTCGGCGGAGGCCGAAATGGAATTCATGATGCAGATGGCGCAGCAGCAGGCCTCCGCGGGCATGAGCATGGAAGCCAGCGAGAACCCCGGCTCGAGCGGCGCCGGAGGGACGACAAATCGGCGGGGAGAGGCGTTCCAGGGCTCGGCCCAAGGCAAGGCGGCGAATTCGAGATCCGGTCAAAGGATTGGAGGCGACAGTAAAACTTTCCCGGTCGAGTTCAGGGATGCGCTCGAGAACTATTTCCGAGCTCTGGAGAAAGAAGGGCTCCAATGAACTCTGCGCAGATCCTGTCGAGGCCTGTGGACGTGTTGATGGGTTCGGGAGTGGTCAGCCTGGCCTGGGGGTGTCTGATTTTCCTCAGTGTTGTGGTTGGAGAACGCCGCGCGGAGGCTCAAGGGGCGTCGGCGTTGCTGGGTCCCGAGGTTTCGGCCGAGCTCGACAAGATGTATGTGCGTGGTTTGCAGTTTCTCCAAAAGTCGCAGGCGCCGGAAGGATTCTGGTCTGACCCGCAGTATGGACGCGAACCGGCGGTGGTGGGGTTGGCGGTGGTGAGCATGCTGGCCCATGGGGACGATCCCAACAACGGGCCCTACGCCCAGGCGATTCGGAAAGGACTGGATTACGTGCTCAGCCAAATGAACAAGAGCACGGGTTACATCGGCAAATCCATGTACAACCACGGTTTTGCCACGCTCTCGCTCGCGGAGGCTTACGGGGCGGTCACCGACGCGCGGCTCGGTCCGGCGCTGGAGCAGGCGGTCAAGCTGATCGTGACCTCGCAGAAGAAGAACCCCTTCGGGGCCTGGCGTTACTCGCCGGAAAGCACCGACGCGGACACGACGATCAGCGGCGCCCAGATGGTGGCGTTGTTCGCCGCGCGGAACGCTGGCATCGGCATTCCCGAGGAGGCCATTCAGAAGGGCTTGAAGTACTTTCTCCAATGCCAGACACCCGAGGGAGGCTTTGGCTACACGTCAAGCTCGGGTCCCAATGGAGCCCGGGCGGCAATCGGATGCCTCGTCTTCGCTCTGGCAAGGGAAAAGAACTCGGCGGCGTTCAAGTCAGCGTTCCGCTACCTGCAGAACGCCCCCAACCAGAATTATTACCAGCAATACTACATTTATTATGCTTCGCAGGCGTTTTTCCATGGGGCGCCGGAAGGTTGGCAGGCTTGGAATCGGAAGAACATCGAGACGCTCGCGGCATCCCAAGAGGCCGATGGCAGTTGGGGGGGACAGTTTGGACCGACATTTTCCACCGCGGCATCGCTGCTTTCCGTCGCGTTGAATTACCGTTTTCTCCCGATTTATGAGCGTTGACCGCCATTCGCGGAGCGGGGGTTGCCGGCGCTGGCTCTCGAATGCCGCCACGGTCTCGGTGATCTTCTGCCTGCACCTCGGCGCGGGATTCCGAACCGCCGCAGAGGACGCGCCGCCGTCCGCTGAACTGGACCGGGTGGAATGGTTTGATGGCTCCAAGCTCCGGGGCCGGCTCACCGCAATCGACGGCGGCGGACGGCTGACAATGCATCATCCCCAGGCGCGGGAACCGCTGACGTTCCGCACCCGAAACCTCGCCTCCATCGAACTGGGCAACCGGTCCATGACTCCCCCGCCTAACCAGCCGACGTCGCGATTATCGTTCGTGAACGGCGACGAAATACCAGGGAGGCTGGTTGGGTTTGACGGCCAGATTTTTGAGTTCGAGACATGGCAGGGGCAGCGGGTCAAGGCCCCCCGAACAGCCGTCAGTTCCCTGGCATTTTTTCACAACGGGCTCGTGGCGCTTTACGAAGGGCCCACGGGGATGGACGGTTGGAAACTGGGGCCAGGGCAGAGGGCCTGGAGTTACGCCGAGCGCGCCTTTACCGCCAGAGGATCGGGGATGATTGGCCGATCGGTCAAACTGCCCAAACGGTCCAGCATCGCATTCGATTTGGAATGGGCGAACAACATGGCGTTGATGGTTGGTTTCTACACCGACAGCCTCGACCGGCTCGATTACAACGCCAATTCCTACCTGCTCTACGTGACGTCGGGAGTGGTGGCCTTGCAACGAATTCAAAAGGGCGTGGGAGCGAATCATCTCGGACAAGTTGAGATCCCGGCCATGACGGAGCAAAGCCGCGTGAGCCTGGAGGTTCGGACGGACCAGGGGCAAGGCAATGTGATGCTGTACGCAAACGGCCAGTTTGTGCAGCGATGGCAGGACCAGGGAGGTTTCGCGGCGGAGGGCACCGGAATCACCTTCGCGGCTCAGCTCAATGAAAGCACTCTCAAGATCAGTAATCTGCGCGTCACGGAGTGGGATGGGAATTTTGAAAACGATCCCACCGCCGGCCCTCCACAATCCTTTGATGTCGCGAAACTGGCTAATCGCGACCGCCTCGTTGGCAGTCTGGAATCCGTGGTGGATGGCAAAGCGAGCTTCAAGACGGTGTCGGTTCCCCTCACAGTGCCCTTGAAACGCATCACCCAGATCGTGCTTCATTCCAGACCCGAATCCGCGTTTGACGACCTGGCGGGGATGGTGCGGTTTCAGTTCAACTCCGGGGCGCGCTTGAGCATGTCGGTGGATTCCTGGACGAATCAGATCATCGAAGCGCGCAGCCCGCAATTCGGGCCATTCAAGTTCGACATGGGGTCGGTCCGGAAAATGCAGTTCAACCTCGACCGCGCGCGGATCGAGAACGCGCCTCCCGATTCCGAAACCGACCCTCTTCTTCAGAATGAATAGCCGACGGTTTCATGACGCTGGGTTTCGCGGGCCGCTGGCCTTGTTGACGGTGATCTTCCTCCTGCCGGCCCTTGAGGCTTCGGCCGCGGCCACGAATCACTTCAAGGATTTGCTCCTGTTTTCGAGCGGGGATCGGGTCACGGGCCGATTGACACGTCTCCAGCCTGATGGGTGGCTCGGTTGGGAGCACGTGGACGCCGAACGGCCCATTCTTTTCTCCACGCAGAACATCGCGCAGATCGACTTGGATGACCGCGAGGGGGACGCAACCGCGGGATCGGCTTGGAAGGTGCGGCTCGACAACGACGACGAGTTGTCGGCGCGCTCGGTTGGAATTCAAGGCAGCCAGATTTTGCTGGAGTCCTGGTACTTTGGCACGATCAGCGTGCCGCGCGGCCGAGTGCGTTCACTGACTCCCGTGCAGACTAATTTCGCTGTGGTTTTTGAAGGGCCTCGCGGAACCAACGGCTGGACAAGTTGGAAAGTCGTCTCGGCGTTGGGTGAGCCGGGCGAATGGAAATATCAGGACCAGGCGTTTTACGCCAAGGAAGCGGCCTCGATCGCTCGGATGGTGAACTTGCCGGATAGTTTCAGCATGGAATTCAATCTGAAATGGAAGGGGCCCTTGAACGTGGCCATCGCCCTCTACACCGACTCCCTGAAACCCATCAGTCTCGCCAATAAGGAAGATGAGCCCGATTTCGCGGGGTTTTACAGCCTGCAGCTCAATTCTTTCGGGGCGAATCTTCTCTCTGTGAAAAAGCGCGACCCCCTCCGATACCTCGGCCAGCATTCGGTGCTCGGGTTGGCCAACAAGACCAAGGCTCATATCGAGATCAAAGCGGACAAACGTTCCCGGCGCATTTTGCTGTTTGTTGATGGGGTCCTATCCAAACTGTGGGCTGAGCCGGGCGAGTTTTCCGGAGAGGGCCGGGGGATCCGGCTCGTGCATCAAGGCCAGGGAGGGGTCAGGCTCAGTCAGTTGAAAATCTCGGAGTGGGACGGACGATTTGAGGAAAGAGCGTCCACCAACTCCGCGGCCGCGACCGGGGATGTCGTCCTCATGCTGGATGGCGAGCGCTTCGCGGGGGAGATACAAAGCCTAAACTCCGGAGAGATCGTTCTCGCTTCCTCGTCTGGTGAATTGCGGAAAGGAGTCGATAAGGTCCGGGCCATAGAACTCCGCAAGACCCCCGCCGCGCTTTCCCCTGCCGCGAAGTCAGAGGAAGACCCTAAGTTTGGGAGCGAGATGCAGTTGTATTTTCAACGACACGGGCGGCTCACTCTCAAGGTCGCTCGGATCGAGGCCGGAAAACTGGTCGGCCATTCTCCCGTGATGGGCGACGTGCAGATCGATATGTCCGCCGTTTCAAGACTGGTGTTTCTGTCCAAATGAAGTCCGCTTGGCTCGCATGGCTGGGGCACATCGGGAATTAGATCAATCCAAGCCTTTGCTCGTGATTCCCAGAGATGCTTCCTCTCGCGAGGCAAGGCGTCTGTCATGCCAGACCGCGGGCGAAGCGATCGATCCGGTCCAATCCCTTTTCGATGTTCGCCATGCTCGTGGCATAGCTGATGCGGAGATAGTCGTCGGCGCCGAACGCGATTCCGGGGACTGCCGCAACTTTTTCCTGGTCGAGGAGCCGGGCGCAGAAATCGGTCGATGTGAGCCCCAGTTTAGAGATGTTTGGGAACAGATAAAACGCTCCTTTGGCGTTCACGCAACTGATGCCAGGAATCGAGTTGAGACGCTGGTGGGCGTAAGATCGGCGTTTCGCGTATTCCGCGAGCCAGGCAGGCAGATGATCCTGCGGCCCGTTCAACGCCGCGACCCCGCCCTTCTGCGCGAACGATGTTGGATTGCTCGTGCTGTGGCTCTGGATCGCGTCGATGGCCTTCGCGATGGGATCGGGCGCCGCCAAAAAACCCAGGCGCCAACCCGTCATGGAATAGGCCTTGGCCATGCCGTGAACGACGATCGTGTGGTCGTAGTGGGCTTGGGAAAAAGCCGCGACGCTGGTGTGCTCCGCGCCGTCGTAGACGAGCTTCTCGTAGATCTCATCGCTCATGATGAGCACGCCTTTCTCGACGCACACATCCCCCAGCGCCTTGATCTCCTCCCGTGTGTACAGGGACCCTGTCGGGTTGCTCGGGGAGTTCAGAATGAACAGCCGGGTGCGCGGGGTGATCGCGGCCCGCAGTTGATCCGCGGATACCTTGAATTCCGTTTGATCGGACGTCTGAAGAATCACGGGCTTCGCGTTCGCGAGCTTGACCATCTCGGGATAGCTCAACCAATAAGGCGCTGGAATGATCACTTCATCCCCTTCCTCGCACGTCGCCAAAATCACATTGTAACAAGAGTGTTTCCCCCCGCACGAAACAATGATTTGGGACGGTTTGTAGGCGAGGCTGTTGTCGCGCTGGAATTTGTTCGCGATGGCTTGCCGCAATTCCGGAATGCCGCTGCTCGGCGTGTATTTCGTGAATCCTTCGTTGATCGCCTGGATCGCGGCATCCTTGATGTGCCGTGGCGTGTCGAAGTCCGGCTCGCCAGCCCCAAAGCCAACCACGTCCAGCCCCTCGGCTTTCATCTGTTTCGCTTTGGAATCAATGGCGAGTGTCAGGGATGGGGACAAGCAGCTGGCCCGGCTCGAAATTTTATAATGCATGGCAACGATGATCCAAAACGCGGGAATAAATAACACCGGCCAACCGAATCGCAAGCGGGAACTCAAGCCTCAGCCGTTCTCCATGAACCGGAGGAGCACCACCTCTCCCCGTCCCTCTCCTCCGCTTTGGGCGGAGGAGAGGGTCCCCGAAGGGCGGGAGAGGCGGCACCCGGTTCATGGCCCCAACTCACGTCCATTTTTTGGAGGTCCGGCCTCTCCATGAACCGAATCGCCTAAAGAAACGAAAAGAAGCGAAAAAGGGTCTCTCTCGTCCTCTTTCATTCCTTTCGGCTAACCCCATGGGGTGTGGGGCCCCGATGCGCGATGCTCGAATCTTGGCGGAAATCACTTCCGGTCTTTCTCTGATCTTGTCGAAATCACTTCAAAAAACCGCTGGAAGATCTCGTTTGGGGGCCCCGCCAAATCGCGGCTCGGAGCCGGTGCGCCCCGTCTCGGCGCGATGACCGCACTCAGGTCCCCCCGCTTCACGGCTTCCTCCCAACCCCGGTGGTTCGAGGGATCGAATGCATACAACGCGGGTCTTGGGGATCGAGCCAGAGCGCTCAGCTTGGCGAATGGTTCTGGAACTCCGGCGAAAAAGACATAAACGTTCGCTTTCGGGAAAGGGGCGATCGCGGCCTCGGCGGCTTCCAGAGGAATGATGCCAGATTGTTTGGCTCGTGGCGTTGAGGGAAGCCTGGCGACTTGCACCTCGACACTGCGCGCCGGCGAAAAAACACGCGAGAAAGTATCGTAAAGGGCTTCGGTCTCCGCGTCGCTCCCGAAAGGTCTCGGGGGGAACACAAGCACTACTTCCGCCTGGCCTTCGCGCAGCTCCGCCAAAACGCGCTGAGCCATGACATAACCCACAACCCCGTGATAACGATCAGGAGGGCTTTGCCTGGCTTCCACGAAGGCGCGGTACCCTTGAAACCCAACGGACCCCACGCATCCCGCAACACTCAGCGCGATCAAGAATCGCGACGCGCCGGGACGGCTGTGCCTCATGACAAATCCCAATCCTCCCATGACCAGGAACAGGGTGAGAATGATGAAATACAACACGTGATCTGTTTCCTCGATATCGAGCGGCTGGCGGGAGGTTCTCGTTTTCCTCGATTCCAGAACGTTGCCCGCGAAGGCGCCGCCACACGCTTGGAGTCAGTCGAGCTTCAAAGTGAAAAGCCTGTTCGAAGCCGTCTTGATGGACTCCACGTGCGAGTCCAGAAACCCGGCGTTGGCCCGCCCATACTTTCGCGGGCGCGATCGGAGCTTGTCATCCCGCTGAGTGCGGGTCGAGGCTTCGTTGCCGCCACTGTGCCGGTAGAGAACGTTCGCCGTGCCATCCGTGTCCGGGTAGAGACAGGCATCCCAGCCATCGGTGTCGGCGAACATGAGCGTGCCCGTGAAATCCTCGACATGCCTGGAACCGATGTCATTTCGGCCCAAATTGATTTCCTTGTTTTGAGCGTAGGCGAGGAATCCCCAGAAACCGCCTTTGGGGCTGCTCGGGCAAATGAACACGCCCTGCCCCGCGATATTGGTGCTTCGTCCGAGATAAGGTTGGAGCTGTTTGTACCAGATCGATTGCGGGGGTAACCAGCCGATGGGATACACCTTGTGATCTTCGTCGTACATCGTGTTTGCGAGCATGAGTTGCCGCAGATTGCTCATGCACGCGGCGGATCGTCCTTTGTCCTTGGCCTGCGACAGAGTGGGCAGCAGCAGGCCTGCCAGGATCGCGATGATCGCGACCACCACGAGCAGTTCGATCAAGGTGAACGCGAGGCAAGGGAGGTCACGCCTAAATCGGGAATGAATGGGAATGTGAGTTTGTGCTTCCATGGATGTTCGATATTTAGCTTCCTACGCGTTTTGGAACAAGTGAATTGGTTGGGTGATGCTCAAGGCCGAGGCGTCTGGCGATCACATTTTTCCCATTCGCAAACTCCATTCAAATTTCTGACATTCCGCAGCACTCGTAGGATCAATCGTAGGAAACGCATCGTGGGCTGAAAGGGAATGGGGGCCTCCGGCCCTTGGAATTCTTGGATAAAAAGTGCCACGGATCACCGCTAATCGGCCCACAGGTTCAGATTGCTTTAGTTGTAATTAATTAATAATGAGTATTTTATGAATTAACTGCGGGCCTTTATTTTTCTCAAAGTTCCGCTATAATGCAGATCAGTGCTGAGAAACTTCCAGAGGTTTCCGCGGATTTGGCTGATTCTGTTTGCCATGGCGGCTGGATCCTGGATTGAGATACTCGAAGCCGCTCCCACAACTCGGGCTTGGCAATTGGATGGAAGCGGGGTTTGGAACACCGCGGGGAATTGTAACGGGGGAGTTCCCAATTCGAGGACGGAA
>SYMW01000259.1 GCA_005805305.1 Verrucomicrobiales bacterium
AGTGATTCCAAGGCCTCATTTCAAGCGTTCCGAGTCATACCGAGCGGAACTGCTGGGTTCGAATAGTTGCGGATTATGTTGTGAATCCGCTTTTTAGTTCGGAAGTAATTTTTGCACGGTTCCTAAATCCAAGCAAACACGCCAAATGACGGCCTTCACGGAATTCGCCGTCAAATTTCCTTCTCTCGGCGACAAGGCCATCGTGTTCGAAAATGGCGGTTTTATCTATCGATTTGACTTCTCCACCGAAAAGGCAGTGAAGGTGCCCATCGAAATTCGCGAAGACTTCGCCATTGGCCGCGGTGGACACAAGGACGTGAGCAAGGAGACCACGTCGTTTGATATCGCCCCCGATGGCAGCCGCGGTGTGATCGGCGCTCGCGGGGAAGTTTTCAGTGTCCCAGCGAAACATGGCCCGACCCGTAACCTCACGCACACTCCTGGCGTACACGAGCGCGACGCGGTTTGGTCCCCCGACGGCAAATGGATCGCGTTTGTCAGCGACCAGAGCGGTGAAGACGAGATTTGGATTCGCGCACAGGACGGCTCCGGCGAGGCGAGGCAGATCACCACCGGCGCGGACACGTACAAATACGACCCGGTCTGGTCGCCTGACTCGAAACGGCTCGCTTGGACCGATAAGAAAAACCGGCTCCAAATCGTCGAGGTTGAATCCAAAGCCGTGTCTCTCGCAAGCCAGTCAGAGGCCTTTGAGATAGGATTTTTTGCCTGGTCTCCCGACAGCCAGTGGATCGCCTTCACCAAGCCCGAGGTGCGCCGCTTCGGAAACATCTACCTCCACAGCCTCGAATCGAAGAATTCAATCCAAGTCTCGGATGGATGGTTCGAAGTCAAGGCGCCGGAATTCAGCAGCGATGGAAAATACCTCTTTTTCGTCTCCGAGCGCAGCTTCAACCCAACCTACAGCGAGACGGAGTGGAACCATGCCTATGTGGACATGGAACGAATCTATCTGGTGACCCTGTCGAAAGACACAAAGTCGCCTTTCGCGCCAAAATCCGATGAAGTGAAGATCAAGGAAGAAAAGAAAAGCGGGCAGCCCAAGGACGAGCCGCCCGATGTCAAAACAGCGGATGAGGCCGCTAAAAAAGGCGATTCGAAACCCGGGGAACCGAAAGATTCAAAGACGGAATCGGAGCCGAAAGAAGCTAAGAAAGTCGTCGTGAAGGTGGATGCGGAAGGGCTGCAGCAGCGCATCACGGTGCTTCCACCCGCCGCCTCGAAGTATGGCGCGCTGACCTCTGCCGGCGACAAGCTCTTCTATCTGAAGAAGGGAAAATTGCACCTGTTTGATTTGGAGAAGGAGAAGGAAACCGAGATTGGCGAGGTTGCGGGCTACCGAGTTTCCGCCGACAAGAAGAAGATGCTCGTCAAGACAGGCTCTGAATACGCCATCGTGGACCTGCCGACCGCCAAGCTTGATACGAGCGACAAAAAGCTCAACCTCGCCGATCTCAGCGTCACGTTGGATCGCCGGGCCGAATGGAGCCAGATTTATCGTGAATGCTGGCGGCAGATGCGCGATTTTTTCTTCGACCCAAACCTGCACGCCGTGGACTGGCCCGCGATGCGCGCGCGCTATGAACCTCTCCTGGCCCACATCCAACACCGCGCGGATCTCACCTACGTCATCGGCGAAATGATCGGTGAGCTGAACATTGGCCACGCCTACGTGGGCGGGGGCGACTATCCTAAACCCGAGCGCGTTCCTCTCGGCCTGCTCGGGGCGGCGATCAGCCGTGACGCCACCGGTTTCTATCGCATCGACCGGATCCTGCGCGGCCAGAATTGGGATCCCAAATACCGGAGTCCGCTCACCGAGATAGGCGTCAACGTGAAACGCGGCGACTTCATTATCGCGGTCAACGGCAAGTCCACCAAAGAGATGACGGATCTCTACGCCTCCCTCGTGAACACCGCGGGCAAGCAAGTGAAGCTGCGAATCAACGCCGAAGCGAAAGAGGAGGGGGCTCGTGACGAAACTGTGGTTCCGACCGACAACGAGCACCCGCTTTACTACCTCAACTGGGTTCTCGGAAACATAGAGGCTGTCGAGAAAGCCACGGACGGCAAGGCCGGGTATGTCCATATTCCCGACATGGGAGTTCCGGGCCTGAACGAGTTCGCCAAGTTTTATTACCCGCAGCTCCATAAAGAAGCTTTGGTCGTGGATGCCCGGGGCAACGGAGGCGGGAATGTTTCTCCAATGATCATCGAGCGTTTGCGGCGGGAGCCGGCCATGTGGACGATCGCCCGCAATGGCGCCGTGAATGTGGACCCCTCTGGAACCGTGCTCGGGCCCAAAGTGCTCTTGCTGGATCAGCATAGCGCGAGTGACGGGGACATCGTGGGCTACCGCTTCCGGAAGCACAAACTCGGGCCGATCATCGGTCAAAGATCTTGGGGCGGCGTTGTGGGCATTCGCGGATCGCTGCCTTTGCTCGATGGCGGCTTTCTGAACCGACCAGAGTTCAGCCGCTTCGACCTCGAAGCCAAGGAATGGATCATGGAAGGGACCGGCGTTTCGCCAGATATCGAGGTCGACAACGATCCCGCCCGCGAGTTTGCCGGCGAAGATGATCAACTCCTTCGCGGCATCGAGGAGATCAAAAAGGCGCTCGTCGCCAACCCGGTCAAAGTACCTGCCGCTCCGCCCTATCCTGACAAGAAGCGGTAGCGGGCGGGGAGAGTCCGCGCTGTTTGGGAGACAGCCTGGCTCAGCGAATGCTTGGATCGAACCGCCCGTTCCACCAGGCATTGTTCACGCCGCCTGAACCCAGCTTCTCGCCATCCAGTGCGGCTCGGGTCATGGAGGCGGCGTGCCCGTCCACCATCAAGATGTTCACCTTGCCGCCGTTACGTTCGGAAGGCGTTGAGCGATGCGCGTCGGATCCGTCGTCGCCACCCTCATAATAGGCATTTCCAGAACTGGGCTCGGCGCTGGACTTGCGGCTGCCGCCGGAGCCAAGCAATCGCGAGCCAAGCGGGGGGTCGATCACATAAACGCCCGAGCCATCCGCTCCGTAGGGAAGAGCGGGAGATCCCTTGCGGGCGCCTTTGGTGTCTCCCAACGCCACGGTGGAGGACGGCGCTGCAATGGAACTCTCCGATGCATGAAACGGTGCGACGCCGCCCGGGACGCGCGTGTTGCCGAGATATTGATAATTGTATCCGAAACCTCCGTAGTATCGAGTCGTTCCAGGAACCTCCACCCCACCGGGAGCCGTGTGCGCGAATGGCTTGTTCATGTTGATCCTCTCCTCGGGCCGCAATTGCGGACTCAGGTACACGTCGACGTTTTGCATGTACGGAAAGATGAGATCCGCCCAACGCACACGGGGCTGCCCCGCGACGGCGGGCAAGGAATGACCCGGAAAGCGGTCGGCGTAATCGTCGACGTAAAGAGTCAATCCGAGCCCTAGCTGGCGCAGATTACTGAGGCTGGTGACGGATTTCGCCTTGACCTTGGCGCGCGCCAACGCGGGCAGCAGCATGCCTGCCAAAATCGCGATGATGGCGATGACCACCAGCAGTTCGATGAGCGTAAATCCCGATCGCGCCCCGCCCGAACTCCGCATCCGATAGCTTCTACTCATGAGTTAAGCATGACTGAACCATCCGAGACGCGCTCACGGCCATTTGCGATTCTTTGGCGGTGAATTGCGTTTAGGGACGGGGGCTGCCAGGAGCCGCCACGATGGTATCTGCGGCGCGAGCAGTGGCCAGCGGGCCTCCAACGATGTTCACGGGCCAAGCCGCACGCGGAAGAATTGAGGTGGGATTGAGGACCCCGCCGGAGCGGGAATGCGCCACGGAAATGGAGGCTCCGGCGATTGAATCACCTCAGCCGAACGCCAGGTAGTCAGATCGCTCGAAACTTCAAAGATGTAGTCCGGCCCGGCGGCCACTTGGGCGCCAGCCGTGGCGGCGCCGGTGCCAGGGACTCTTGGATGCGTCCCGTCCCGGGTGAAGTGCACGGTCCCAAGCGGAGCTGAAATGTGGAGGGAGAAACCGGACGTCACACGCCCGCCATGCTGGCTGAAGGCCGGGGCCGCCGTGCTTGGATAAAGTCCGCCGGCGCGCAATTGGCTCAGGAGCGTTTCAGTGCGCCCAGGAAAATATTGGGTGAGGAGCCTCTCTTTCTCGGACTGGAGGTGCTCATCGCGCGTGTGAAGGACATAAGGTCCGCTCGAGTAGCGATGGACATCGCGCCTGTAATCTCCCCAGCGAGCTGATTCCGCAACCATCGCCAATTCGACCTCCGGCGAGAGAGCGCCGCGATTCAAAAGATGCCGATGGATCCGATCGGCGAAATCGAGGCGGTATTGGGAATTGGCGGACAATTTCCTGTGGAGCCCGGATGCCGGGTCCGAGCTGGCGACTCGATTCTGGGCCGGTGAATTCAGCATCAGCTCTCCGTCCCAAACCAGGTATTTGAAGCCTTCCAACGATGCTCGTTTGCGGAGGGCGTACCAGTTCTTGTTCAGGCCCCAATCCTCGTGTCCCACATAGAAATGAAGCGTGATGTAATCGATGTAGTGCGGCACGTCGAGCAGCCGTTGCATGGCGAGGTATTGCGCGTCATCCTGGAGATTTGAGAGGCCAATCATGGAGTTCTACGCGATCCTGTTCCCGTCCACCAACTGCCCTTCGTTCACCACGTCGTAGTCCGCCTTCCCGCCTCCCAGATAGCCCGCACCAAACGCCGCGTCCGGCCTTTCCGTGGGATCGTAAACGCCCCAATACAGACCATTGACGTAAAGATGAAAAAAACGGCTGCGCACCGCCAATCCGGTCATGGCGCGCTGGCTGTCTTTCATGAAGGCATCCCGCACTCGCTGTCCTCGAGGCCGCTGGGAACCGTTCCACTGCATCCAGGAATTGTTGGAATCGAGCATGGAGTGGGCCGAAAAAGTCGCGAGCCATCGAAAAGAACCGAGGGCTTCGATAGGGCCGCTTCTTGGGAGTGTCTGGCTCGTTCACCGTGGCATCCTCACCAATGCAGCGAGTGATCGCGACCGTTTGGGCCAAAACTTTTCGAAGCAACAGCAAACCGGCAAGAAATCCCGGCACTTTGGCGAACTGCCTGGCTAGAAGGTTCGGCAGTCCCACGATCCACAACCTGGCCATGAAGTTTCCGAACATTCGAGGAACCTCGTGGCAGTCGGGACTGGAAACCGACAACCATAAACAAGCGTGGCGATTTGGGATCCCTCCAATGTTTGTTTTATCGATCAAGGCATGTGGCAGGCGTTGCTTCAGCTCGAAGGGACCAGGGAGGGCATCGTGACTCGCTCAAGAAGGAGCAGACCACTCGCTGCGAGATGGCCTGAGGCATCCGGCGCTGGATCCTCAGTTCTATTGCAAAGTGTGATTGGGCCTTGCCCGGAATGATCCAAAAAGGCACTAACTTTTAGACGCGACTATGCAATATTCGGTAGGGCTGCGCTGCCGCGCAGCCATGATTGTGCTAAATCAAATTGAAGATTGACCCTGTTTTCAATCGCTACTGGATCATGAGGAAAACGAGAGGCCGCAAAATGACCTGCTGCGCTGAGCCATCCAGGCTGCGCGGCAGCGCAGCCCTACCTTTAGCTGAATTGTCACGGTTTAGAGTGAACGCGCAGTTGTAAGACTGCTGCGCAGGAATCACGCGGTGGATGGCCATGAATGTAAAATTTGTTGCACGTTTCTGGCGGCATGGGGTGATTTTCGGGATCGTGTTTGGCTCTCTCGTGGTCTTGCTCGGTAGGCCGCCTTTTGGGCAGGATCCGCGCTATCATGATTTCGCGGACCGCCGCTCGTGCCTCGGTGTTCCTAATTGCCTCGATGTGGTTTCCAATGCTCCGTTCTTGCTGGTGGGAGCTGCGGGCTTGCGGCTTTGCATGAGGCGCCGGTTTGCTGGAGCCTTGCTTTCTTGGATGGTGTTCTTCGCGGGCGTGGCGTTGGTGAGTGCCGGCTCGGCGGCCTATCACTGGCGCCCATCCAATGGCACCTTGGTTTGGGACAGGCTGCCGATGACGATCGGGTTCATGGCGCTGTTCGTGGCGTTGCTGAGCGAATTCATCAATAGAAAGCTTGAACGGGTTCTGCTTGGGCCCGCTTTGCTAGCGGGGTTCGCAAGCGTTCTTTACTGGCATTTTTTTGATGACTTGCGCTTTTACGTTTGGGTGCAGTTTATGCCCTTAATCGTCATTTTGGCTCTGCTGGCCTTTTTCCGGAGTCGATTTACCCATCAATGGCCCCTCCTGGGGGCGCTCGCCTGCTACGTGGCGGCCAAAGCATTCGAGGCCTTCGACCATGAAGTATTTAGATGGACACAGGGCGCCATCGGAGGACACGCTTTCAAGCACCTGCTCGCGGCCGCGGGTTGCGGCCTCATCCTTGAAATGCTTCGCAAAAGAACACCGATGGAAGGATTCAGTGAGTCGTCAGGTACTTGAGCAATTCGATCTGCTCCCGTTCGGGGAGCGCCTCCAGCAAACCCTCGGGCATCAGTGACTTGTCACTCTGGTCCCGCCGGTGCACATCCGATTTGGCGACCACGACCTGATCAGCGAGGGTCCGCAGCACGAGGGAGCCGGCTGTTTCGGACACAAGCAGGCCGGACAAAACTTCTCCCTTCGAGGTTTCAATCGTGGTCATTTGGAAGTCGGTTCCAATGACGGCGTTCGGGTCGATGATATTTTCGAGATAGTAGCGGATGCCATGATTACCGGCGCCCGTCAATTCCGGTCCGATTCGATTACCGTCCTCCCCGAGCTTATGACAAGCCGCGCAAACCCTTTGGAAATGTTTGCGGCCTTCCCGACCGTCATAGGCCCAAAGCGGCGCTTCATCGAACACCTTCTGAAGCCGATTGATCTGAATCTGCTTTTCCGCCGGGGTCTGGAGGATTCGTCCCCAAGTCTGCGTGACACGCCTGTTGATTTCCAGGTTTTGCAACTGACCCAGCTGCCGGATATGAAATGCCGTGAGTTGATCCCGCTTCAATTCGTTCTTCGCCACCGCGTCCAGCAATGGGATGGCATGAGTAGCCCGGCTGGTCAGGGCGTTGATCGCAGCCGTTTTTTCAGCGGGCGTGAAGGTTTGGTATCGGCTCAAAATCGCGGGTGTGATGGACGCGTCGTCGATCCTTCCCAAGATCGAAAGGGATCGACCACGCAGGAAAGGATCGTCGAGCAATTTAATGAATGCCGGGAGGGAGCCAGAGTCGGGACCCCGGCTGAGCACGTCGAACGCATGAATTCTCGTGGGCCGATCGATTTTCGAATCTTCCAGTTCCTGTCTTAACCTTAAAAAAGTGGTGGTGTCTCCAAACACAGAAGCGAGCCGCTCAGTTTCCCGCCGGATTCGGGTATCCTCGCTCGCATACAGGATTGAGGCCACGCGCTTCCAGTCGGGAGGCTGGGCCGCGCTCACACGCTGGCTCATTGCCAGCGCCAGTCCGGCGAGCCAGCGACGGCGTGTGTCTCCCGAAGAGGTTTCGAGCATGGAGACGATCTGGTTGACGGATTTCGGGTCCAGCGTGGCGGCATACCAATAGATCCAGTCCGCCAGTTGTGGATTCGGGGTGCGCGCGGCAAGCGCCATCGCGCGCGGAACGTCCTTTTCCATTCGCGGCCCGAGGCCGTGCCAGAGGAGGAAGGGAATATTACGATCTTGATTGTCCTCGGGCCTCGAAGCGAGCGCCTCCAAGATTTCCCAGGCGGCTTTGTCCGTCATTCGATGAGCCGCGGATGCGAGGTAGCGGCGCACGACCGGCGATGGGTCCATTCTGGCCAGTGTGATCAAGCGATCCAGCATGGGGCTCGAAATGGATCCGCGTTCCAAAGACAATTGAACCGCCCAAGCGCGAATCATTTCGTCTTTATCGTTGAGAAGTCCGATCCACATTGGGTCCGCGGAGCCGATCCCGTGCAAAGCCAAAAGGGCGTTCAGGCGGATCGTGCGTGAGGCGCCGGAAGCGAGCAAAGATCTGAGAGCCGCCACGTCCTCACGTTCCAACGGTGTGGATCTTGCACGTTCCATCAGCACGCGCCGGGCGGTCCTGGGAAACCATTGATTTTTATGGGACATCAACCGCACCAATTCCGGGGCTGGCATTGCAGAGAGGTCCACTTTGGCTGGTTTGAAAGTCCCGGCGTGTTCGAGTCTATAGACGCGCCCATTCGCGCGGTCCCAGCGCTCGGTGATCGGGTTGTGGCAGTGTTGCCGGTCGTGCCAATCGATCACATAGACCGCGCCGTCAGGACCGTATTGAAGATCGATGGCGACGTATTGTGGATCGGTGCAAAAGAACACGTCCTTGCCCGCATGGACGGTGTCAAAGCCGGAACCGAGGGGGGTGTTGATTTGCTGGTTGATTTGGTGGCCGCCCAAGTTGTGAGTGAAGAGGCGGCCCCGGTATTCGTCAGGCCAGTTGTCTCCAAGATAAATCATGGTTCCGACATGCGAATGGCCCCCGTAGATCGCGTCGCTGCCTTTCACCCCCGCGCCGCCGGCGCCGTGGTCGTAGCGGGCCGAAGCGAGCAGAAAATTTTGGAAATGCGGAAAATCCCGGGGCGGATCGGGCACGATGTAGGGGGGATAATTGGCATTGGATTGATTCCAAAACTGCCCCCCTTGCAGCACGTGAGTCGTAAGGCCTCGGCCCCAATAACTGCGGCAGTGAGTCATGAACAACTCGCCGTTCTCGTCGTAGTCCAATCCCCACGGATTGCTGCCTCCATGCGCAAAGACTTCAAACTCATGGCGCGCCGGATGGTAGCGCCAGACCCCGGCCCTCAATTCCACGCGGCGTTCATCGGACGTTCCGGGCTTGCCGATGCGGGCGTAGTTGAACACGCCCTGGTTGCCATAAAGCCAGCCGTCGGGGCCCCACAGAAAACTGTTTAAACATTCGTGGGTATCCTGATAGCCAAATCCTTCCAGAAGCACTTGGGGACGTGAATCCGGAACATCGTCGCCATTCCTGTCCGGGATGAACAGCAACTCGGGAGCCGCGCCAACCCACACACCGCCGAAACCAACTTCGAAGCCAGAGATGAGATTCAAACCTGTGGCGAAAACTTTCCGTGACTCGAACTTCCCGTCTCCATCCGAATCCTCGAGGATCACGAGGTCATCGAGTCCCTTCCCTTCCGGTTGCTTCTGAGGGTAGCTGAACGCCTCAGCGACCCACAGCCGTCCGCGCGAATCGAAAGCAAAGGCAACGGGTTGTCGCACATCGGGCTCCGAGGCGATGGCCACGGCACGAAACCCTGTGGGCAAGTACATCTGGGAGAGTGTTCGCTGCGTTCCCTCGCTCGCTCCCGGCGTCATTCGATTGGGGACGAGATGGCGCAAGACGGGGCTGCTCTGCAATCGTCCCGCGTCGGGCAAAGGTTCTTCGGAGAGAACGGCGCAACTGCCGATAGCGAGGCTGAGGGCGATTCGGTGAAAGGACGACCTCGTGATGTGCCTCACAAATGGGTGAGGGGACATCTCAAACCTTGAGGTTGCCTCGGATGGGGCGGCGGGGCGGCGGTTGATTGTGTCGTGGCTGACAAGCCCGGCTCGACGGATTCTCGCCCTCCCCTTTTCAGCGTCCGGTCCTGGTCTTGAATTCACTGAGGCTATCCTTCGAAAACAGCGGAGAACCGGGCAAGGATCAAGGCCACCCGCCATTTTTGGTCGAGGGACAATACCAAGCGTCATTAGGGCCATCAAAGTTGGGGGTTTCGGGCCACACCGTGGTCCCCGCCAACTGCTTTGTAAACCAGTTCCCAAAGCGCAGGGCGTAAGCGCGTCCCGACAGATCTCCAAAAGTGGCTATCCCTCCCACATTTTGGCCCTGGGTAGCGGCCTTTCGCGAGCTCGCGTGACGCTGGGAAATGCCTTCAAACGGAGAACTCCCGACGTCGTTGAAATTAAATTGCGTCATCTCGGCCGGGGCTTCCCACATGAGCATGCCCGTGGGCCGCATGTCGGATAGTTTGAACAAAGAAGTGGCTTCTGACTTGGTCGAAGTTGTGAAGGCGATGGTCGAACCGTTCCAAAGATAACTCGTGATTTTGATGTTCCGGCGTTTGTAATCCGCGAGGGCCTTTCCGGTGTTACGTTCGGCCAAATCCCGGGGGCAAGTGAGAACCTTCTCGCTCCCAAGGTAAGGCCCAAGCTGGCTTCTCTTGAAGTATTCGACCTGGTTAGTCCAGATGGTATTGTCAGATCTGCCTTCGCCGTTGGGAATTCCCTTGGAGGTGCTCCAGGAATCCCGATCAGAGCAGTCTCCCCAACTGGCGTAAGGAATGTAATCGTTGTTGTCGTTCGCGAAAATGTTCGCGGCGATCACGATCTGCCGAATGTTGTTCAAATCATTCGAGAGCAAGGCTCGGTCTTTGGCTTTGCTGAGCGCGGGCAAAAGCATTCCGGCGAGAATCGCAATGATCGCGATCACCACCAGCAGTTCGATCAGCGTGAACCCTTGGTCTCTCGATGCCGGCGCGCTCCTGGTTTCGGGAGATTCGGAAGTCGTTGAGTCATTCATCGGCTGCGGGGGTTACTCTCTGTCACGATATGGGGATGCGCCAAGGAATCAAGTTCCGAATCATCCTATCGCGATCGATCCGGGGCAAACAGGAGGATGCGAACAACCTCCAAGCGATCTGAACGAGCGTGGCACGAACGAAGCGACGGTCTCAGACCCCCGCAAAAGCCCGATCCCAGTCCTTCCACACCGGTTCGTAGCCGAGCTTCCGAATCAACGCGGCCATTTCCAAGGCCGATCTTTCGTCGGCGATATCAAACTGCCCGGTCGCCGCGGTGCGGCCGGTGGGGGCGCGTCCGCTGTGGGATTCTTCCGAAACAATCCGGCCTCTGTGAGTGCGATGCACGTTTTCGTGGCCGGCGCCCGTGTAGCCCCCTGGTTCGGTGTGGCTGCCCGCGCTCACCATTGTGATGCCCAATGGAATCAGCCCATCCCGCAAGCGAGCGGATTCGCGCGTGGACAACACCAACCCCACGTCCGGGAGCAGCAGTCTAAACGCCGCGATGAGTTGCACGAGTTCTCTGTCTGCAATCCCGGACAAAGGCTTGAATTCCCCGGCGGCGGGGCGCAATCGGGGAAAAGAGATTGTCAGATGGGCTTTCCAACAATGTTTCAACAGATAACGAGCGTGCGCCGCGAGAGCCAGGGCCTCCCGACGCCAATCACTCAAACCGAGGAGGGCTCCGATTCCGATCCGGCGAAACCCCGCCGCATACGCCCGCTCGGGCGTCTCCAACCGCCAATCGAAGTCCCTTTTAGGGCCCGCAGTGTGCATTTCGGAGTAGACCCCTCTGTCGTAAGTCTCCTGATACACCACCAGTCCGTCCGCGCCGGCCGCTGCCAGAGGCGCGTACTCGCCGGTCTCCATGGGGCCGACCTCCAGAGAGATGCCAGGGATGATGGGGCGCAGTACCTCCACGCACCGGGCCAGATAGCCGTTGGATACGAATCTTGGGTGCTCTCCAGCAACCAGGAGAACGCTTCGAAAACCCGTGTCTCTCAAACAAACCGCCTCGCGATAAATTTCATCGGCCGAGAGTGTGACCCTCAAGATGGGGTTATCCCTGGAGAATCCGCAATACTTGCAGTTGTTGATGCACTCATTGGACAGATACAAGGGCGCGAAGAAGCGGATCACTTTGCCGAAGCGCTGCCGCGTCAGGGATTGGGATTGCTGGCACAGCGTTTCGAGGAAATCCGCTCCGGCGGGCGATATCAGGCAGGCAAAGTCATCCAGTCCGGCGGCCCCTCGACTCAAAACCTGCGCGACTTGCGCGGCATCCGCGCTATTGGCTCGCCGGCACAGGGCTTCCAGCGGCAACGCGTTAAATTCAGGCACGAAGCTCATCCTGAGTTCGGAGTCATTCACCCCAGATTTTCCAGGCGATGGGCCAAGTACGGGAGCAACTGCTTCTTCCTCGACACCACGCCTTCGAGCTGGAACACGCCGGGCTCCAAGCTGGGGTAGTGAATCTGGCTCGTGAAATCCGTTGGCCCCGCGACGACCAGCAGCGAGGTCTGCAGCACCACATCCGTAACGAGCAATGCGGAAAAAAAGTAATTGTGCGACAGCCGATAGGCCTCCAAGGCCGCGGTCACCTCGTGCTTTTGGCGGTTGAAAGATTCGAACCCGATCTCCTCGATTTGCGCCACGCTGAACCGCATCTGCCGTTCGACGTATTCCTTGCAATCGGTGGCAATCGCTTGGGCGGACGTTCTGGAGGTCAACACGGATCCCGACTCAAACAGCTTTTCAGTGAACTCCGAGGCCTTGACTTCCGCGATGCGCTCCAGCTTCCGCAACACCTTCACGTCCTTCTCCGTGGTGGTGGGCGAGTTCAAATTCAGAGTGTCGGACACGACTCCAGCCAGCAGTAATCCCGCCACGGGCTTTGTCAGGGGCGCCTTGCTTCGAAAGAAGCAATCCGCCACGATCGTGCTGGTCGATCCCACGGGTTCGTTGCGGAATAAGATCGGCTGATGGGTCGTGAGAGCGCCGATGCGGTGATGATCGATGATCTCGATGATCTCCACTAGATCCGCCCCGGGAACGGCTTGGGACAGCTCGTTGTGATCCACGAGGATCAATTGCCGGCCAATTTTTTTCAGGAAGTCTGATTTCGACAGCATCCCGACGACGCGGCGGGCTTCGTCGACCACCGGAAAAACGTTTTGCTGGACCGCCGCCGCCATGCGCTTCGCGTTCGAGAGCGCTTCATCGCGCCGCACAGTCTCGAACTGGGTGTCCAAGAGACGCGACACCGAAATCGCGGCCCGGCACAGCATGGCGGTGGCGGCGGAATCATGAGGAGACAACACGACGCCGACCTCGTTGCTTTTCGCCGAGCTAAGAACTTCGGGATCGACCGGCAGGCCGCCCGTGATGACGATCACCCGGACTCGCCGCTGGATCGCCAGCATTTGGATATCGATCCGATCCCCGACCACGACGACCAGTTTCTCACGGGGGTAATCCTGAACCCTCCGCGCGAACGAATCAAATTTCATCGCCCCGATCATGAGGACCAGATCCTCTTCCCGGTCCGGGTCCACGGCAAAGAGCATGGTTCCCTTCAATGTCCTGGAGAGGTTGCGAACCGAAGCCAGGATCCGCCTCGAGGACATCGGGTCCGACGAGTCGGGAAAAAAGAACTTGCTGGCCTTGAACACGGAAACCAATCCCTGGCAACACCCATCCTCCGCGATCACCGGCAGGACCCGGATGTGCGTATCGTCCATCATCGTCAGCGCGTCCCCAGCCGACGTCCCGGGAGGGACGCTCAAGACCTGGGTTTGCATCACGTCGCGCACCTTTGGAGACACATCGGCGATGAGAATTGGAGGCGGCACTCCAAAATACTTCAGAACGAAGTCGATGCGGTCGTTGGTGTCGCCACAGCGCGCGGCGACCGCGGATGGAGTTCCGGTGAGACGCTTGAACTCCGCGTAACCCACGGCGGAACAAATCGCGTCGGTGTCAGGATTCTTATGCCCGATGACCAGTACTTCGCTCATGGCAAATCAGCCGCGCCGAAGCTAAACGTTGATGCGGGAGGCCGCAAGCGTGCTTCCGAAAATTCGCGAATCGTGCGGCAAACGCGACATTACTGCGATTTTCCTGGATTGAATGGCGGAACTGCCGGTTAATTTGACTGTGGCAACGGCAGTCATTGCGGTGGCAAACCAGAAAGGGGGGGTTGGCAAAACCACCACCAGCGTGAATTTGGCTGCCTGCCTGGCGGCCATTGGCCAGTCGGTCCTGCTGGTCGATATGGATTCCCAGGCCAACGCGACCAGCGGTGTGGGCCTCGAAAAAATCGAGGGCGCCAGCGCCTACCGTCCCTTATTGGGGGAAGGCCCTTTGGCTGACAAAATCAAGCCCACGGCCTTCGAAAACCTCCACGTGATCCCCAGTGAAGTGGACTTGTGCGGCGCTGAGATCGAATTAGCGCAAATGGACAGCCATCTCTATCGGCTGCGAATGGCGTTGGAACCGATCCGGAACTCGCAAAAGTTCCAGATCATCATCATCGATTGCCCGCCCTCGCTAGGGATCGTGACATTGAACACATTCGCGGCGGCGGACTGGCTCTTGGTGCCGCTGCAGTGCGAGTATTACGCCCTGGAAGGCATAGCCATGATACAACGGGTCTTGAATCAAGTGAGGGAATCCAGCACGAACGCGCGCTTGGAGTTGTTGGGCGTGGTGATGACCATGTTCGACGGTCGGACCCGCTTGGGACAGCAGGTTTTGGGGGAAGTGAGGCAGCATTTCGGAGCCAAGGTGTTCGACACCGTCATCCCGCGGGCCACCCGGCTGGCTGAAGCGCCGAGCTTTGGGAAACCGATCATTCACTATGATCAATACAGCGCAGGAGCCGCCGCGTACGAGGTGCTTGCGAAGGAAGTTTTGGATCGGTTGACCCTTCTGGCGCCTGCGACGCCCAAGACAGTTTCGGGTTGAAATCCGTTTTAGACCCGCCAACATCGCGCCTCACGAAAATCAGCCTTATGGGCTGAAGCCCGACCAGTTGTCATGAAACGAACTCATCATTGCAACGAATTACGCCCTTCCCACGCGGGCGAGACCGCCACGTTGTCCGGGTGGGTGCATTCGCGGCGAGACCTGGGTGGCGTCATCTTCCTCGACATCCGAGATCGCGAAGGGAGGACTCAAACGGTTTTTGATCCTTCCGACCTCACGCCAGAGTTATTCAGTCTCGCTGGTTCGCTGAGAAGCGAGTGCGTCGTTTCGGTCACGGGAAAGGTGCGGGTCAGGCCGGCTGGAACCAATAATCCAAAAATTGCGACCGGGGAAGTGGAGATCCAAGCCTCCGCGCTGACGGTTCTTAATTACGCGGATGTTCTCCCGTTCCCGGTAGACGATCCCGAAACCGCCGCGAAAGTGCATGAAGAATTACGGCTTCAGTATCGGTATCTCGATCTGCGCCGGCCCGAGATGGCCAGGAACCTCCGAGTCCGCAGCAAAGTCGCCACCGCCACCCGCGTCTTCCTCGACGACCAGGGCTTCCTCGAGGTGGAAACCCCCACGCTGTTCAAGTCGACACCCGAAGGCGCGCGCGAGTTCGTCGTGCCGAGCCGGCTTCATCCAGGACAGTTTTACGCGCTGCCCCAGTCGCCGCAGCAGTTCAAGCAAATCCTCATGGTCGCCGGCGTCGAGCGTTACTTTCAACTGGCTCGATGTTATCGCGACGAAGATCTGAGGGCGGACCGCCAGCCTGAGTTCACGCAGGTGGATATCGAGATGTCGTTCATCGATCGGGAGGATCTCTACACGCTCATTGAAGGCCTGCTCAAACGGATTTGGAGCACCGCGCTGGACCGGGACATTCCCACGCCATTTCCGAGGATCTCGTTTCAAGAGGCGCTGAATCGATTCGGCATCGACAAACCGGACACCCGGTTTCCGATGGAACTGGTGGATCTAACGGAGGATTTTCGCGCGAGCGCCTTTAAGGTTTTCAGCGGCGCGATTGCCCAGGGAGGTGTGGTGAAAGCGCTCAACGCGAAGGGTCTTGCCCAGGCGACCCAGGGGCAGATCGAAACCATGACGGACTACGCGAAGGGTTTCGGAGCCAGGGGGCTCGCCTTCATCAAGGTGGAGAATGGAGATTGGAAATCTCCCATCGTCAAATTCTTCACCGAACCGGAAAAGGAAGCCCTGCGATCGAAGCTCGGAATCGAAGAGGGTGATTTGATCTTGTTTGCCGCGGACCAATGGCTCAACGCTTGCGAGATTCTGGGCAAGATCCGCCTCTACTGCGCGGAGGTTCTCAAATCCTTGGGCAAGCTCGAGATTCCAGCCGATCGCTTCGATTTTCTGTGGGTCGTGGATTTTCCTTTGCTCAGCTTCGATAAAGAGCAGCACCGATGGTATTCGAGTCATCATCCGTTCACGGCGCCTGTCGCGGAGGATATCCCGCTCCTGGCCAGCGATCCCAAGAAAGTTCGAGGCCAGCATTACGACGTCGTAGTCAATGGGGTCGAACTCGGCGGCGGATCGATCAGAATTCACCAGCCGGATGTCCAGAAAATGATCTTCGAACAGATCCTCCAAATCCCCCCCGAGCTCGTCAAAGCCCGGTTCGGTTACATGCTGGAGGCATTCCGGTTTGGGTGCCCTCCCCATGGAGGCATCGCGCTTGGATTCGACCGGTTGGTCGCGATTCTCTGCGGGTCGACCAGCATCCGAGATGTCATCGCGTTTCCAAAGACGGCCAAAGGAACTTGTCTGATGACCGATTCACCAGCGAATTTGGAGCCTAAACAAGTGCGAGACCTTTACCTCGAAACTCGATTGCCGAAGAAAGAGTGAGGATCACCGTATCCGAAGGAATTGCTTCCCTGGAACTTGGCGGATCAGCCGCTTGATCTCGAGGCTCAGCAAAGTCGAGGCCGTGGCAGACGGGCCCAGTCCGCTCAGGACGCTGAGCTCGTCCATCCCAATGGCTTCCATTCCCAGTTGATCGAATATTTTTTGCTCAGTTTCGGTCAAGGAGGGTATGGCGAAGCCAGCCTCTTTCTGGGAGTGGCGGGCATTTTTCGCGGGAAATAGATATTCAAATTCCGAAAGCACGTCTTCGACACATTCGCACAATTTGGCGCCCTTCTTGATCAGTTCATGGCAGCCCTTGCTGCGCGGGGAATCGATCCGGCCCGGCACCGCGAACACTTGCCGCCCACAGTCCACCGCCATGTTGGCGGTGATCAATGCGCCGCTGGTGAGGTTGGCTTCCACCACCAACGTTCCCAATGTCATCCCGGCCACGATGCGGTTGCGGATTGGAAAACTTTGCTTGTCCGCGGGCCGGTTGAAAGGAAACTGCGTGATGAGGGCTCCGCGGCCGGCAATTTGTTCGAACAAAGCCGCGTTCTCGCTTGGGAACACAACATTGATTCCAGTGCCCAACACCGCGATGGTTCGGCCTCCCGACTTGAGGGCGCCTTGATGGGCCGCGGTGTCTATTCCACGAGCCCCCCCGCTGACGACGGTCACTCCGGCGGAGCCCAGTTGAAACGCGAATTTTCGGCCCGAATCCATCCCATACGGGGTGGTTAGCCTCGATCCCACGATCGCCACCCCGCGGTGATCCGCATGCTCGATCTTCCCGCGAACATAAAGCACTATCGGGGGATCGTAGATTTCCCGCAGCGACATGGGATAGGCGCTGTCCTCCTGCGTCAGGACAGAACACCCGGATTCATCGATCCGCCGAAGCTCGGCAGCCAGGTTCACATTCGACTCCCAGCCGGCAATGGCGGTGGCGGTTTCATCGCCAATTCCCTCGACGCGCGCTAACTGTTCCCGGGTCGCCGCAAGAATGGCGGGGGCCGTTCCAAAATGGTCCAGCAAATGACGGACTCGGACCGGGCCGACGTGATCAATCATGTTGAGGGCGATGAACGCCTCCAGAACCTCCATGGATAGATTACTAACCCACCCTCCGTTCCCGAGGCAAGCCAAGAACCGAGACCAAAGACGGTTATTTACGGCGAATCCCTTGACCCGAGGAGCCGTCCGCATAACAGTGGTGCCGCGACAAGAAATAACGTTCTCTCCATTGCGTGATAAAAGCCGTTCTTTTCGACATCGATGGGACTTTGGTCCGAACCGGCGGCGCCGGAGTGCGCGCTTTCGATCGCACTTCAGCAACCGTGTTTGGGATTCCCAACGGGACCAGCCACCTGCGGTTCGCGGGGCGAACCGACACGGGATTAATCAGGGAGTTCTTCCAGCGCCACGGAATCCAGGACACGGCGGAAAACCTGGAACGATTTCTCAATGCGTATGTCCACCTCCTCGATCACTCGCTGGCCACTTCCACCTCGGAGCTGTGCCCCGGGGTGGATCGCTGGCTTTGCGACCTGAAAAAGTCGAGGAAATCGCCTCTCGTGGGCCTTTTAACGGGGAACATCCGGCTAGGGGCGGAAATCAAACTGAGACACTTTGGGCTCTGGGACGCTTTTGCGGTTGGCGCGTTCGGTTGCGATCATTCAGACCGCAACAAGCTAGCCGAAATCGCGCTTCGACGCTGTTCACAACTTCTAGGAACCCCTCTTCAAGGAAGGGAAGTTCTTGTGATCGGTGACACACCCCTTGATATCGAGTGCGCCCGCGCCATCGGAGCGCCGTGTCTCGCGGTCGCCACTGGTGATTATGGAGTGGGGCAGTTGATGCGACACCAACCCACCTGGGCAGTGGAAAACCTCGAAACTCTAGATGCCGAGACTTACTTGAAAGAGCCTTCGACCCGCCGCAAGACGCCTCCGGGGCGACCGAAAACTCGATCCTCCAATTCGCCGAAAAAATCCTGACGCCGTCGTGAACCTTAAAGCGGCAGTCGTCCACGGCGAATCTTCGCAAGATCTTGGCGATAAAGTTTTTGCGAATCACTCACCAGGTCCATGTCCGGATAGGCTCCGTCGTCTCGCCTTGCCAGAGATTCACTCTGGCACAACAAATGCCCACCGAATTCGTGAACGGCACACTAGGCAGGAAAAACGCGGCGGGCCACGGTGGTGGGGAATCGGTGTCTATTCCGGCCCTTCGCAGGCCAAACTGGAATCACTCAGGCCGGGCTTCCGGTTGATTGGCCAGAAGACGCCGCCGCGACCGCCACGGTCAACCCGCTGTGTTGTTCCTCGGTTTGACTGCGCTTCGCCATCCATTCCTCGGCGGACTCTCTTCCTTTTTTCACTCCGTCGCGGTTTCCGGCTTTCAAGCAATCAGGCGCGAGGTGCTTTGCCACGTGCCACTGAAAAACCGCGGCGAATGAGACGCCGTACGCCATCCAGTAGACGGCATCTTCGGCTGCTGATTTCACCTTGGGAACCGCCCGGTCAGCGGCCTCTCGCGCATCCGTGGCCGCTTGCCGCATCGCGGAACGGATGGTGCCCATAAGGGGCTTCGGGGATTGAGGCTGGCCAGGCTCGTGGGAGCTTGAGGCTTCGCCTGCCGGTTGGTTTGGCGGGGTGGAGTCGTTCAAGTTGGCGGAATCGTGGTGGAGATTCGATGTGGTTTCCATAAGCCAAGCAAATTTGATTGTGGTTGGGTGGTTCGCTGTTCCTTACCCAATGAGAAATATTAAACCACCTGAAGGGTTCTTAAGCCAGTACAAGTTCGTTCGAGAAATGTAGCCGCGCCGCTCACCGGAAGGGCGGGCACGCACCGATGACCTCCACGCCCGGCTTGAATTATCTTCGCAAAGTGTCAATCTGCAGCATCGCGATTCGCTAGAAGCCTATGAAAAATCGACTTTTGACACCTTCGGCACTGTTGCTTCACATGCTGATGCTCGCCTGTTCGGCCGTGAGCCTCGCCGCCGCGCCCGCGAACCTTCGCTCGGCACTGCTGCTCCATGCGTCCTTTGACGGTAAGCTCAACGCCGATGTCGCTGCGGGAGATCCGACCCTTTACCATGCGCCCAACGGGAGTCACGCAAAGCCGGGCACGATCGGGCTCCCTGAGGGAGGCCTCGTGCTGCACGCGAAGGGGGAGGGTCGGTTTGGCGATGGCCTTCATTTCACAGAGAAAATGAAACCTGTCGTGTTCTTTAAGGGCGGCAAGAACTTCGGTTACAATACCACCAACTGGAGCGCGACCTGTTCGTTCTGGTTGCGGCTTGATCCGGACAAGGATCTGGAGCCGGGCTACTGCGATCCACTCCAGTTCGTGGCCCAGGACTGGAACGAAGGCAACATGTTTGTTGAGTTCAGCAAGGACCATACGCCACGCCATTTCCGATACGCTATTCGAGCGCAGCTCAAATATTGGAACCCGAAAAACCTTGGCTGGGAGCAAATCCCGGACGCGGAACGTCCCATGGTCGCCGTCTACAAGCCGCCTTTCAAACAAGATAAGTGGACGCATGTTTGCTTCACGTTCAGCCACATCAATTCAGGGAAGAAGGACGGCTCGGGGAGGCTCTATCTCGATGGGCAGCTCCAAGGCGACATGACAGGCTGGCAGAACACGTTCAATTGGGAAGTGGACAAGAGCGCGATCACATTGGGACTCGCCTATATTGGAGGGTTCGACGATCTCGCAATCTTCAACAGAGCTCTGACCGACACGGAGATCAAATCCATCCACGGGGCCAAAGACGGCATGCGTTCCCTGACTAATTGAGAATTGCCTCAATAGGCGAGCGCCCGGCGCTGAGGAACCCTCGATACGGGGTGGCGTAGAATTCGGGCGGGGATTCACGGACACCACACGACACAACGTTATAGTAGAGTGGATGACGGTGACGGCCTGCCGGTGTCTTCCGAAACATCACCCGGGCCTGTCGCGCCGCCCGAGGTCGCGGGCGCGGCGATGAGAGCAGGGCATTTATTGGCGCTGGGAAAACGCGCGGTTGCTTTTGTGGGGCGCGTCGGGACGGCATGGTTTCTCTTTCTCTAATTGAAATCCCAAGCCATCCGCTGCCGGCCTTTCGCCCTATCGACCATCTCAATATTTTTGTCTCGCCAAATCTTTGGAACGAGTGCAAAGACTTGCCCCCTCGTTTCTGATGAACGAACAGATCCTGATCCTCGACTTCGGCTCGCAATACACGCAGGTGATCGCGCGGCGTGTTCGCGAATGCCAAGTTTATTCCACCATCATGAGTTTTGACACCCCCGCGGCGAAGCTCGCGGAGCTCAAACCCAAGGGAGTGATCTTGTCCGGCGGGCCAGCCAGCGTGTACGACGAAGAGGCTCCGTTGCCCGACCCCGCTGTGTTCGAGCTGGGCATTCCCGTTCTCTCAATCTGCTATGGCCTCCAGGTGGCCGCCTTTTTTCTTGGCGGCAAAGTGGAGCCGGGGACGCGTCGCGAGTTTGGAAAAGGGAGGCTCCGCATCAGGGATTCAGGGTGTGAACTTTTCAAGGGCCTCCCTTCCGAGTTCCAAGTGTGGAATTCCCACGGCGACAAGGTGACGAAATTGCCCGCGGGCTTTCACGGGGTCGCGGAAACGGAGAATTCAAAGCATGCGGCCATCGAGCACCGCCGCAAGAAACAATACGGGCTTCAGTTCCATCCCGAAGTCGTTCACACGGCCCACGGCAGGGAGATCATCTCAAATTTTGTGCACACGGTCTGCGGCTGTGGAAAGAACTGGACCATGCGGCGTTATGTGGATCAAGCGGTGGAAGAGATCCGATCCCAGGTGGGTCAAGAACGAGTCATCCTGGGTTTGAGCGGCGGTGTGGATTCCAGCGTCGCCGCGGCCCTGATCCACAAAGCGGTCGGAGACCAACTCACGTGCATCTTCGTCAACAACGGGCTCCTCCGAGCGCGCGAAGCGGAGGTCGTCCAGGAAGTGTTCGGACGCCATTTTAAAATCAAGCTGCAATATGAGGACGCTGAAAAACTGTTCCTGAAGAAACTCGGCAAAGTCACCGACCCGGAGCGGAAGCGAAAGATCATCGGGAACACGTTCATCCGGGTGTTCGAATCAGCCACTAAACGCGCTGGCAAGGCGCGGTTCCTCGCCCAGGGCACGCTGTATCCCGACGTCATAGAGTCCGTGCCCATCGCCGGCAATCCAGCGGCCATGATCAAGAGCCATCACAATGTCGGAGGCTTGCCGAAGGACATGAAGTTCCAGCTCGTCGAGCCCCTGAAGCGCCTGTTCAAGGACGAGGTTCGCCAGCTCGGCCTGGAGCTCGGAGTGCCTCCGGAGATCGTCCATCGACAGCCGTTTCCCGGCCCCGGCCTCGCCGTCCGAATTCTTGGCGAGGTGACGACAGATCGGCTCCGGATCGTCCGCGAGGCGGATGCCATCGTGGTGGAGGAAATGAAGTCCTCCAAGTGGTATTACAAGATTTGGCAGAGCTTTGCCGTGCTGCTTCCAGTGAAAAGCGTGGGAGTGATGGGAGACGAACGCACCTACGAGTTCACGATTGCGATTCGAGCCGTGGAGTCCCAGGATGGGATGACCGCCGACTGGGTAAAACTTCCCTACGATCTCCTGGAGCGCCTTTCGAATCGCATCATCAACGAGGTCAAGGGGGTCAATCGAGTCTGCCTCGATATTTCGAGCAAGCCACCCGCCACGATAGAATGGGAATAATCACAGCAACGGCAGCCTGGGGGCTCGAAGTTTCCGGGGTTTATTGCGATAGAGCCGTTTCAATGCCGTTTTCGAATCCCGCGCGCCATCATTTATGAATCTCGTTGGAAACCGGATTTGTTCGCCTTGGTTCTGGTTATTCCTCCTCATATCCAAACGCCCTCTTTAGGAGTGCGCCGCTTGAGCACGCATCCAAACCGCGCCGCCGGGCGAGCCACCACCCCACATACTTTTGAAATGAACACCGCTCGATTTAAAGATCCTGATTACGCGGAGCTTCTCGCCGAAGCGACGTCCTCGGGCAGCATGTTTGACCCCGTGATCGAACAACGCACCCGGGACATCATCCAGGCGGTCCAATCCAGCGGTGACGCCGCTCTAGTGGAGTTGACGGCTCGGTTCGACAAAGCCACTCTGCTCCCCGAGGATCTGAGGGTTTCCGCGGCCGAGATGTTCGCCGCCGCACTCAAGGCGAGCCCTCGATTGCGCCGATCCGCCGCCGCCGCCGTGAAGAACATCGCTGGATTCAGCCGCAGATCGCTCAGAAAAAACTGGTCCGCGAGAAACTCCCAGGGCGCCGTCGTCGGCGAGAAGTACAATCCGTTTCAGCGGGTTGGGATTTACATTCCTGGGGGAACGGCCCCCTTGATTTCGACCGCCCTGATGACCATCACGCTGGCCAAGGAGGCGGGCTGCCCCGAGATCGTGGTCTGCTCGCCTTCCGGACCTTCCGGTTGGCTCAACGAATCCTTGCTGTTTGCGATTCGATTCGCCGGCGCCACGGAAGTATACAAGCTGGGCGGCGCGCAGGCCATCGCCGCCATGGCTCTGGGGACGGGCTCGGTGCCGAAAGTCCAAAAGATTTTCGGTCCGGGCAACGCCTATGTCGTGGCGGCAAAAAGACTGCTCTTCGGCCATGTGTCCATCGACTTGCTTCCGGGACCCAGCGAACTGCTCGTGCTGGCGGATGATTCGGCCTCGGCCCGATTCGTGGCCGCCGATATGCTGGCGCAGGCGGAACACGGTTCAGGCCATGAGCGGGTCTGGCTTGTCACGCCTTCCCAGAAGCTCATTGGCGCCGTCCAAAAAGAAGTGGAACGTCAGTTGCCGCTTCTCTTGCGCAAGGATTACATCGGCCGGGCGCTGAAAAAGAATGGCTGGCTTATCCACACGCGATCCATGAAAGAGGCCGTTTGTCTGACAAATCGCATCGCGCCGGAACATTGTGAAGTCGTCACGCGCGACGCCGGGAAAGTCTCGAAAGAGATCAAAACCGCCGGCGCCATTTTTCTTGGAAACCTCTCGCCCACGGTGCTGGGAGACTACATCGCCGGCCCGAGTCACGAGTTGCCCACGGGCGGCGCGGGCGCCTGCTTTTCGGGCTTAACGGCCGACCAATTCCAGCGACGCACCAGCGTAGTCCAATACACGATAAAAGCACTCCGCCAATCCGTGCCGCTGGTGGCGCACTTCGCCGAGTTGGAAGGACTCGACGCGCACGGCAGATCGGCGGCCATCAGATTGGAAAACCTCGCGCCAGGCAAGGCCACCAAATCCTCCAAGCGCTCAACATCCAGCAGGCCTTCCCATGAACCCGCCCGCTGATGCCTCGATAAGGATTCCGGCCGCCTGGATCCGCCCTTCGATACAAAAGATCCATGGCTACGTTCCGGGTGAGCAGCCGAAAGTGCGCGGACTGATCAAGCTCAACACGAACGAAAATCCCTATCCCCCGTCTCCGAAAGTCTTGGAGGCGCTCAGAGCCGCCATCGGTGGGAAACTGCGGCTTTACCCAAATCCGACGGCTGAACCGCTCCGCCAGAAGCTCGCCGTGCTGCACGGGTGCGAGCCCGAAAATATCGTCATCGGCAATGGTTCGGATGAACTCCTGGCCCTGGCCACCAGAGCTTTTGTGGATCCTCTCCCAAGCGCCTCGGCCAGCCGGGCCGGCCAAACCGCGACCCGCGCCACCATCCAAGCGTTCGATCCCAGCTATTCTTTATATCCGGTGCTCGCGGAAATTCACAGCGCCCGTTTTCAACCAGTGCCGCTTGGAGACGGATTCCAGCTTCCGTCAATCGGGAAACTCAGACATCGGACATCACGGACAACAAAAGGCATCGGTGGGCACCGCGTCCAATCCGCTGGCGATTCCCGCACGGAAATGGGTCCCGCGTGGAATTTCGACGCGGCCCTGAGCCTGATCACCACCCCCAACGCGCCTACGGGCCGAGGATACCGAACCGCCGACCTCGGAGAGTTATGCGCCGTCCAGAACGGGATCGTGGTACTCGACGAAGCCTATGTCGACTTCTCCACGGAGCACGCCATGCGCCTGGCCCTCGAGCATCCCAATGTCCTGGTGGCTCGCACATTTTCAAAAGCTTACTCTTTGTGTTCGCTCCGTGTGGGTTACATGGTGGGGAATCCATTGCTGATCGGGGCGTTGCACAAGATTCGAGACAGTTACAACGTCAATGGCCTGGGTCAAACGGCCGCGCTGGCGACCCTCTCGGATCTCGCTTATTACAGAGACTGCTTCAAAAGAATCATCGCGACGCGGGAATGGACGAGCCATCAACTGACCCTCCTCGGATTTCGTGTGTTCCCCAGCCAGACCAATTTTTTGCTCGTGCACCCCCCCGCTTGCTCCGCGGAAGAATGGCATCAGTCCCTCCGCAAGAGCAGGATACTCGTTCGTTGGTTTTCGGGAAAGAACGTCTCCCAATTCTTGCGGATCACCATCGGGAGCGAGGACGAGATGGAGAGATTCATTCGGGCCGCCAGGCGGATTCTCAAGGACTGGGGGCGTGCCTTCCCCGAGTGAAGCCAAGTTGCGGCGCATTTTTCTTGCTGGCCGAAGCCCTCCTCGACGGCCTTGACCGATTCGGCGAAGGCGATTTCCGAGGCGTGATCGAAGCGGGCCGGGCTCGAGAGGAGGCTGTTTGCAGCTTCGGTGCGGCCGATTGAAAGGCTTGCGAGGCTGCCACCATTCGCTAAGAATGGATGAGTGATCCATTTCGATTCCACCCGCTCCTATTTGTTTTGGCCGGTGCGACAAGAGTTTGCCGTGCAACGTGGTTAATACTTTTACCCCATGAAACATAAATTCCATTCGCGGCTCGTGATCTGCGGGCTCCTTTTCGGAGCTCTGCTGGATTCAGCCCAGTGCCAACCCAAGCTGAAAGCCTTGATCATCGATGGGCAGAATAACCATTCCGTTTGGCCAAAGGGAACGATGATGATGAAGTCGTATCTCGAGGCCACGGGGTTATTTGCCGTGAGCGTCGAACGAACCGCTTTCACCTGGCAGGGAGCGGATTTGATCGGCAAGTACCCATTGCCGTCCGGAGCCAAGACAACCGCGCTGCCCGAGCCGAAGCCCGATCCGAACTTCAAGCCTGCCTTCTCGAACTACGATGTGGTGATATCTAATTTCGGATGGCGGGCAGCACCCTGGCCGGAAGAGACGAGGCGCGGTTTGGAAGCCTATGTTCGCGGAGGGGGCGGGTTGGTGATCGTTCACGCGGCGAATAATTCCTTTGGGGACTGGCTGGAATTCAATCGAATGATCGGTTTGGGCGGCTGGGGCGATCGCGATGAACGATCCGGGCCTTATGTCTATCACAACTCCGACGGCAAACTGATTCGTGACACGACTCCCGGCAAAGCGGGCTCGCATGGGCCTCAGCACGAGTTCCTCATCACGATCCGCGACACGTCGCATCCCATCACGCGAGGCATGCCCGCCCAATGGCTTCATGCCAAAGACGAACTTTACGACCGATTGCGCGGCCCAGCCGAGAATCTGCAAGTGCTGGCGTCCACTTTCTCCGATGCCGCCCAGAAGGGCACGGGGAGGCATGAGCCCATGATGATGACGATCGATTACGGCAAAGGCCGCGCTTTTCA
Organism: Verrucomicrobiales bacterium; assembly: GCA_005805305.1. Classification (GTDB taxonomy): domain Bacteria; phylum Verrucomicrobiota; class Verrucomicrobiia; order Limisphaerales; family F1-80-MAGS106; genus F1-80-MAGS106. The sequence continues at coordinate 26,038 of SYMW01000259.1, forward strand.
CACTCCCATGGGCCACGCTGAAGACGCGTTGGAGTGCGTCGGATTCATCGTCACGTTCCAACGCGGGACCGAGTGGGCCGCCACCGGAAAAGTCACAAAGTCTGGCCTCCCGGCCGATTTCCCAACCGCCACGAAGGCGAGCCGAAGAAAATTCGATTAGGGGTCACGCCGAAGCGTCAGACCTCTGAAAAGCAGGGGGGATTCGTTGCCAACAAATCGTTTTCCATTTCCTTGAAATCACCGCCTTTTTGATGGGGCACGGTTCAAGCGAATACCCGCGGAGACGCTTATTTGGCGACCGTTTCTTGGGATTCTGGGGAGGGGCAGGTAGTGCCGACGATCGCGTTTTCCGGCGTCAAGAATGCCCGAGCACATTCCCGGATTTGTTCCAAGGTGAGGGATTCGTACAAAGCCTCTTCCTCGTCGACATGGCGGAATCCAAGACCGAAGAGTTCGTCCAAAGCGACGGCGCTTGCGAGGGAGCCCAGGTTTTGGTGCGCAATTTTTTTGTGGCCGATGATTTTTGCTTTCGAGCGGGCGAGTTCATCCGGGGTCAAGCCCGACTCGCGAAGCGCCCGGACCTCTTCCATGATTTCGGACTCGACTAGCGAGGCGCGGTCAGGATGCGTGCCGGCATAAAATGAAAAAAAGCCCGTGCCTAAGCCGGTAAAATTTTGGGCTCCCACGTAATAGGCCAGGCCCAGTTTCTCTCGGATTCTCGAGAAGAGCCTCGAGCCGAGATCGCTGCAAGCTTCTTGAATCACATCCAACGCGTATCTCCTGGGGTCATGGAGGGTCGTTCCGGGAAAGCCAATCACCAGGACCGCCTGTTTTTTATCTCGGTGGGTGGTGGATCGTCCGCCGCCCTGAACCGCCGTCGAGGTCGAAGCTTTCATGGCCTCCGCCGCCTCCGCCGCCGAGTGCCACGTTGACAGTCGCGTTTCAAGGTCCTCGATGATGGCGGCGGGATTCAGATCGCCAAACAGCGCCAACACACCGTTGGAAGGCGTCACAAGTCGAGAGTGCGTGCCGGCAATTGTCGATTGAGTTAATGAAGAGACCGACTCTCGCGTCCCCAAGGCATCCAGGCCATACCCCTTTTCCCCAAACATGAGGCGTTTCACGGACCGGAAAGTGGATTGCAACAAATTGTCCTTCTGTGACTCGATCGCAGCGAGCTGTATTTCCTTCTCGCGCTCGAGCGCCGGGACGGGAAAAGTGGGATTCAGCAACACGTCTTGCAACAAATCCAATCCCGCGGCTGTTTCCGTGCTGAGTATTTCCAAATTCACGCCAAGACTGTTATTGCCGCTGTAGGAGTCCATGCTGCCTCCCGTCTTTTCGGTTTCCTCGGCGAGATCATTGGCGGTTCGCGACCGAGTTCCTTTGAGCAGCAGCTTGGCCATCATCAGACAAGCTCCGCTCGTGGGAATGGAATCCGCGAGCGTGCCTCCTTTGAACGCCGCGCGTATCTCAACGAATGGCAGCCGTCTGTCTTCCTTGAGGAGCACTCGCAGTCCATTGGCCAACGTGTGGAGCCTGATGGGATTATTGCTTCGCCGGGTGTGGCTCCCTTTGGCCGGGCGGTTCGCGACTTTGGGCACCAAGGCATACCTCGTGAACTTATCCGGGTTGAGATGGTCGTGGGCAACGCGGTGCAAGTCTTCGGAGTCTGATTCATTGACGATCCGGAGATAACGTTCCGAGAAGTTCAAATCTCCCGCCGAGATCCAGTTGGATCCGAGATCTTGGGCCTGTCCTTGCATGGTTTTGCGGCGGGCCAAAAAACCGGCGATGAACTGATTTTTTGCCTTGGCGATTTCGGATTCGGAAGGAGGGGCCTTGCGGAGGATTTCGATTTGGCCGAGAAGCGCATCGCTGGCCTCCGATAGTTTTGTTCCATCGATGATGCCGCTGGAGCCGAATAAGCCCACTCCCCCCGGGCTGTAGGTCCAGGCATCGGCCGAATGGACGAACGGCAGTTTTTCGCGAATTTCCTTGTAGAGGCGCGAGCTTCTGCCGCTGCCGAGTATCGCGGCGAGCACATCCAGCATGGGCACATCCCGATGCCGCACTTCGGGAATGTGCCATGAGAAATGCAGGTGTCCCAACTCAACGGCATCTTCCTCTACGAGATCGCGCTTCGCGGTTTGGACGGGTTCGGGCGGCAGGTAGACAGGCGCCAGCGCCCTAGCTTTGGCCTCTTTGTAATGTTCTCGGACGAGGCGTTCGACCACTTCGGCCTCCACGTCGCCCACCACGACGAAAAAGCAATTGTTCGGAGCGTAACGCTCCGCGTAGTAGGCTTCGATATCTTGGCGTTTGAGGCGGTTGAAGATATCGATGTGGCCGATGATGCTATGCCGGTAGGGGCTGGTCGTATAAGCCGTTTCGAAGAGCCTTCTCCCTGAACGGCGGCCCGGATCATCCATTCCCATGTCCATTTCCCGGCGGATCACATCCAATTCTTTCTCGAGCGTGTCCTCTGGAAGCGTCGCGTTCTGCATGATATCCGCGAGAACGGAGAGGGCGACCTCGGCGCCTGTGTTCGGGACATCGATCCAGTAAACTGTCCGGTCGAACGAGGTATAGGCGTTCATGTGGCCGCCGACGTCCTGCACTTCCTGATCGATTCGCCCCTGCGGCCGTGTTTTCGTCCCCTTGAACAGCATGTGCTCCAGCACGTGTGAAAGCCCCGATCCCATCCATTTGCCTTCATGGATGCTCCCGGTTCGGCACCAGGCTTGAGCCGAGACGACGTGGGCGCTGTGATCCTCTTGCACGATAAGGACCAAGCCGTTTTCCAATGTGATCACTCGAGCTTCTTCAGCGGGATTTACTTCGAAGGCGCTGGCGGGAATTCGGTTGGGGATCATTCAGAGTGGAATAGGGGTGGTGGGGAGAGGGCCAAGGGAAGACGGAACGGCGCCCGAGGGTCAATCGGAATCGTCACGAGGACGCGGAAGTCATTGGAGCTTCCGTTGCGCGGGGTTACCGCGCGGCGCTTCGAGTGGGCGGGCCGACGGCAGGTTTTGTCTGCTCGGTGGAAGAAATGGGCGAACGAAGGCATCGTGGAAGTTGTAGCCCCCGGCGAAATCCTGCCGCGTGTCGCTTTCAGTTTTCGCGAGCACGTTGCGTTCCACCAAGTTGAACACGATTTCCCCGAAATCCTCGCACCGAGAAATCCCCCAATCATCAAAAAGCGTGACGGTCATCGGTCCGTATTGGCCGACGGCGAATTCGCGGATGCCTTCGAGCAGCTCTTGTCCCGAGACGTGGCGAACCGTTCCGCGCTCCTGTTTGGTGAGTTTTTTTTGGGTGTGATCCAGCGCTTCGCGAACGAAGTGATACGCTTCGCGTTTGTATCGTGGATCTTCGGCTATTATTTTCTCCAGCATATCATCAAGATCGACACCTTGCATAACTCGTCAACGGTGATGAGCGGCAGGCGCGTCAGGGGCTCGAGTGCCTCGCACCGCCTTCACGGCGAGACCTGTCAACAAAAGAACAGCGGCAATCAGCAACACCCACTGCTCCTGGCGCGTCAATCGATGCACCAGAACACTCTACGTTGGCCAACCGCTCAAGACAACATTGGATTTCTTAGGGACTCGCCAAAAAAAAGCCCCCTGGCTAGCCAACCATCATTCACCGGGGAGCCAAGATTCAACGCAGCATCACGTTCCTCACGCTGATCCGCCAATCCGAGAAATCTGCCGCCGTCCTCAGAATTCCAAAGGTGTCGAAAGTGAATCCGGACCCTTCCCCATAGACACTGTCCGGGGACACGTTGAACGTCCACACCGAACCTTCAGGGATGGGCCGGGACTCCTGGCTTTCAATCCTCTGGGCGAGTATCGCGGGGCCCGCGTTCAAGAGGCTCAAGGAATCGTTTTCCTGCCAGTGCCGGTGCAACCCTTTTGCCGCGACCAACCGTCGCATCATTGGATTGGGGAGGCTCGAATGCTGATGCGCTCTGAACACCGCCCGCAACCGCCGCGTCGGGCTGCTGGCTCGCTCCAGAACGTATCGCGTGAACCGGTCGCCGTACACGAAGGCTCGACCCGGGTCGACCGCGAACTGGGGCTCTTCTCGGACGAGCGAGAAGTCGTTCCACATGAAGCCTATCACGGAGGGAAGCGTCGGCGTTTCTGGAATGAAATCCGAAAAGCTGGCCTTTACCAAACTCCGCTCGCCGGCCGTCAACTGGCTTTGAATATCCGCGCTCGCGCCTAAAAATTCCCCTCTTCGCACACCCTTGAGAAACTGAAAACTCACTTCGGGAGGCGCGTTCAACAGCGCACGCGGATCGTAGCCCGGCTCCATCCCGCCGTGGTTGCATTGGATGGCATTCTCGCCGCTCGCGAGGTATAAAACCACCGGCATGAAATCGTAAACCCGCACGGTTTTGCGAGGGTTGAATTCGCGGCCAAACTTGTGTTGCGCTTCCGCGATGAAACCATAGTTCATCGCCAAGTTGACATCCTCGTGGTTGCCGCGCACCAGGACCACCCGGTCGGGGTTCTCCTGCTTCAGCCTTAAGACGCCGTGCAATACCTCCACTCCATACATCCCTCGATCCGTGTAATCTCCCAGGAAAACCATCCAGAAATTGGTTGAGACAATCTTGAAATCTTTCACTTGGCCCGAGGTTTCTAGAGAGGCGAGAACGGCGTTCAGCGAGTGAATGTCTCCGTGGAAATCCCCATGAAAAAACACATCAGCGCCGGGAGGCACCACCAGCCTCTGGGTGAACGGCTCGAACCGAATTCCGCCCTGATTAAAGTATGCGTTGTCGATGTTGAAAAAGTTTCCCTTATCCGGCTTATCCCCAAGCCAGGCCGTCGAAACCGCGAGATGGCCGTCTTGGGCGGCTCGCAGGGAACGGTCGATGCCAAGCGCGAACTCGGAGGCTTTGAGGGGCAAAAGTTCCCGCGGCGGCGGGCTCCGTTTTAACGCGCGATTCCGCGGGAGCAGGTCGCAAGCCGCTTTCCACGCCGCGAAGGTCTTGTAACGGATGGGCTCGAGAGAGGGCGACGCCTGGGGGACGGCTTGGGAGAGCGCCTGAAGGCAGAGGGACTGGACGAGGCACAGAGCGGCAAATATCCCGGCGGAGAACTGCTGGTGTGTTCGTTTCATGGAGATCGGACCCTGTAAAAACGGGTTTCTGCACTCACCGGGATGGATAGAGTCACACCGCCGGCGGCGCTGGATTGCGGTGAAGTCAGGACTTGCTCCCAGGCTTGAGCCGGCAGCGTTGTGGTGCTCTCGACGGTGAATCCGGCGTTCGGGGGAGGGTTAAATCTCAGGAACCACCCTCCCGTTGGATTGGTGTCCATCTGCAACCTCAGGAGGTTGAGACGATCGAGGGGAGAGGTCCCCATGTCGAACTCTTGGAGATTCGTCAATCCGTCCCCATCGGGGTCGCCCGAAGCTCCGTCGTCGCCACGTGGTGAAAGTGGATTCATTCCTCGAGCGATCTCCCAGCGGTCAGGCAAACCATCGTGGTCCGAATCGACATCGCCGGGAGTCGGCGGCGCGCTGATCCAATTTCCGGGATCGTCGGCGAACGCCGCCCGATCTTTCCTCGTGAGGGAGTTGCCCGTGCCGTAAGCCTCGGTTGGCCAAGGCGGCGCGGACGAGTAGTTGACGGATTCCACGACCAAGTAAGGCGTGTCAGAGTCACGGACAATAGGGCTTGTTTCAGCGGGCCTCGACAAACGGAGATTGCCCGAGGCGGCGCCGAGATGGCCTTTCCAAGGACCCGCAACACGGACGGCGTGGCCGCTCGCGAATCGTTGCAAGGAGGGTTGCAGGTCGTCCGGTTTCCCCGGAGTGGCCGGGCCGCGCAAGATGAGAAACCCTTCCGGCGGGATAGAGTCGCCGGGCTGGAAATCGTAATCCACCGCGCCCCTGATTTTCCACGCGAGCGAAGGCCTCCCGGGATGGAACAAGTAAGCCGTTTGCTTGGAAGGATTATGCAGTTCGATGAACTCGCCTTCGTGGCCAGCCAGGTTTCCGCCGCCTCCCGGCCGGTAGTGAATTTCAGAAAACACGACGGGTCCGATCTTTGGCCCCGCATTGGAGGATCCCAAGGTTTCCCGCGATTCCGCCACAAAATGCTCGTTGCCATCGGAAGTGACATGGCGGCCCACGCTTGTTCCGGACTCCACGGGCCCGATCGCGCCACCGTGATGCCAGCCCGTCAGTTCGCCCAAGCCATCGGCGGAGAAAAGGTGGATGGAGTCTCCGGCTGCCGCGATTCCGAAAGATCCGGACTGGGTTTTTGCGCCGGGGTTCGGTTCGATCACCAGGAACCCTTTGGGCGCAATCCACGAACCGCTCGCGATGCGATGCTTCTTGGGATTGGCCAGGTCATCGCTGAGGAACCAGCCCGAAACATCGATTGCCTGCGAACTTGGATTATACAGCTCCACGGCATCACGATTCGGCGGAACGGGGTGGGACAGAATCTCGTTGATGAGGCTCGGAAACACTCGTCCCGGCTGTGGATCCGGCTGGCCGGGGGATCCCTGGGGGCGGGAACTGGATCTCCATCCCTCCAGCAAGTCTTGATCGTTTTCATTAATCGGGACCAAAGAGAATCCGGCCCCGTTAGCAAGTGGCGGAATTGCATTCCGGAGGTGGATCTGGGCCAACAGGTCGTGCAACGGGCCCGTGAGCGTCACGTGGACGTCGCCGCTCGGCAGTGAGCCGATGAACTCACCCGCGATATTGGTCACATTCGGATAGCGCGAAGTGAAGGCGAGTCGATTCTTGACCAGGAGCAGCCGGCCCCCAGGCCCGAGTTCCTTGATCTCGCTGTTATCTTGGAACGTGAACTCGGCGTCGCCTCGGATTCTGACTCCCGCGAGCAGCACAGACGCGGGGCCGAAATTCTTCAATTCGATGAACTCATAATCCGACGGTTTGAGTCCGTTTCCGGAAGCATCCATTGCGGGTCTCAACATGATCTCGGAGAAGTTTAGAGTGGTCTTTTCGACGACGAACGTGCCGGCGACGGAGGCCGACCAAGGAGTGCTTGAGAGCGGCCCCCCGGTTTGCCTGACGCTCGGATTGTGGGCTCGAGCCACGACCCGCGCGTTTTGTTCAATCAAGATAGGGCCGGCATAACGAAGCGCGCTCGGCGAAATCTCCCCTTGCGGAAGTCTGGGATCTGATCCGTCCAAAGTGTAGTAGATCGTCGAATTGGTGGGGATTGCCGGCACGCTGAGCTGAAGGTGGAAACCTTTCGCCACAAGTCCTGGCGAAGAGGCGAAAAGCGGTGGGCGCGCCATCTGTTTGTCGATGAAATCAAGGCGGTTGGACAGCCAGTTCTTCATCAAGTTCACCTCGCCTTGATAACTTCCCCCCCGTGGGGAGACGTTCCACTTCCGGCGTTCCCGGGGCTGAGCCTGCCTGACCTCATTCGCCTGGCTGTCGATCAAGCGGTTCATGTTTGTCCCTGAGAGATGGTTTGTCCGGTACTCCTGGTATCGGTCCACCCAGCGCTGCCAAAAATCTTTGTCCCTCAGAATCTTATTCCACCACGCGCCGCCGAAGAACGGGCCGGTGCTCCACATTCTCGGGTTTGCGTCGCGGCCGTCCGTTGATCCGAGTGCCCGGTCGAAATCCCAATGAGGCCCGAAAGTGATGCCTCCATTCCGGGGCTTGTGGAGGTAGCAGCTCAGCACCAAAGAATCCACGTTGCCGCTGACCACCTCGAGAATGTGATAATCCACCCATGCTTGCGTGTCGATGAAGGGAGCATAACCCTGCTTCGGATCCAGCCAGTTGGTGCCACTCAAGGCCTTGCCAAAGGCCGCGAAATAATCCGTCAGGTACTTCTTCTGCGCCGCTCGCTGAGGCTGCCGCATTTCTCGTTCCTTGGGATCGACGTAGGCGAGTTGGGCGCCGCCGGCGCTGAACCCGGAATCTCCGGGGTCGAGGCGGTCGATCTTCATGAGGTATCCGCCGCTGATCTCAGGTTGGACGGCGTGCTCGGGCTCTAGTTTATCAATGTCCACCCGGTTTTTCCCGATGGAGATTTTCTCCTCGAGAACGTAGATGCCGTTGTAGTGATTGGTGCCCAGGGCGCCTCCTGTTCGGTTCAAGTAAACCTCAACGAACCGGGTTCGCGGCGAGTAGCGGCCCATGTCACGGCTCAGCTGATGGATGAAAGGATTATGGATGAGCACGGGGTCAAACTGATTGGGCGCGTAGAGAACCCACTCCGATTCAGCCGGCATCCCGAGTATCTCCATGCTTTTGTCCTGATTGAATTCATCCCACCATTCCACCGCGAAACTGGCCTTTGAAATCCCAGCCGTGCTGGATCCTCGAACCTTGGCGGCCCCACGGCTGGCAAATGCCGGCTTGTTGGTGAGAGAGGCCGCGCCGTTGACGGGCTCGTAGACAGAGAAGTGAACGAAGGCGTTTCTGGACTCGGTCAAGGCGCCGCGTGTCACCGTGTGCATCACGAGGACCGGCAGATCCGAGAGAAACGGCGCCAGGTTGGTGTTGAGAAGAATGTACGTTTCGCTCTGGGGCGGCCCCGGAAGGAGCCCTGGCTGATAGGCTCGCGCGCGCACTTGCGTGGTATCCTTGATTTCGAGCGGCGCCGTGTAGACAGGCGAGCTGTTCGTGGGCATGCTCCCATCCAGAGTGTAACGGATCATCGCGTCGAGGGGCGCCACCGTTAGCCGAAGCGTCAACAAGCTCGAAAATGTCCCGCTCTGCTGCGAGAATCGCACTTCGCCTGCAAAGCCAGGCCCCCCGGAAGAATTGGCTTTCCCTGGAGTCGGAGTTGGAAAATACCCGAGGGCTTCCTGCTGACCCGGCACTCTTCCGTAAGACACGTCGGGCCGTTGTTTTGGGAAGGACGGGCTGAACTCGGAAATCGGTGTCCGGTCCGGCGCCAACAGGCCCAAATACTCGCCTTCAGGGTCGAGTTTGAAGTTGGTGTGAAACTTGCCCTCCGGCGCCACTCGGTTTTTGCCGGAAGCGAACACAATCAAGAAGGCCTCCGGCGCCAATTCAAAGTTGGGAAAGAGCCATTTGGCCTTGCCCATTTCATCGGTGAGAGCCCAGCCCTGCAGATTCACCGGCGTGGCGCCCGCATTTTGGATCTCAACCCAGTCTGAATCGTCGCCGTCTTCATCCCGCAACGAACCTTGGTTTTCCGCAAGGAATTCACTGATCCGAACCTGGGCTCTCGCAAGGCTTGGATCGAGCGTGTAGTTCCAGGAACCCGCCACGAAATGCGCCCCATTCAAGTCCGTGATTCCATGACCCGCAGACCACGCGACCACGATGTTGCCGGGCGCCGGCTCGGGGAAAGTGAAGACAAAATGCCCCTGAACGGGCTCAAAAACCGTGGATGCAGGCGCGCCGCCGACGAGCAGGTCCGAAGCATCGACACCCGAAACTGGAACCTCAAACGCCACCTCCACGACCAAGAGCTCGGCGACCGCCGAACCTGGGACAGGGGTGATGGACTCGATCACTGGGGAGGGTGGGGATTGGGACCGAAGAACTCCGGGGTCGCGCCATGACTGAAGAACGCACGCGGTGACGGCCAAGAAAAGGCGATAAAAAGTGCGATTCATCAGGAATTGTTCCGGTGAACGCTAATCGAAAATGAAGCGATGACAAGGTTCATCTCGATTCGGAAGCACCCAAGAATGCCTATTGCTTCGCGGGACGGAGTCCGTAACCTTTCCTTGGTGGTGTTGAGTCATGAAGACATTTGCCGAACTAGGGTTTCGCGGACGGTTGATCGCGGTTGAGGGTTTGGACGGATCCGGAAAGTCCACCCAAATTTACCTTCTGAAGCGGTGGCTGGAACTGCAGGGGGTGAAAGTGTTCTTCAGCGAGTGGAACTCGAGCGAATTGGTCAAGAGCGCCACCAGCAAGGGAAAGAAACGGGAGCTTCTCACCCCGAGCACATTCAGCCTGATTCATGCCACGGATTTTGCCGACCGCTACGAGCGGCAGCTGGTTCCACTGCTGCGGGCGGGGTACATCGTGCTTTGCGACCGCTATATCTTCACCGCTTTTGCCAGGGACGTCGTTCGCGGATGCCGCCCGGAATGGGTTCATGGCATTTACAATTTCGCCGCCCAACCTGACTTGACGTTCTTCTTCAAGGCGAGCTTGGATGTTTCGTTGCAGCGAATCCTGGACGGCAGGCCCCAGTTAAAGTATTTCGAGGCCGGAATGGATCTTCGGCTGTCCACGGATCCTTATGAAAGTTTCCGCATTTTTCAGGGGCGGATTCTGGAGGAGTATTTGGCCATGAGCACCGAGTTCAGATTTCACGTGCTCAACGCGGATCTGAAGGTTGAGGCTCAACAGTTGGTGGTGAGGAAAATTGTGGCCTCGAACATTGATTTGGAAAAGTTTCTGTTTGCGAAGATTTGAACCGAGCATGACCCCGAAACGAAGAACAGCTCCGGGCGGGCGAACCGCGCCGCGCCGCGTTGTCCCGAACCAGATCATCGTTCCGAGATCCTCCGTGAAAAAGTTCTATGGCCACGGGCTTCCCGGGGTCGCCCTGGATGCTTTGATCGGCACGCTCGTGGTGGTGGAGGGAGCCGATGGATCGGGGCGCTCCACCCAAATCGCGCGGCTTGTCGAGTGGCTGGAGGCCAGCGGGCACGCCACTGTGCAGGTCGGGCTGAAGAGATCGACCCTCGTGAGCGAAGAGCTTGAGAGGGCGCAGCAAGGAAACATCCTGAGCCGCACGACGCTGAGTCTCTTCTACGCGACGGATTTCGCCGACCAAATAGAGAACACCATTCTTCCGGCTCTTCGCGCGGGATTCGTCGTTCTGGCCGACCGCTATATTTACACTTTGATGGCTCGAGATTTGGTGCGCGGAATGGACGAGGAATGGCTGAGGAACCTCTACGGAATGGCATTGGTCCCGGACGCTGTGTTTTATTTGCAAGTATCGCCGGAGCCTTTGATACAAAGAAATTTCGCTAAGGATTTCGCCCTGAGCTACTGGGAAAGCGGCATGGACCTCGGATTGTCACGGGACATGTTTGACAGCTTCATCGAGTATCAGTCCCTGGTCGCGAAACAGTTCGAGCGATTGCAGGCGTATTACAAGTTCACTTGCGTCGATGGAAACCGGCCCGCCGACGAGATCAACGAGGAATTAAGGGAAAAAACCGCCTCTGTAATCGCCGGAGCTTAACCCGTCCAGAGATTCCTCGACGCGGGCTTTTTCGATCCGCTCGAGGGCCTCTCACACTTGAAAAGCATGCCTGAAACCCCTCAGAAAGCTGAGTCCCTGATCGGTGTCGATCTCGGAGGCACCAAGATCCTCGCCGGAGTGTTCACTGGCGGCATGAAGTGTCTGGGGAAGGCAAAGGTGAGCACGAAAGCGATTCGAGGCCCCGATGCGGTGGTGGAGAGAATCTGTCGGTGCGTGCACGACGCGATAGACGAATGCGATCTTGATTTGAAACGAATTCGAGGCATCGGCGTCGGCGCCCCGGGAGCGGTCAACTCGGAAGAAGGGAGGGTGATATTCGCCCCTAATCTCAAGTGGGAGAACGTGGCGCTCAAAAAAGCCATGGAGAAAGAACTCGGCGTGCCCGTCTTCGTGGAGAACGATTGCAATCTCTGCACACTGGGAGTTTACGAAACGGAGCTTAGCGCCCGCCCCAAACACGTGCTGGGCATTTTCCTGGGGACTGGGATCGGAGGCGGTCTGATCATCGGCGGCAAGCTTCATTCGGGGTTCAACCGCACCGCGGGCGAGATTGGACACATGGTGATCGAGGTGGGCGGCGCCAAGTGCGGATGCGGCAATCGCGGGTGTTTTGAAGCCCTGGCCGGGCGATCGTCGCTCTTCAAAAAGATTCAAAGCGCTGTTCGAGACGGGCAGAAAACGGTGCTGACCGAGATGCTGGGCCCCAGTCTGGAAGACCTCCGCAGCGGGGATCTGAGAAAGGCGATCAAACGTGGAGACAAATTCGTTGAAAAAATCGTCGAGGAAGCCGCCGAGTACACCGGAATCGCGGTCGCGAACCTGATCAATATTCTCAATCCTGAAGTGGTCGTTTTAGGGGGAGGTTTGATCGACGCGCTCGAAGATGAAATGATGGCCATCATCGTCGAGACCGCATTCGATTACGCAATGCCCGGCACGACCGAAGGGATCGAGATCGTGGCCTCGAAGCTCGGCGATGATGCGGGCATCACGGGAGGCGCCGTGCTTGCCAGGTTGATGTCCTCTTCCTAGTGTGCCGTTCACGATTTCGGCGGGCATTTGTTGTGCCACAGTGAATCTCTGGCAAGGCGCGACGAGAGAGCCTATCCGGACATGGATCTGTGACCAAGGAGCAACGCAGCCAGAGGTTCACTGTGGCACAACCCGATGGGCGGCACGTCTTTTTGATTCAGACTTCGTTGTTCGCTCCTCACAGACCCACGAAGGGTATCTTCGTCGTTCTCGCCTCGTCTGAATCAAAAATCCATTGCCGCAAATGTCCACCCAATTCGTGAACGGCACACTAGCCGGGAGCGCCCAACTGGATCCCCAACAAAACCGGAGGTGTCGCCACCGCTTCAACCAGGAGCCGTGCCTTGGACGCCCGGCCTCCCTGGGGTATTTGATGAGGCCTCGGACGCGCAGGCTCGACGAAGCACCCCTCCGGCCCCCGATGCAGAGCGGTCACCCGAAAACGCAAACAGCCGATTAATCGAAAGAAAACGCATGTCAATCGAAGCTCCATCGCAACGGTTCGCAGTCATCGACGTAGGCACGAACGCCGTCAAAATACTGGCGGCTGATGTGAGTTCGGATCGCTTTGATCCCATCCATGAAAGCAGCGTTCAGACACGCTTGGGCGCCGGGCTGTACGTTGGGAGACGATTGGGCGCGGACGCGATCCGTCTCACCGCGGAAACCGTGGCCGACTGCTCGAACGAAGCGGAGCGCCTAGGCGTGGTACGATTGCGGTGCATCGCCACCAGTGCCGCGCGCGATGCCGCCAACGGCAAAGAATTGATTGATGCCATCAAGTTGCGAACGGGCCTCGAGACCGAGGTCCTCTCGGGCGAACGCGAGGCTGAGCTGGCCTTCCAAGGCGTCATGACCGATCCCAGCCTCGCTCAGCATTCGGTGATTGTGGTCGATGTGGGGGGAGGCAGCACCGAAATTGTTCTGGGAAGCGGATCGGGCGTGGAATGCCGCCGGAGCCTCGCCATGGGCACGGTTCGATTTGCCGAAAATTTCAAGACCTTGGATCCACCGGGATTGGAGGCGCTCGCGTCGTGCCAGGGTCAAGTTCGGAAGTTGCTGGAATTGGAAGCCGTGCCTCAGTTTCGATCGGTCCTCCCGAGCCGTCCATCCCCTGGCCCCATCCTCGTTGCCGCGAGTGGCACATCCACAGTGCTCGCCCGAATGTCGCTCTCCTCGGAGACTTATGACAGGGCTATCCTCGAAGCCGTTCGGCTATCGCGGGATCACATTGAAAGTCAATGCAGGCTGCTTTGGTCTGTGCCTTTGGCCGAGCGAAAAAAGATTATCGGGCTCCCGCCCAACCGCGCGGATATCATTCCGTTTGGTGCGGCGATTATAGGCTCGATTCTGGCCGTCTTCAATTGCCAGGAGTTGAGGATTAGCACCCGCGGGCTGCGGTTCGCGCTCCTGAAGGAAATGGCGAAAGCCGCATCGTGACAGAGGGCGCTTTCATCAGCGAGGCTCGGGGTCTTATGGCTTCCCTGGAGGGGGAGCCGGCCCATGCGACCCACGTCGCAAGGCTTGCCGTGACGCTTTTTGATGCGACCCAGGACCAGCACCAACTTACCGCCTCCCATCGCCTCATTCTGGAGATGGCCGCCTGCCTGCATGACATCGGTTGGAGCGCGGCCCCTTCCGGCAAGGGGCATCACAAGGCTTCCGCAAGGCTCATCCTGGATTATCCATGGAAGTGCGGTGAACCGCGCGCCGTGTCGCTGGTGGCGCAAATCGCCAGGTATCATCGCAAGAGCATTCCAAACCCGGGACACGCCGAGTTCGCGGCGCTGAACGTTGAAGATCGGCGAATCGTGGAGGTCTTGGCCGGTCTGCTGCGAATCGCCGATGGACTTGATCGCGGCCATTTACAGCGTGTGACCCACCTGCGGGTCCTGGCTCGAGCAAACGCTTTCGTCATCGAGATTTCGGGGCTCGGCCCTCTGGATGTGGAGTTGCAGGGAGCTTCGAGGAAGGCAGAACTCGCCCAAATCGTTTTTTGCAAGCCATTTGAATTTCAGCAGTCCCCTGGCCCAGCCCACCTGCCCTGCCTCAGCCCTCTCTGGGGCGAATAGCGGGAACTAAAGGTCAGCCCAAAAATCACTGATGCCCGCATGAGCAAGGTTTGACGAAGACGGGGGCATATCCCTTGTGGATCCGGTGAGTGATTCGGATAAATTTTATCGCCAGGATCTTGCGAAGATTCGCCAGGGGCCACTGCCGTTTTAAGGTTATTTTGATTGATTAGAGCCGAGCCACGTCGGTAATATTAACGGCGCTTCAGCAAGGAGGGTTTGGATCGTGAGACGCAGGCTTGGCTTTACTATTTTGGAGCTGTTGGTGGTTGTTTCCATCACCGCGGCTGTCGCCACACTCCTTTTGCCTGGATTAGCGCGAGGGAAGGCTCGGGTGCTGACAGTGTCCTGCCTGGGGAACTTAAAGCAGTGGGCTCTGGCAACCACTCTCTACGCGAACGACAACGAGGATTTCCTGCCCCCGGACGGCGTTCCGAACCCCGGTGAGTCAAGCACCAACTCGGGCTGGTACATTCAACTGCCCATGCAGATTGGAGTCCCTTCTTATCACTCCATGCCGTGGCGGACCAATGAGACCGCCACGCCAGGTCGCAGTGTTTGGATTTGCCCCTCGAATCGGCGGCGAAGCAATGGGAGAAACCTGTTTCATTACTCCCTAAACCGTCATGTGAATGGAACAGGGGAAGCCAATCAACCCGTTCGGCTCACAGCATTGGAAAATCATTCCACGCTGGTTTGGCTCTTCGATTCAAAGAACCTGCCGGCCGTTGGGACTCGCACCTTCGTGCCCACGAATTTCAGACCTCAGTAAACCGACCCCTGGAGGGGAAAAAGGCGAGCAAGTCCAAATCCCTTGGAATAGTGGTGAAGGCATTGTAGATGGCAGGTAGGCTGAGAGGGGATCTGTCGGAATGAGGGCAGGTCAAAGGACCTATGA
>SYMW01000260.1 GCA_005805305.1 Verrucomicrobiales bacterium
AAGACCACCCTGGTGGATTGTCTTTTGAAGCAGTCTGGAACCTTTCGCGCGAACCAGCACGAGACTCAAGAGGAGCGGTTGATGGATTCCATGGACCTGGAGAAGGAGAAGGGCATCACGATTCGGGCGAAGAACGCGGCCTTCAAGTATAAGAACTACCACATCAACATCGTGGACACGCCGGGGCATGCGGATTTCGGGGGCGAGGTGGAACGGATCATGAACATGATTGACGGCGTGTTGTTGGTGGTGGATGCCACCGATGGACCGCAGGCGCAGACGCGGTTTGTGCTGCGCAAGGCGCTTGAGGCGGGAGCGAAGCCGATCGTGGTCATCAACAAGATCGATCGTGACAACGCGACCCCCAAGAAAGTGTTGGATTTGGTGTTCGAACTTTTTATTTCGCTGAATGCGACCGACGAGCAGTTGGACTTCCCTTTCATTTATTGTTCGGCGAAAGGGGGCTACGCCAAAGTGGAGCTGGATCACGTCTCGGGGACCATGGAGCCGCTGTTCGACGCGATCGTGAAGCACATACCGCCGCCGCGCGCCCGGGCTGGGGAAGGATTTCAACTGCTCGTGGCCAACCTGGACTATTCTGAATACTTGGGGCGAATCGCGTTTGGAAAGATCGTGGAAGGCAAAGTGAAATTGTCCGATCAGGCGATTTGCCGTCACGGCGATGGGCGCATCACAAAAGGGAAGATCACCGCGATCTACCATTTCGAAGGAATGAAGCGGATTGAGCTGCAAGAAGCCCACGCGGGGGACATCATTGGAGTGACTGGTTTCGAGGATGTCTTCATTGGGGAAACGATCTGCGATTCGGAGCTGCGGGCGGCCCTCCCATACATTCCGATTGATCCGCCGACGATTCAGATGGAGTTCGCGGTGAACGACGGTCCGCTGGCGGGCATGGATGGAAAATTGGTGACGGCGCGGCACATCTGGGAGCGGTTGGTGAAGGAAACCAGGACGAACGTGGCGTTGCGCATCGCGCAGACCAGCGATCCGAAGATCTTCGCGGTCTCCGGGCGAGGTGAAATGCAAATCGCCATCTTGGTGGAGCAGATGCGGCGCGAAGGGCATGAAGTGCTGGTCTCCCGCCCCGAGGTGCTGTGGAAGAAAGACGCTCAAGGCAACGCACTGGAGCCGATCGAGAAGCTGTTCGTCGAAATCCCCAACGACTGCCTTGGTTCGGTGATGGAGAATTTGGCGAAGCGCAAGGCGCAGATCACGCACATGAACCACGTGGCGAGCACGGTTTCGGTGGAAGCCTTGGTGCCGATGCGCGGTTTGATTGGTTTTGAGACCGACCTGGTGAACATGACCCGCGGGATGGGTGTGATGAGCCACTTATTCCATGAATATGGAGAAGACCGGGGGGAGATCGCGGCGCGCAAGAATGGATCGTTGGTCTCGATGGACGGCGGCGAAGCGACGCCTTACGCCTTGAACATGGTTCAAGAGCGGGGACGCCTGCTCATCGAGCCCGGCGACATGGTTTATGTGGGAATGATAGTGGGTGAGAACGCCCGCGAGAACGACATTCCGGTGAATCCCGTCAAAGAAAAACGGCTGACCAACATGCGATCCCAGGGCGACGGAAAGGGGATCCAGCTCAATGCCCCGTTGAAACTCAGCCTGGAGCGAGCCTTGGAGTATATCGACGTGGATGAATACGTGGAGGCGACGCCAAAACATCTGCGCCTGCGCAAGAAGGAGCTGGATGAAACCCGGCGAAAGAGGTCCGAGAAATCCCGTGTAATCCGGTTTGTGGCTGAGTAGGCGGCTCCGGAGGCTCAACCGCCTGCGAGTTTGAAGAATCTCTTGCGAGTCATTTGCAGCCGTTGGATGACGACTTGGCTGATGCGGGTCATGAGATCGTAACCGAAATCATGATCCGCGTCGGCGTGCTCACGGATCCGCTCGCCTTCCACGGCGACCAGCTGCGCGGGCTCTATGACCATGGCGTTGAAGTGCCACGCAAATGGCGGAAAGAGCCACGACCAACCCAGCACGTCCCCGGCGGACAAGGTTTGGATGTAAACGTTGCCGCTTAACCCCGCGTGGGTCAGAGCCACATTTCCTGAAATGACGAAATAGAACCGCCTCGCCTCATCACCTTGTTTGAATATGAGATCCCCTTTTTCATGTTTCTCCAAGCTGGCCCCCTCCGCGAAGAAATCTAGATGAGACGGCGCGGTCCCTTGAAAGAAAGGGTGGGTGGCGAGCAACGTCCGGATTTCGTTGACGTCGGTCGAGCCGGCCTTGGCTGGCTGTTCGCTAGGGGACATATCGGATTGCTGCATTGGGAGGATTGTTCTGGTTCTGGGCTGCGTGGTCAAGGACGACCCTGGCAAATTTCCGAATCCTCGCGGGGGGGGGCCTTTGTCTCCCTGCTCTGGCGCATTCCTATTTGAACTTCACCACCGCTTTAGGATCTTCCTTGTAAATGGCGCCGTGACCGGGAATCCATTTTCCATGCTTCAAGTATTCGGAAGTGGTGACGAGAGTGCCATCGGGACGAACCTCTCCAGTTCCTTTGACTTCCGTCACGCCGTCGGCGGATCCAGTCACTTTTTCGAAGCTGACGTATTTGCCATTGCTGAGCGTCATGGTTCCAGTGGTGTAGAAGCCCGCCGTCGTGAAGTAGTAATAGACGACCTGCTGTTTGTCCTTGTCCCAGAAGATCATGGATTCACCTCCGTAGGCCCCGTCGTTGATCGAATGAACCGAACGAATTGCCTGTCCGTTCAACGCGCGCTCGTATCGTGAGACATCCACCTGGGGCTTTTCCTTTGTGGATCCGGCCATTTCACCGCGCCACGTTTTGCCAATGAAAGGCCTGAACCCCTCCAGCTTGGGATCCAAAGTTTCCTTTGGTTTGTCGGCGTCGCCCGCGTGCGCGACGGTCAAGAGCAATGCGGAGGCGAGGAGCGCGGCGAGGGAATTCAGTGGTCGTTTCATAATCTTTGTGGATTGGGTTTCGCGGTGGTTGTTTCCCCTGGAATATTTCAGGATTCGGCCCGGAAGTATTGTAAATTTTTCCCGTCTCGGCCGCTGGATAGTTTGCGCGGTCCAACTCCCGCAAAAAAACATTTGACAATAAAGACCTACTGTCATAGTAACATATGACAGTAGGTCTTTATGGTGTTTCAGATCGATTTTAAGGCAGGCAAGCCTGTTTATCTGCAATTGGTGGATCAGGTGCGTCGCGCGGCCGCTTCGGGCGTCCTGCGACCGGGCGAAGCACTCCCCTCGATCCGTCCCCTCGCGGAAGCCCTCCGCATCAATCGCAACACCGTCGCCAAGGCCTACTCAGAACTGGAAAGCCAGGGAGTCATCGAGACGGTTCTCGGCAAGGGCAGCTTTTTGACGAACGGCGGATCGCCTTTCGCCAAGAGCGTGCGCGACAAATTGCTTATCGCCGAAGTGGACCAAGCCGTCGTGGCCGCGCATCACATGAATGTGGACCGCGAGTCGTTCCTCGCGCTCGTAGGCGAGAGGCTGGACCATTTCGAACGTAAGCTCGTGGAAAGCCAAAAGCCATGAGCCTCGCCCAACCGGAAGCCACTGCCGCCAAAGAATTCATCGAGGATTGAAACCATGAACGACCTCACCCCTGTCATCGAGATCAAGAACCTCGTTCGACGCTACGGCCAGCGGGACGCCGTGAATGGACTGAACCTAACCGTCCGCCCCGGCTGCTGTCATGGGTTCTTCGGCCGGAACGGCGCGGGGAAAACAACCACCATCAAATGCCTCCTGAATCTGCTCCGCCCCACCTCGGGCACCGTGCGGGTCTTCGGGCTCGATCCGCAGGCTGATGAGGTTGAGGTTAAGTCCAGGCTCGCCTACGTCCCCGACGCTGTCGCGTTTTATCCTTGGATGACGGTCAGCCAAGCATTGGCGTACCAGGCATCGTTCCGCGCCCATTGGAACGATGACCTCGAAGCGGACCTGATTAACCGTTTCCAGTTGGATCCGACCCGGCGAACCAGCGAGCTGTCAAAGGGCCAAAGAACTCAGCTTGCCCTCGTCGGCGCCATCTGTCCTGAACCTGAGTTGCTCGTGCTGGACGAACCCACATCGGGGCTTGATCCCATTGTCCGGCGCGAATTCATCGAAACGATTATCGGGGCTTATCAATCGACCGATGCCACCCGGCGCACCGTCTTGGTTTCCACGCACCTGATATCCGAGTTCGAAGGATTGATCGATGAATTTGTGATCATTGAACATGGGCGTGAGCTGCTTTCCATGTCGGCTGACGAAGCTCGTGGTCGGTTCAAGAAGATTCGAGCCCGATTTTCCGAGCCGCCATCGAAACTCGATCTGCCTTTCGCTCTAGATGTTCGTCACAATGGACGGGAAGTTGAAGTGCTCGCCAACGGTAATAGTGATGTGCTGCGCGGGGCATTGGCCGCGATGGGTCCCGAGGAATTGGTTTCCGAATCGCTGACGCTCGAAGAAATCTTCGTCGCCTCCAACAAGCTCAGCCAAAGAAACCCATGAACGCATTGGTCAACAAGGAAGTGCGGATGCTGGCGCCGGGGGCGGCCGTGGCCCTGATCCTGGCTTCGTTGGTGTTGCTGGTCCAGCCTTCATCGTGGTCGACATCCGAGTTCAAGACGGCGTTGGGATGGTTCCTGCTAATCCTTTTTCCGGTTCTGGCGGGGATATTGGGGTTGGTCCCTTTTGCTGGAGAGGTCAGTGCCGGGACGTTTTCCAACCTGCTATCCCAGCCGATCTCTCGCTCCCGGGTTTGGTGGATCAAAGCTTCCTTGTCCGCTGCGTCGTTGGGTGTCGTCTTGGGCGCTTGGTGGTTGTGCTATCTTGCGGGGGCCTGGGGTCAGGGCATCTTAGGCGCTCCAGACATTTTTTTCTCTACCACGTTCTTCTTCATGTGCGCGGTCTACTCCGGAGGTCTCTGGAGCGTCCTGCTGCTTCGGCAAGCAGCGGTGGCTTTTTGGTGCACGGTACTGGTTCCGTGCGCGCTCCTCCTCGCAACTTCCGAAGCATTGAAGAACAGGCCAGAATGGATTACCCCCGCTTGGGCCGTCGTCCTGGCCATTTATAGCATCGCTGGCTTCTGGTGGGCTCGCTGGATGTTCTTGAGGGCGCAGGATGTGCCATGGACCGGCGGCACGATTTCATTTCCTTTTCTGTCCGGAGCTTCGAAATCGCAGGATCGCCACGCGGCCGCTCATCGGCGGCGTCCAAGGGCCGCGCTCTTTCTCAAGGAACTCCAACTCCATCATTCACAATTGGTGGTGACGGGAGTGCTCCTGTTGGCGCATCTCGGCGTCCTGTCTTCGAAGAGCCTTGCCGGGTCGGAGTCCACGCCAACGATCGAATTCGTGCACGCCCATTTTTGGGTGATCTGGCTCGCTATGCCTTTGGTGGTGGGCAGTGCTGCGATGGCGGAGGAGCGCAGGCTAGGGACGATGCATGCGGAACTCTGCCTGCCGGTCGGCCGGTTCACGCCTTTGGCGACGAAACTATCCGTTGTGCTTGCGCTGTCAGTCCTGCTTGGCGTTGGCATGCCGGTGCTGTTGGAAGGGCCGCGTATTCTGTGGGATGATCGTTCACCCAACCCCGCCTGGCCGCCGGAGCAATTCCCGGGCTTGCGAGGCGGGGGCGGGGTGGCCTTGATCTGGGAGTTGGGGCGCGCCGCGGCGGTGTTCATCTCTGAGTGGCAGCCATTCCTCGTGATGGCCGCGCTCGCGTCCGGGCTCGGGCTCATTTCTTTCTGCACGTCTTCCCTGTCCCGCACCACGCTTCAGGCTCTTGCCGGAGCCGTGGTGGGGGTTGCCATCAGCGGGGTGATTTTGGCCGTGGCCGTCGAGGCGCGGTCTAATTCGGGGATCTTGATCTTCCTCATCGGAACGCCCGTCTTGACCCTGACTATCGGGAGGCTGTTGTACTTGAACTCAAGAGTCCTTGAAGTTGGCGGGCGTGAGTGGCGCCGAAATGTCTTTGCGGTTCTTGGCGCGTTGGCATTTGTGTGGGCGGCCACGTCGGCGATTCATCATCGCGCATGGGAGTTGGCGGGGGCGTTGGAAACACCCCACGGTCCGTCCCGTGTGCCACGAATGCCGCCCGTGACGATTCGGAGCCACGGATTCGTGACGACGATTGTGCTGGGCGATGGACGAGCATGGACGACGCGGTTAAGTCTGCCCCCTGCAAGCCTGGAGGCCATGATCCTTGGAAACTGGAAAATTGGGAATGCGCCTGGACACAGCCAATTTCTGGAGGGGACCAACTGGGCGGCCGTGGTTCGCTCCAACACCGATGCGGTAGGCATTCAAAAGGACGGCAGCCTGTGGGTTTCGGAGAAAGAGGATCACCCCCAATGGATGAGTTCCTCCAGCTTTGCGTGGAAGCCGGCACCAATAAGATTGGCTCGATTCGGCTCGGACAGTGATTGGAAAAACGCCGCCATCACGTCATTGGAGGCCTTGGTATTGAAGACCAACGGCACTCTGTGGAGGTTGGGAACCAATCGACTTGTCAGGCCCCAATCCTGGCCTGGCTTGAGTGCTTTTGAACCGGTTCCTGTGGCTCCGACTCTCTCCTGGTCTCAAATTTTTACTGTTGGCTGGAGAATTCATTTCACCGAGGCGGATGGCTCGGTTTGGGGATTGGGGCCCGACAATTTCTTGAGATCCGCGACGACGAGGATAGAGATAGACAGCGGACGAGTGATCGAACGTGCGCCATACATCGCCAAAGAGAATTGGCTCGGTCTCGTCTGGGTGATAGCAAGGCGCGGCCCGCCGTTCCAAGTCGGGGTTCACTCAGACGGCACATTCCGGGTGAACGCAGCGTGGGAAATCTCATCGACCGCCCATCCTCAGCGAGAGTTGGCCCGCCAGGACTTTCGCTTCGGCAACGATTCGGACTGGACCGGAATCGCGGGCGACGAGTCATCGGTCGTGACACTAAAGTCGGACGGCTCCCTCTGGCGCTGGCGTTTTCCAGACGATCCGCATGAGCCTTTAACAGGGGCCACTGCTTCCAGGCTCGGTTCTCACTCCGACTGGGTGGCGGTCGCGGAATCGGTGGGTGGGATCCTCAGCCTCGCGGCTGACGGCGGACTCTATTATTGGCCCCTTAGGAACCGTGCAGAAATTAATTCCGATTTTGGTCGGGAGAAAGTGTGTAGTTCCAGACGGGTAGAACGGAGTGGGTTTTGAGGTTGAGGAGACGCATTTGGGTATTGGAAACCTTTTGGGCGGTGGGAAAGGACCGC
>SYMW01000261.1 GCA_005805305.1 Verrucomicrobiales bacterium
GCGCGTGGATTTGGAGAACGGTGAAGGGTTTTTGGCGGTCAGGCCCGCGGCGGCGGCGGCCTCCTGAAAACTCTTCCCTTGGGCCAGGAGGTTCGTGGCGGATTGGAAGAAAGCTTCGCCGGCCTTTCGCGCCTCTTCGCGAGTTCGCGATTGCACAAAATCCGCGGTCACCTGTTCCCGGATCGTGTCGAGGGGAGGGATGTCGCTTGGAACTCGGCGCTTCAAGGCAATCACAAACACACTGTCTTGGTCGGGCAAAGGCATCGAAAACGGTTCTTCGCTCGTCAGCCTGAACGCCCCCTGGATAAACGTGTCCAGAACCCTGAACTCAGAAGGTCCCCGCCGCTGATCGAACGGGGCCGTGATTCCTGGGAGCATTTTCTTGTCCGCCGCCAATTTCTCGAGATTGTCACTCGAAACGGGAGTCATCGCGAAAAGTTCCTCGGCGAACGCCGCGGCGGCCTTGCGCGCGGCGCGGAGCTGAAATTCGCCCTTGATCTCTTCCCGGATTTTTTCTTTCGCGGCCTGCGCCGTCATCGTCTTTCCATCGGCTTCCCGGAAGAAATCCACGCCCCGCTGCAAGTAGATTTGATCCAGATACTGGTTGAGGTTTGTATTCGCGCCCATCAGAAGTTCCGCCTCGGCGGCGAAATTCGTGGCCATGAATCGCACATAGCTCACCTGGACGCGTTCCGGGTTCCGGTACATCGACATCCTGTTGGTGTAAAACGTTCCGATGGCTTCTGGTGTGACGGCCACCGAGGCCACATGATTGGAGGTGGGAAAATGGACGAAAGACACCAACGCCAATTCGTTCTCTTGACGATAGAGCGACTCAGCCTCCTGTGTGGAGACGAGTTTGCTGCCAGCGCTGACGACTTCGATGAGGTGCTGGATGGCGCTTTCATGACGGGCGAAACGATGGAAGTCAGGCTCGGTCAGTCCGCCCTCGGACAGTTTGTTGGTGATGAATCTTTCGTAGTTCTGCCGATTGAAATCGCCAGATTGACGGTCCTGAAACACGGGCGACTGGGCGATCCACTTCGCCGCGCCCTCATCGTTGACCCGAATGCCGAGGTCTTGGGCTCTTTTCAGCAACAGGAGGCGGTTTCGCGTCTCGGCGTCGGGGTCGTAGCTGTTCTGGCGGCTCATCGGGTCTTTGCTCGGCCATTCGCCGAAACGGAAGAGATAGCTGAGCAGCGACTCCCGGTAAGTTTCCATGAACTGCTGCCTTTTTATGGTTTGGCCATCGACACTGCCGAATTGAACCCCGCTGTCATCCCCACCGGGAAGAGTGGCCGTGGGACTGAAAAAAACGACAAAAGAAACGATGATGACGGCGATGATGACGAACCAAAGCCATTTTTGATGACGACGAATGCTTGCAAACATACTTCCGATATTTAATCAAAGCCCGAAAAGCGGACCATATCTGCGCCAGGCTCCGCAGGTCAAACGCAAAAGGGGGCGCAGATCGCTGTTTACCACGCGGTGGAGTCTGGCACAATCCTCGCATGGACATCGAAGACAGAGTGCGATCCGTTCGCGAGAGGGTCGCGGCCGCGGCGGTAAAATCAGGCCGGGCGCCCGAATCAGTGGCTCTCCTGGCGGTCAGTAAGGGGCATCCGCCGGGAGCCGTGCGCGAGGCGGCCGAGGCCGGGTTGAAATTGTTTGGGGAGAGCAAGGTTCAAGAGGCGAAAGCAAAAATCCCGCTTTGTCCTGGAAAGCTACGATGGCATTTTATTGGCCACTTGCAGTCGAATAAGGCTCGCGATGCGGCCTTTCTGTTTGAGATGATCCAGAGTGTCGACAGCCTGGCGATTGCCGAGGTGCTCAGCAAGGCGGCGGTCAATGCGGGGAAGACCCTCCAAATCCTGATCGAGGTTAATATAGCTGGAGAATCGACTAAGTTCGGGTATCATCCAGATTCGGTGCGGGCGGATTTGGCTCGAATCAACTCGTTGCCAGGCCTCGAGATACACGGTCTGATGGGCATGGCTCCCTGGACGCCAGAAACCGAGCGCGCACGGCCCATGTTTCGCAAGCTCAAAGCGTTGCATGACGAATGCTCGGGCTGCCTGGGAGCGCCGCTTCCCGTGTTGAGCATGGGAATGAGCGGGGATTACGAGGTGGCCATTGAGGAAGGCTCCACCTTGGTGCGCATTGGGACGGCGTTGTTTGGCGGCGGGCGATACCCGATCAGCCCCGCGAATTGAAGTTGAACTATTGGAACCTTCTTTCGACGCGGTTTGTCCGCGACTGGCAGGTGTTTTTTTATGGAACTGACGGCGGCGACATTCGAACCGGAACTTCAAGAGGCGCTCAGATCGTTTGATCGATTCATCGTGTGCATCGACAAAACCCCGGAGGAATGCCAGAAATCTTTGGTCTCCCTCATCGAAAAAGCGATCAAAGTTTACGAGGGCCGAGAGCCCCATTTGCGCCATGGCATCGCGCTCGACCAGCAAATCACCATCATGTTGAGCCAAACCGATCAGGAGCGGCCGTTGTGCGGGATTTACTTTAATCTTTCTTCTCCTTACCGCCAAGCCTGCCGTGGCGGAAAGAAGGGCTGAACTTTCCCTTTGGCACGTCCGCAGCGGCGGGGTCCCACGAGGAATCCAGGGTTGGATGCCAGGGTGCGATCCTCTGCGCGCAGTTCCCTGGATGTTTCGCGGCGGACGGTTTCGATCTCTTTTTATGGCGCGTGTTTTCGATCTGGCGATGACGCATGGCTTGGATTCGGATGATTTTTTTATCCATCGAATTCAGGAGCGATGCGCTCAACTCGGGATGAATTTCTTCCTGATCGAACCGATTTGGTTGGAGCCGTTCCGGTTTCAGTTCGAGCAAGGAAACCTCTCAGTTCGCGTGCTGCTCAACATGCATTCGGAACATCACAACCCGAGCGATCCTTTCCTTCGGTTGATCCATTCGGCCGCGGAGAAGGGAGTCATGATGATTGACGACCCCCGGGTAGCTCTTGATGCGTTCGACAAGGCCCGGTTCCACGCCCGGCTCGTGCGCGAGGGGATGCCGGTTCCGACGACTGTGATTGTTGGTCACGAAGAGCTCTCCGGCTATGAGTTCACGCCCGGCTTGTTCGCCGCCCTAGGTTCCACGTTTGTGATAAAGCCTGCGAAGGGCTACGGGCGCCGGGGCGTGGTTTTAAATGCCTCCGCGCCTGAGGATCTAAGACGTTCCGCGGCCGCGTGGCCGGATTCGCACTATTTGCTCCAAGAGCGAATCCGACCCCGATTGGTCAATGATCAGCCAATGTATTTCAGGGCGTTTCACGTGTTTGGCAAAATCCATGTCTGCCTTTGGAATTGTTTCACGGACGCCTACTCGAGGGAGATCGATTCCACGGATGCCGAGTTTAAGGACTGCCACGGACGCATTACGGAACTGGTGAACAAGCTCGCCTCCCTGTGCGGCATGAAATTTTTTTCGACGGAAATCGCGATTGATGGTGAAAACAAGATCTTTTTGATCGATTATGTGAATGATCAATGCCACATGCTCACGAAGTCCTCAAGCCCGGGAAACGGGGTTCCCGACGATTTGGTGAGGGCCGTGGCCTTTGGTTTGGTTGAAGGCGCTCGGTCACTGATCCGGCAATCTTGAATCGTGCTTAGGGTCCGTGCAAAAATAAATTCGGGCTTTGCTGGCGGAATCATGACATTATGGCGAGGCACTAATGAGGA
>SYMW01000262.1 GCA_005805305.1 Verrucomicrobiales bacterium
AACCCTCGGCCGAAAGTGATTCCAAGGCCTCATTTCAAGCGTTCCGAGTCATACCGAGCGGAACTGCTGGGTTCGAATAGTTGCGGATTATGTTGTGAATCCGCTTTTTAGTTCGGAAGTAATTATTGCACGGTTCCTAAGCTCCTCGATTGCGATAAACGCGAGCGCCGTCAACACTTCGGTGTCTGGCTCGTACGTTGTTACGTACAACGTTGTCGATGCGGCCGGCAACCACGCGGTTCAGGTCACTCGCACGGTTAACGTAAGCGTGTGCAATCGGCCCCCTGCGGTCAACGCAGGAGGACCGTACAGCGCGATTGAAGGAGGATCAGTCTCTGTTTCCGCTTCGGGAAGTGATCCGGATGGAGACACGCTCACCTACGCATGGGATCTCGATAACAATGGAACGTTTGAAACAGCGGGCCAAACGGTGAATTTCTCTGCCGCGACAATCGATGGGCCTCTGGTTGACACGATTAGAGTGAGGGCGACAGACACTGGCAATCTTTCCGCCATTGCCGAAACCACCGTTGAAATCCAGAACGCCGCACCGACAGTGACGATTCTGGAGCCGCCGTCCGGCTTAGTCCAAGCGGTGAACACAGAAGTCATATTCGGCGGACACTTCCATGACCCCGGTATTACAGATACCCATGCCGGATCGTGGGCGTTTACCAGGGCTGCTGACCCGAGCGAAGTTGCGAATGCGACGATCGTAAACGGCAACACAGTCGTGAATTCATTCCAGTTTTTGAACGCAGGTGTATATCGGATCACGCTCACCATTCGCGATGATGACGGTGCGATCGGAATTGCTGATACGGTTAACGACGATCTTCCGGCGTATGTCGTGATCTACGATCCAAACGGTGGTTTTGTGACAGGCGGTGGTTGGATTAACTCACCGGCCGGCGCGTACCCCGCGAATCCTTCGCTTATCGGAAAGGCCACTTTCGGCTTCGTCTCCAAATACAAAAAAGGCGCGACGATCCCAACAGGGCAAACCGAGTTCGAATTCCGTGTGGCGAATCTCAAGTTTCACAGCGAAGCCTATCAATGGCTCGTGGTAGCCGGCGCCCGAGCGCAGTATAAGGGCACAGGCAAAATTAATGGCGCCGGCAACTATGGTTTTATGCTCACAGCCATTGATGGTCAGGTGAACGGCGGCGGCGGAGTCGATAAATTCCGGATCAAAATCTGGGACAGCGATTCGGGCGGAGTGGTGTACGACAATCAGACTGGGGCGTCGGATAACGCTGATCCAGCTACGGCGGTTCAAGGCGGCAGCATTGTGATCCACAAGGAATGAGCCATAAAACATGTTTACACGATCTTCGTTTCACAGGACGGAGGTGCCTACTCGGCGTTTCTGAACGGGACCGCGGCCACTTCGGCTTCCTTTACTGGACAACCAGTCAGCACCTACCGGTTTTACAACGTTCCCGCCGACCTGATGGGATACGTCGTGAGCTTTGCAAGGGGACAGACAAATGATTGGAGATAGGCCTTGAGTGGGGCGGGCGGGTATGGTTAAAGAAGGAAGTGAGGCAAGGGAGGTTGAAGTTTCCGACGGATCGACCCGTTGGGCATTACCACTGCATTTCTCGAATCGTGGATCGACGGTTCATTTTCGAGGAGGCGGAGAAGGAACAATTCACGCGGTTGATGCGGAAATGCGAATCGTTCTGCCAGGTGCGGGTGCTGACGTTCTGCTTGATGTCCAATCACTACCACATTCTCTTGGAGGTGCCCAGACCGCCAGATGTGAGGCCCACCGCCGAAGAATTATTGAAGATTCTGAAGAGATTGGAGTTTGAAGAGGATTACACCCGGACCAAAGCGCAGATCGAACTGCTCCGCGCGGCCAAGGATGCGGAAGGAGAAAGAGCGCTGCTCGAGCGGTTCTTCCGGCAGATGTGGGATGTGAGTTGGTTCAACCATCTGCTCAAGCAGCGGTTCAGCGCTTGGTACAATCATCGCACTGGCCGCAAGGGGACCCTGTGGGAGGAGCGATTCAAAAGTGTTCTGGTGGACGGGCGTGGAGAAGCCTTGTTGACCATGGCCGCCTACATCGACTTGAACCCGGTGCGAGCTGGTTTAACCCAGGACCCCAAAGATTATCGTTGGTGCGGCTACGGCGAAGCGGTGGCTGGCATTCGAATCGCCAAGGAGGGATTCAAGTCTTTGATGGATGCGCGGGACGGAGTCGAGGAATCGCTGACAGCGGCCATGGCGAGCTATCGAGTCTGGCTGTTTGGCCAGGGCGAGCAGAACGAAGGATTGGACCGGCAAGGCCAACCGATGCGGCGCGGCATTGATCCCGAAAAAGTGAGAGAGGTCATCGCCGCGAAAGGCAAACTCAAGATCCATGACTATGCCCGGTGTCGGGTACGCTACTTCGTGGACGGCGCGGTTTTCGGAACGCAGGATTTTGTGGAGGAGATATTCCAAATCTTTCGAGAACACTTCGGTCGCCATCGAGAAACCGGGGCTCGACCCGTGCGAGGTCTGGATGGCTCCCCCTTGTTTGTGTTGAGAGATCTTCGGAAGTCGGCTTTTGGTTAAATCTTAGGAACGGTTGGGGTCTCACTCGCCTTCACGCCTTCAACCACGCACTTCAAAATGGTCTGCCGCTTTCGGGCCGCCGACTCTTCCGGAGCACAGCCGGAGAACTCAGCTATGGAATATTCTGCCATTGGTCGTTTCAGAAGGGGAGCTATGGCCGTTCGTGTCATTTGAAACAGAACATCAGGTTGCGTCAGTACACCACCACGGTATTTCGATCCTGACTCCCGTTGATCAAAATAGCCTCTTGCGGCCCTTTCTTGGGAAACCCGGCCTTCATGTTGACCCTGTAATCCTTCCCCGTTGCTTGATCCCGATTTTTTTCAATAATTTGTCTGTCCCTGGGCGTGCTTTAAGAATGTGGACGGCGCATTTCTCGCCTACTGGCTGCTCGCTAACAAACCAGACCTCTTGGCGTCGGTGGACCATGCGGGACACGGAACGGGCAGACTCGTGACCAACACGTTGAAGGAAAAGCCCGTGCAGCTCCCACCCCTCGCCGAGCAAAAAGCCATCGCGGCGGTGCTTGGGACGCTGGACGACAAGATCGAGTTGAACCGGCGGATGAACGCAACGCTGGAGGCGATGGCGCGGGCGCTGTTCCAGAGCTGGTTCGTGGATTTCGACCCCGTCCGCGCCAAACTCGACGGCCGCCCCCCCGCCGCCCTCTTCCCTGAACATTTCCAAGAATCGCCACTCGGCCACATTCCGACCGGCTGGGACGCAATCCCGCTCTACGACACGGCCCAGTGGATTAATGGAGCAGCATTCAAAAGCGAAGACTTCTGCGCCGCAGGAGAAGGGCTTCCTGTCATCAAGATTGCTGAGCTAGTTTCAGCACCCATTGCCCCTCCATCCACGACTTCAGTTCCGCCATGAGAGATTGCTGATGTCGATTATTTAAAGTCCCTCGTAGGTCTCCAGGACGTAAGCGTAATTCCCGACGATCTGTAACCGATGAGGCCCAATCCGGCGGTTGAGAGAAAAGTTTAAGCAAGTCCAACTTGGTCAATTTCCAACCTGGTCAATTGTTCATTCAAATCGCTTCTACCCTTGGCATTTCCGAGATAACGTTGCGCAACCAACTCACGGCGATTTATCGGAAACTGGGCGTCAGAACCCGCGCTGAGGCCGCCATCGCGTTCGAACGTTTGCGCGCGTCGCAGTAAGAAAAGTAGTTCCGCGCGCATTGGAAAGCAGTTGCGGAGTGGGATCCAGTTTGAAGCCGCAATCCAAACATTCGAAGCTCAAGGCTTTAGGAAGCGCGCAAGGAATTCGTAGACTTGTTCGTTGGATTCGGGGTTGGGATCGTGTTTGGGGCGGTTGGTCATGGCAACGCGGTTCGTAAAACCGAGGATGCGGTTGACGTTCACCAGATGGTTGAGGGCGCGCCATCGCTCCGGGGAATCTTCCGAGCCGCCGGAAACAAAAAAAGGACGGGGAGCAATCAGCGCGTGCAACTCGTGCAGATCGCGACCCTCAGCCACCAGTTTGCGGTAGGCGCCCGTGCGGGGATTGTCCTCCGTGATCAACCCCGGACGCCGTGTCGTGTTGGGGTCAAGCCCGAGGTACCAAGGCTCCCAATAGTTGACGCTCGATCTGGCTTCATCCCAGACGATGCCGGGATCGCTGGTCGCGCAGCACGCGAATTTTTCGTAAAGCGCGGCGGCGAACATTGCCCACTTGCCCCCGTAACTATGCCCGACGACGCCGATTCTGGCTGGGTCGACCTCGGGCCGTTGGGACAGCGCGGTGTGAGCGTTTGCCGCGATGAAGGCGAGGAACGACAAGGGCTGGCACCGGGCGCCTCCCGTGTCCGGCTTTCGCGCGTCTCCGCCCGGCGACCCGATCGAGAGAGTCACATACCCTCGCCGCGCGAGTTGCAAAGCGAAGTCCCGATGCTTCGCGGTGTTGAGGCCCGTGCTGGTTTCCGGCTCGTAGAACGGCACAAGCACGGCGGGAAACGGCCCGACGCCAGCGGGAATCAACAGCCATCCTTCCTCAAACTGGCCCCGCGCGATCTCCAACCGCACCCGATGCTGCGTGAATTTCTCCCTGGGTTCGGACTTCAGAAACTCCATTGCCGGCTTGTCCAGCAACTGCGGCCACGCTCCCATGGCCCCGTGCCAATAACGAAGGATCTCGTCGCGGCGCCGCTGCCACTCCGCAGCCGATCGCGCTTCGCCGCCTCCATCGAACTTCAGCGGAGATCGGTAGTTTCCGAAATCCCGCGAGAGCGCGGCTGGAGGACTGAAAAAGGCATCAATCGAGACAGGACGCCGAACTGAATCGCCTCCAGCATCGGTTTCTATCGGCAGCCGAACACGGTTCTCAACGCCATGAGTTTCGAATTGACCAAAGCATGACAGCACGCAGGCAAGAATCCACCAAAGGCGTGGCAACCACGAGAGTTTGCGACGGGTCGCAAGGGGTCGAACGACGGCGGCGGGCGGTTTGCCTCCCTTTGAGGATTTCATGAATGGCATGGTGAATCTTTAGGCAAATCCGTCGGAGAATGCCAGAGTGGGATTGGGATCGCGGATAAACTTATTTCATGGTTTAAGCGGGTCATCCCCAATCCCGAGCGGTTCATCACATCGTGCTTTTCGCCGTGCTTCATTTGGATCAATTCAAGCTCATGAAGATTGTGTTGTTTCCACGGACGAATGAGGAGGATCCACCCAGGGTCCCCTCTACAATCATCCCCGGGAGCGCCTGGCAACGGTTCATCCGCGCGCTGGATTGCGACGATGTAGCCCAAGGGGTGGTGACGAGCGCGGTCGTTTGGACCCTGGCAATTTGGTTTTGCGCCTTGGCTGATTTTAGCGTCCCTGAAACTGCAAACCGCAGGGGTCTGCTGGAGCAGAACCATCTCGTGAAGGAGGGGATGGCTGATGGGAATGAAGCATCGGTCAACCAGTCGCGGACGAATCTGACGGACTCGGGAATCGACGATGCCCCGGCGCCCCAGCCGACCGAGTCAATCGCCGAACCGTTGTCCAAGCCGCGGGTCAATGGACGCCGCATTTAGGATTTGTGAAGAACCAGGCGGGGCTTCGTAAGGACTCCTAACAGTGTTCTGGATGAGTGTCCGAAGAATCCGCCTCGTCCGCGGTTGGAAGTTCAAATCCACTTGGCTAGGGTGTAGGGTGTGGCTTCCTGATTCTTAGAATCCATATGGCGAGGCTTGACTTCAAATCGTTGACCCGGTCACGCGGGGGGCGTTGGCTCCTCGGATGGCTCGTGGTGACTGGCATTGCGCTGCTGAGTTCCACTCAGGTTTACTTGGGGATCTCCCTGATGGGCAAGCCGCCGAGTTGGGGTTTGGCGCTGCGCCGCTCATTCGAAGATTGGTACTCGATGGGGGTTTTTGTGCCTGGGATTCTCTATCTCGCGGAACGATTCCAGTTTACTTCGACACCCCGGAGGCGGTGGATTCAGGTGCATGGCGCTGGGGCCGCGTTGTACAGCGTCGGCTACATCATCTTGCACGCCTCTCTGCTCCACGGACAGACCTCCATCGAAGGGAAGGTCTTCGAATTCACCGCGCTCACGAAAAAGATGTTTGTGCATTACTTGCCTATACTCGGGTGTGTTTACGGGATGATCGTCGCTGGTCACAATGGGTGGCGATACTATCGCAAGATGTCGGAGCGCGAGCTCCGCACGGCCGAGTTGGAAACACAGCTCGTGCAGGCCAGGCTCGAATCCCTGCGCATGCAGCTCAACCCGCATTTTTTATTCAACACCCTCCATACCATCTCGTCGCTCATCCACGAAAACCCTGAAACGGCGGACAAAACCATCGCCCGCCTGAGCGATTTGCTGCGGCAAACGTTGAACCCCTCCGGCGTCCATGAAGCCCCCCTGAGCGAAGAAATGGAGTTTCTGTCGCGGTACCTCGAAATCGAACGAACCCGATTCGAGGAAGGACTTCGCATTGATATCGACCTGGCGCCCGGCACTGAAGCGGCGATGGTTCCGTGCCTCATCCTCCAACCCTTGGTGGAAAACGCGATTCGCCATGGCTTGGAATCCCGTGAAGGCCAGGGGCGGATCTCGATTCGAACCGAGAGAGTTGAGGACAAGCTCCGTCTGAGGATCGAGGACAATGGAGCCGGCTTTGCTTCACATGATTCGCCAGGATCAAGGGACGGGATTGGTTTGAAAAATACGCGGTCCAGGCTCAATCATCTCTACGGCAGCGAGCACAAGTTCGAACTGCTTGAGGCTGAGGGTGGCGGCGCCGAGGTGCGCCTCGAGATCCCCTGGAAAACGTCGCGGCAGGAGCCATCCCGGACCGCGCCACAAGACTGAACCGCATGCCGATCCAAGCGCTCATCGTGGATGACGAGGCTCATGCCCGAACCCGGCTTCGAAATTTGCTTCAGAAACATTCCGATTTCCGGGTACTTGGGGAATGCGCCAATGGTTTTCTCGCTTTGGCGTCCATTCAAACCCAGAAGCCCGATGTGGTGTTTTTGGACATCAAGATGCCGCGCATGAACGGATTTGAGCTATGCCGGAGGCTGCCTCCGACCTCCCGGCCGCTCATCGTCTTCGTCACGGCTTTTGATCAACACGCCCTCCAGGCGTTTGAAGTGCATGCGATCGACTACTTGTTAAAGCCTTTTGACGCGGATCGATTCGACAGAACGCTCAACCATATTCGCGAACGGTTGATCGCCGGATCCGCCCCGGGTTCAGATCAGAGGCTGTCCTCCCTGCTGGAAGATATCGCCAAAGGGCCCCACCCTCCTCGCCGGCTCGTCTTCAAAACTGAAGGCAAGCTGGTGCTGGTGAAGATGGACGATCTAGACTGGGTCGAAGCGGATGGAAACTATCTGAGGTTGCACGTCGGGCCCGTGACGCATCATGTCCGGGAGACACTGGGAGCGATGGAAGCCCAGCTCCCGACTCATCAGTTCCTGCGGATCAGCCGCTCCACCATCGTCAATTTGGACCGCATTCGCGAGCTTCAGGTGTTGTTTTACGGGGATTACTCAGTCCTTCTGAAGGACGGCACGAAGCTGAGCATGAGCCGCAACTATCGGGAACGGATCGAGTCGATGATGAACCGCTAGTGTGCCGTTCACGAATTCGGTGGGCATTTGTTGTGCCACAGTGAATCTCTGGCAAGGCGCGACGACGGAGCCCATCCGGACATGGATCTGTGACCGAGGAGCCACGCAGCCAAAGGTTCACTGTGGCACAACCCGATGGGCGGCATGTCTTTTTGATTCAGACTTCGTTGTTCGCTCCTCACAGACCCACGAACGGTATGTTCGTCGTTCTCGCCTCGTCTGAATCAAAAATCCATTGCCGCAAATGTCCACCCAATTCGTGAACGGCACACTAGATCAAGGCTCAAGGCTGCGTCGCGGCGATGTTCACCAGTTTTTTCGGGACGACGATGATTTTGAGAATGGTCCGGCCCTGGAGGGCTTGCTCGATTTTGGGAGCGGCGAGCGCCGCGCTCCGAATTTCGTCCTGAGTGGCGGTCGCCGGCATCACGATCCGATCCCTGAGCTTGCCATTGATTTGAACCGGGATTTCGAGGGTGTCTTCAACCAGCAAAGCGGGATCGAATTTAGGCCAAGGCTGATAAGCGATCGTCCCCTCGAGGCCGCCAGGCTCGAGTTTCGAATGGAGTTCTTCAGCAAGATGGGGCGCGAACGGATGGAGCAAGAGCAAGAAATCCCTCATCACGGACTTCGGTTTCACGGGCCACGAAAGCGCTTCATTGACGAAGATCATGAGGGCGGAGATGGCCGTGTTGAATCGGAGGTGATCGAGATCCTCAGTCACTTTTTTGACGCAGGTGTGAAGGGTTTTGAGCTGTGCCGGCGATGGCTGCCACTCCTGAATCGAGGCATCCATCTGGATTCCTCGCAGCAGCTCTGGATCCTCTCGGCCTTGAACTGTCTGACGTTGTTGGAACTCGATCTCGCTCGCTTCATCCACGAACAACCTCCAGACGCGCCCCAAAAATCGGTAAACCCCTTCCACGCCCTTGGTGTTCCACGGTTTCACCATTTCCAGCGGGCCCATGAACATTTCGTACAGCCGGAAGGCGTCGGCGCCGTACTCGGCCAGGATATCGTCGGGATTGACCACGTTCCCGCGGGACTTCGACATTTTCTGGCCGTCTTCCCCGAGGATCAATCCTTGGTTGACGAGTTTGTAAAAAGGCTCGGCCGTCGACACGTAACCGAGGTCGAACAGCGCCTTGTGCCAGAAGCGCGCGTAGAGCAGGTGCAGAACCGCGTGCTCGGTGCCGCCAACGTAGAGATCGATGCCAGGGGTGGCCGGTTGGCGGTGCTCCGGAAGGGGCGCGGTTCCCATCCAATAACTTTCGGCCTGAGGGCCGCACAAAGCGCGGGTGTTGGTGGGATCAAGGAATCGCAGATAATACCAGCAGCTGCCGGCCCATTGGGGCATGGTATTGGTTTCCCTGGTGGCGCCACCGGGGAGAGCACACCATTCGGTGGCGCGAGCCAGCGGAGGTTCACCCGCCTCGGTGGGCTTGAAATCACTGAGATCGGGCGGCAACAGTGGCAAACTGGATTCCTCAAGGGCTTCGTGACGTCCGTTTTTCCACACGATTGGGAAGGGCTCGCCCCAGTAGCGCTGCCTGCTGAAAAGCCAGTCGCGGATTTTGTAGTTCACCATCAATCGGCCGAGGCCCTTTGCGGACAGCCATCCCGTGATTTTGTGCTTCGCCTCGGGGGTTGGAAGACCGTCGAGAAATCCTGAATTCACGCTCATGCCGTCTCCCAAGAATCCGATGGACTCCTTTCCTTCGGGGGCTTGGACGACAAGGCGCACGGGAAGATCGAACGCGCGCGCGAACTCCAGATCACGAGCGTCATGGGCCGGAACGGCCATGATGGCGCCCGTGCCATAACTCCCGAGCACGTAGTCGGCGATCCAAACGGGGATGCGCTCGGAATTGACGGGATTGGTGGCGAACACGCCGGTGAACACCCCGGTCTTCTCCTTTGAAAGGTCGGTCCGCTCGAGGTCGCTTTTTCGCGAGCAAACCTCCCGGTAGCTTCGGATGGCTTCCGCGGGATTGGCGGAGGCGCGCTTCCATGTTTCGGGAGTGTTGGGAGGCCACGTCGCGGGAACGGCGCCGTTCTCGAGCCAGAGATCCAACATGGCGTGCTCCGGAGCCAGAACCATGTACGTCGCGCCAAAGAGAGTGTCGGGCCGAGTCGTGAAAACGTTCAGGAAACTTGTCCCATGAGTCGTTGATCCTCCAGTCGTGGCCGCCGTCCACTCGACCTTGAAGGCCACTTCGGCGCCTTCGGATCGGCCGATCCAGTTTCGCTGCATCTCTTTCAGCGAATGACTCCAGTCGATGCCATCGAGATCGCTGAGAAGCCGTTCCGCGTAGGCCGTGATGCGGAGCATCCATTGCCGCATCGATCGGCGCACCACAGGATAGCCGCCGACCTCGCTTTTGCCATCGATGACTTCCTCGTTCGCGAGCACGGTGCCCAAATCGGGGCACCAGTTGACAGGGGCATCGGAGACAAACGCGAGCCTTTTGCCGTCGCGGTATAGGGCCTGCTCCTCCAGGGTCTTCACGTCGGGCGGATAAGCCAGTGTTTCGATGGGTTCGGCTTTTTGGGTCGCCGGATTGAACCAGGCATTGTAAAGCTTGAGAAAGATCCATTGGGTCCATTTGAAGTAGCCGGGGTCGGTCGTATCGACTTCACGGCTCCAATCGTAGCTGAAGCCGAGGGCTTGAATTTGGCGTTTGAAGTTCGTGATGTTGGATTCGGTTGTGACGCGGGGATGCTGGCCTGACTTGATGGCGTACTGTTCCGCGGGCAGCCCAAAAGCATCCCATCCCATCGGATGCAAGACGTTAAAGCCCGACGCTCGCTTGTAGCGCGAAAGAATGTCCGTGGCGGTATATCCCTCCGGGTGGCCGACGTGCAACCCCGAACCGGACGGATAAGGAAACATGTCCAGGATGTAAAACTTAGGAGGCAGCGACGAGATGGAAGCTTGCGAGGCGCTTTGGTGGCGAAGGGCGAACGGATGTTCTTCCGGGATAAAATCGCCAGGGTTCCAAGCTCGGAAAATTTGTTTATCGACCCAAAAACGCTGCCATTTGGGCTCGATCAGATCGAACGGATATTGTTTGCGGTGACTCGACATCGGCCGGGGATAGTGGTCCAAGAGAGGCTCGGCGGCAACGTGTTTTAGAGTTGTGTATTGAAAAAGCAGGCGACGATGCGTGATACTTCGAGCATGAGGAAGACCCACGGGGATTGGACCAGCCATTCATATGGAACGTGGCTGAGCGGTGCGGCAGCCGCAGCGCGTTTATCCGCATCAAACCCCGCGGCTGGTCCTGTGAACACAGTCGCGCTTCGGTCAGAATGAGACTCACTGGGACCGCGTGCCGCGGCGGCTCCCTCGCAAATGGGGACTGGACAAGCTTTTGCGCATGCGAGTAACGTGAACTTCTGAGTTCTTGACTGGAACCACTCGCACGACGTATGACAGGCCCATCAAATCCTGAGGAATCCCTTGGGTTA
This sequence comes from Verrucomicrobiales bacterium, assembly GCA_005805305.1. Classification (GTDB taxonomy): domain Bacteria; phylum Verrucomicrobiota; class Verrucomicrobiia; order Limisphaerales; family F1-80-MAGS106; genus F1-80-MAGS106. Next base: position 11,121 of record SYMW01000262.1, read on the forward strand.
ACCAAGGATGACTCAGCCAAGCTGGAGAAGCCCGAGGCCGAGCCTTCTTCGAACCCTGAAGCCGCTGATCCCTCGGCCGATCCGGTCGTGGATCCATCAAGCGCCTCGACGGACGAAGCGGACGACTTGGAAGCGGCGGCGGCGGCCCTCCGAGGGCTGCGGGAGCGCAAGGACGAGGAAGAGCCGACACGCGCCAAAATTCGCGGAAGCTACGATGGGGACTCGGCCTATCGTTTGTATCTCAGGGAGATTGGGGAGGTTCCACTATTGACGCCCGAACAAGAAGTCGAGCTCGCCAAGAGGGTTCAAGCTGGCGACCTCGAGGCCAGGGAGCAAATGATCAAGGCCAACCTTCGGCTCGTCGTGAAAATTGCCCGGGATTATGAGTCTTTCGGCATGCCCCTTCTGGATTTGATCAACGAGGGCAATATTGGCTTGATGCGGGCGGTGGAGAAGTTTGATCCGAACAAGGGCGGAAAGCTTTCGACCTACGCCTCCCTCTGGATCAAGCAATCCGTCAAGCGGGCACTGGCGAATCAATCCAAGACCATCCGTCTTCCGGTGCACCTCGTGGGAAAGATTTCGAAGATACGGATGACCACGATCCAATTGCAGGAGGTCTTCGGGCGAGAACCGACGGACGAAGAACTGGGGGAGTCACTGGGAATGTCTGCCGCGCGGGTGGGTCAGCTCAGGACCGCAGCCATCAGGCCCGCGTCCCTCGACGCGCCCATTGGCGATGAGGAGTCCGGCACATTTGGGGACATCGTGGAGGATGAGCGCGCCACGACGCCCTACCAGGATCTCGAGAAGAAAACTGTGTTGCGCATGCTGAAGGAGTTGGTCAAGGATCTGAGTCCGCGAGAGGCCGCCGTGCTGAGTTACCGTTTCGGGCTTGATGGCGAGGACGAGAAGACGCTGGAAGAAGTCGGTGAGAAATTCTCGATCACGCGGGAGCGCGTCAGGCAGATATAAAACGGAGCTCTTGAAAAGCTCCGGTGGATGATCGAAAAGATCGAGACAGGCAAACGATGACGGATTCCGAGGTGCCGGGAGGAAACAAGGGAACATCATGAGCACGGTCGGTAGCGTTGGCATTTCGGAGCTGCAGGCGGCCATACGGAATGTGCCGGATTTCCCGAAGCCAGGCATTCAGTTCAAGGACATCACGCCCGTTCTCGGAGACGCTCGGTTATTCCGCGGGTTGGTGCACCATTTGACGTCGGGTTTCGAACCCGGGAGTGTGGATGCAATTGCCGGCATCGACGCCCGTGGGTTTATTTTCGGAGGGGCGATGGCCATCGAATTGAACGCGGCATTTGTTCCCATCCGCAAGCAGGGAAAGCTTCCGTACCGCACCCATGAGGCCCGCTACGATCTTGAGTATGGCTCCACCACGATTGCGATCCATGTCGATGCGGTGCGCCCGGGCAGCAAAGTCATATTGATCGATGATGTGCTGGCGACGGGCGGCACGGCGGCCGCGGCCATGGAGCTGCTGAAGCGTTTGGGCGCGGAGGTGCTGGGAGCCGTGTTCTTCATCGAGCTCGAGTTTCTGAAGGGGCGCGAGAAATTGCGCGGCGTGCCCGTCCGTTCACTCGTGGCTTATTGATTTGGTCCGTTCCGAATGACCCTGTTCGAAACCATCGACCGGTCATCGTTTCTTTTCGTCAACCAAGAGCTGCGGAACCCCCTCTTCGACCTTCTGATGCCCTGGGTGAGTTGGAACCCGGTTTTCGTGCCGGCGCTTCTGGCCGGGTTTTTGTGGCTTGTCTTAAGAGGGGGAAATCGCGGCAGGATCTGCGCGCTCCTGCTGGCCTTGATCGTCCCTCTCGGTGACGGCCTCGTCACCAATCCGATTCGAAAGGCCGTGGAGCGCCCACGTCCGTATTCGGCGCTGCCGGAAGCCAGCACACTGGGAGGCCGGACGGCAAGCTTCAGTTTTCCCTCCTCGCACGCGTCGAACTGGTTTAGCGGCGCGGTCGTCCTGGCGATTTTCTGGAGGCGATCGCTGAAATGGACGATGCCCGCCGCGGTGTTGGTCGGATTTTCACGGGTCTACAACGGCATGCACTATCCGGGAGACGTCCTGGCCGGAGCGGTCTTGGGCGTGGGGATAGGCGCGGGAGGAACCGCTGTGTTCGCTCACTCCTGGAGGCACGTCTCAAGCCGATGGTTTCCGGATTGGTTCCGGCAGATGCCATCCCTGCTCTCGCCGCCGGAAGGGCAGGCTCTGCGATTTGCGAGGGAAGGAAGCTCGCAATCAGAGAAGGAAGCCGTGCGAACGCGTTTGGCCTACGGCCTGATCCTGCTGCTCCTCTTAGTGCGGTGGGGCTATCTGGCTGCCGGCAAGATCGAACTGAGCGAGGATGAGGCCTACCAATGGCTGTGGTCCAAACACCTGGATCTTTCGTATTACAGCAAACCGCCGATGATCGCCTACGCGCATTTCCTCGGAACCAGCCTCTGGGGTGACACGATGTTCGGCGTGCGATTCCTATCCCCTTTGATAGCCGCCGCGGTCAGCCTTCTCACATTTCAATTCTTGAGCGCGACCGTTAGTCCGAGGGCGGGACTTTGGGCCTTGCTGGCGACCTGCGCCATGCCATTGGCGGGTGTGGGTTCGCTATTGATGACAATCGATCCATTGTCGGTTCTGAGTTGGACCGGCGCGATGGTGGCCGGATGGCAGGTGTTCCGACGCGGCGAGTTGCGGTGGTGGAGTTTGATGGGATTGTGCTGGGGGCTGGGTTTTCTGAGCAAATACACCGCATTATTTCAGGTGCTGTGCTGGGTGAGCTTTTGCGTTTGTTGGAAACCAGCGCGGCCGCTCCTGCGGTCTCGGGGGTTTGCCGCGGCCATTGGCATCCTCGTGGTTTGCACCCTGCCCGTGCTCCTATGGAATGCGCGGCACGACTGGATTACTGTGACGCATCTTCATGCCAGGGCGGGTCTGGACAAGACCTGGACACCGAGCCTCCGGTTCTTCTGGGATTTCGTCGCCAGCGAACTAGGGTTGCTCAACCCGGTATTCTTGGTGGTCATGGTGGCCTCGTGGAGAATCGCCTGGAAGGAAAGAAACCGCGATCCGCTGAAGCTCTACCTTCTCGCCATGGGCACTCCGCTGTTCCTGGGCTACCTCCTTTACACATTTCGTGCGCGAGTCCAGCCAAATTGGATCGCGCCAGCGGTGGTTCCCATGGTGTGCTTGGCGGTCGCCTGTGTTGAGCCCATGTGGAATCAGTCCAAAAAATGGTTCCAGCGCGTCATCATCGCGGGCTTTTGCGTGGGGTTGGGGTGCGTCATCTTATTGCACGAAACCAGGCTGATCGGAAAAATCACTGGCAGCCAACTGCCCTCGAAAATCGATCCCTTGAGGAGGGTTCGCGGCTGGTCTGCAACCGCCGCGGTCGTAAGCCGCGAGCGGGAAAAGCTCTTACAAGAAGGCAAGCCTGTGCTGATTCTGGGTGATCACTACGGGATCACGTCGCTCATGAGCTTTTACATGCCGGAAGCAAAGCGCTCGCGCGCGTCCGAAGGGTTCGTTTTCTATCCCGCAGGCGACACGCCCGTGAATCAGTTCTATTTTTGGCCGGGGTATCGGGATAAAGTTGGGGCGAACGCGCTCTTCTTGATGCGCGCCGGAGGGTCCAATCCGCCTCCGGATATCATCCAAGGCCAATTTGAATCGGTGACCGACTTGGGGGAGCAACCGGTGCTCTATAAAGGCCAGGTGTTGCGGCACATTCAGATTTTTGCGTGCCGGGGTTTGAAACCCAAGTCATAGGTGGAAAGGCCGAGGGGCCGTTCCTATCGTTTGCCATTCAATCGAAATCATGCGCGTGAGTGTGCGAGTGTTTGAGCTGGAGGATTTCGACCTCGATGCCACGATGCGCTCGGGCCAGGCGTTTCGATGGCGCCAGGATGGAATCCAGTGGACCGGGGTCGTCGGATCGCGATGGGTGAGACTTTCGCGGGAGGCGGGCGCCACAGTTCTTCGAGCCGAATCGTTTCCCCAATGCGAGGATTGGGGATGGTTGAGGCATTACCTCCAGTTCGATTGCAGTCTGAGAGATGTGATCGATCGTTTTCCAAAGGATCCAGTGCTGCTTCAAGCGGTGAACCGTTGGCGGGGACTTCGATTGCTTAGGCAGGATCCGTGGGAATGCCTGGCGACTTTTATCTTATCTTCGACCAAGCAGATCGTGCAGATCCAGCAAATCGTCGCGGCGTTGTGCGATCGGTTTGGGACGCCCATCCTCACGGATCCAAACGGGATCGTCTTTCGCGCCTTCCCGACTCCGACGCAGGTCGCGGAGGCCAGTGAGGCGTCCTTGCGCGAGTGCAAAATGGGATTCAGAGCGGCGCATCTGCTGGCCTGCGCCCGGCGAGTATCGAACGGTTCGCTTGATTTGGAATCCCTCCGGCGGAGACCACTGGAGGAAGCCCGCGCGGCGTTGATGGACCTCCCAGGAGTGGGGCCCAAGATCGCCGACTGTGTGCTCCTCTTTGCGCTGGGATTCCAGGAAGCGTTCCCTATCGATGTTTGGGTGGCTCGCGTGCTGAAGGACCACTATTTTGCCGGACACCCCGTGACGCTTCCAGCCCTGCGGATCTTCGCCAGGGAACACTTCGGCCCCCAGGCCGGCTACGCTCAACAATACTTGTTTCATCACATTCGGATGCTATCCAAGAGATCATGAACACACGGCAGCTTGAGGTGCTCTTCGCGCCCTGCGAACAAGACGCATTGGCAGCGCGATCGCTCGGACGCACAGTCTGCGTGGTGTTCGACATCCTGCGATTCACATCGACCCTCGTCACGGCTCTCGCAAATGGGGCCGAATCGGTCCTTCCTGTGCGGGAAATCCCTGAAGCGCTGGACGCCAAAGCGCGGGATCCCGACGCGTTGCTCGCGGGAGAACGCCACGGAATTCGCATCGGCCGGGAACTCACCGGAGGATTGGAATTTGATTTCGGCAATTCCCCGTCGGAGTTCACCAGGGAGCGTGTCCAGGGAAAGCCCCTCATCGCGACGACGACGAATGGGACTCGGGCCCTGGTGGCGTGCCGGGGCGCCTCCAGTGTCCTGGTTGGTTCGTTCTTGAACTTGGCGGTGACAGCCGCATTCGTGGAGAGGCTGGAATTTGAGGATTTGATCTTGGTTTGCAGCGGCACGGAGAATCAGGCCGCGATGGAGGATGTCATCGCCGCCGGTGCGTTCGCGGACCTGCTCTGGGGCCACTTTGCTTCGGACAGAGTGACCGATTCGGCGCGCATGGCGCGATCCATCTACCTTTTGGCGGCGAAAGACCTTGAAGGCGCCCTGGGCATGTCTAGGAACGGGAAACGGCTGCTGGGAATTCCTGAATTGGCGAGAGACGTCGCGCTTTGCGGGCGGCGAGACATCGCACCCCTGGTCGCGGGAATGGTGGAAGGACGAATTAGGCAATTCGGAGATTCGAAACCAATCCCCGGGGGACAGACAAATAGTTGAAGAAAGAACTTGAGCGGGGCGGGAGAGTTTGATTAAGGGTCCGCGCAAAAATAAATTCGGGTTTTGCTGGCGGAATCATGACATTATGGCGAGGCACGAGTGAGGAGCATACCCTCCCGGTCTGTGACGAATGGGTCACAAAGCCATCATGTCATGAGGCCACAGCCCTTTGGGGCGGGGCGGTGCCAGGCCATCTGCTTCGTTGCTCGCCTGCCTGCTGTAGCCACCACGGCGCAGGCAGGTCAGTTACAGCCCTACCTTGGGGGATGCGCCTTCCTCGCGCCTAGCATCTGGCCTGGGAGCGCTCCCGCCAAAATCCGAAGTTATTTTTGCATGGACCCTAAAGAGGGACGTGAGGCAAGGGAGGCTGAAGTTTCCGACGGATCGGCCCGTTGGGCATCACCACTGCATTTCTCGAATCGCTGACGTTCTGCGTGATGTCCAATCACTACCGCATTCTCTTGGAGGTGCCAGACGCCCGGATGTGCTGCCCACCGCCGAAGAATTGTTGAAGAGGCTGAAGGGATTGGAGTTTGAAGTAACCGGATTGGGGACAGACAAACCGTCAGGAAAGGATTTTACGGAGGGTTCCTGTTACTTGGGAGCACGGTAATCATCTGTCTGTCCCGGAGGGGCCTGCCGTGCGTGAAACTGGTCGATGAAGCGTGGTCGATTTAGCTTGGTTTGTCACCGTTTCGGCGATCGCTGTTTTGGCGGATGGAAACATTCTGGTGGGTTCTGAAGGATCCGATTTGCCGCCGCTGACACGACTGAGCAGGAAC
>SYMW01000263.1 GCA_005805305.1 Verrucomicrobiales bacterium
CGGCGGCCTGCGCCCTCCGCGGCCAGAGCTACTCCGTGACGGCGATCCCATGGGTGACAACGGACACCTCCTGGTTGGACAAAAAGGGATTATCGTCACGGATTGGCGCCGTTGGCGGTTGTATCCCGAAAAACTGGCTCAAGACTACGGAGAACCTCCGAAGAAACTGCCGCGATCCCCTGGACATCACCAGGAGTGGATCAACGCCTGCAAGGGGGGGCCGGCGGCCGGATCCCAGTTCGACTGGTCGGGACCACTGACAGAGACCGTGCTTCTGGGGAATGTCGCGCTTCGAGTGAGCCTCCGCGAAAAACTCACGCAGCTGAAGCTGAATTGGGACTCGGCCAAGTTCGGGTTTGTCAATCTGCCCGAGGCGGATGCTTTGTTGAAACGTGATTACCGGCCGGGCTGGACGCTCGGATGAGCGTGCTTCTGAAAAGATCGGCACGAGTCAGCGTTCTCCGGTTAATCCCCCTTTTATGAAACTAAACCATTTGTGGCTCGCAACGCTTGCTTGGATGGCCCCTTGGGTCAACTCGCACGCGGCCGCTCAAGTCCCTGTTGAAACAATCCAGAGCCAGGCCTCCTGGGTCTTAGCGAATCGGGACGTGAGTGTTGCCGTGACTCAGCTCGGAGGGCACATGGCGCCCGTCACCTTTTACCGGGGCACACCGGCTCCGGTGCAGCCCTACCATATCAGCCCTTGGCAAAGCGAAAGAATCCCCTCACTTCCCGCGCCCGTTCTAGTTCCGCTGCGAGGTGATTTTTTTTGCCTCCCTTTTGGAGGCAATACCGACGAAGCCTTGGGGGAGAAGCACCCGCCCCATGGCGAGACCGCAGGGTCCCCCTGGAATCTCGCTAGCGCCACATCCAAGGGTCGCGTGAAGACGCTCACGCTCGCCATCGAGACCCGAAATCGTCTTGGGCGTGTGACGAAAGAGCTCTCCATCGTGGACGGGGAGAATGTGGTCTACTCGAACCATAGAATAGAAGGGTTTGCCGGCCGCGCGCCCGTCGGTCATCACGCGACGCTGGCCATGCCGCGTCGTGAGGGTTCCATGCGGATTGCCACCAGCGCGATTCGTTTCGGCATGACGTGCCCGGCGCTCTTCAGCGATCCCCGGCAACGCGAGTACCAGTCTCTTCTCCCCGGCGCGCGGTGGTCCGATCTCGCGAAAGTCCCTGCTGCCTGGAAAAACGCTCCCGATGCGGACTTGACTCGGTTCCCCGCACGGTTCGGTTACGCCGATCTCGTGCAAATCGTCAACGGACCGGCTTCGGGCCAAACTCCCGCATGGACCACCGCCACTTATGGGGATGAGGGCTACGTGTGGTTTGCATTGAAGAATCCCAACATCCTGAACAGCACCATTTTTTGGATCGAAAACCACGGCCGACATGGATCTCCCTGGAACGGCAGGAACAACTGCCTCGGATTGGAGGATGTCACTGCGTTTTTCGCGGATGGCCTGAAAGCCTCCATTGGGGATAATCTCTTGACCCGGGAGGGCGTCGCGACAGCCATCGAATTGAGCGCCTCCAAGCCAACGGAAATCCGCTACATCCAGGGAGTCGTCCGCATTCCGGAAGGATTCGATTGCGTCCTATCACTGTCCTTCGCTCCTGGTTTGGTCACATTCACCTCGATCACGGGCAAGCAGGTAACCGCTCCCGTGCGGCATGAGTTCGTAAACGGCGGTTCGCTTGAACCGTGAAACTCTCGGCCAAACTCAAAACAGCCATGGCCACCTGTGACCCTTCGCTGCTCCATTGCGCATAACAGATTATCCTTAATCCTTCAAACGGCAGTTGAACCCCGTGCAGAGGTTCCAAAAGTCTGGATGAGAGAAGTTTGAAGAAGAGCGGCGGGTCATTTGCCGCGTCTGATCGCTTCGCGGCCCCCTCGCCGACACTGCGAGGTCCGGTATTCGAATGCCGCTATTTGTGCAAACGCCAGCCTGAGGCATCGGCGCTCAAAACGGTGTGGCCGCGGTAGCGCTTGTTCACCCGGTGCATTTCTTCGATGGTATCAAAAAATCCCACGATGTGAGCGGCACTGAAGGATTCCCCCGCTTTCACTGGTTTGCCATGAATTTCCTCGATCATCACGATGATGCCGCCAGGGCGCTGGCTGCACCAAGCTTCATAGACGACCGACGGCTCGAGAGTCAGCCCCGCCAGCCAAGGGCCCGGCTTTCCCGTTTGTTTATCCCTCAAATGATACGCGCGAATGAAATGTTCCGGCGTGCGGTGAGTGTCCCGCCGGTAACCGAATTTTAAGTCGGGAGGGAAGGGCGTGAAGAATTCACTGGCGGGAATCCGCAACCCGTTCGGACCGCTCAAATAGCTCAAATACATCTCGCTGAACGTGTCGCCTTTTTCGTGACGCACGCAACCCGGTGTGTCGTTGCGAAGAAACAGTTCCTTCGCCTCGTTGACGCTATCTATCTTGTCCATGAGAAGGAAGTAGCGCTCCCCTTTGGGAAACACGACGAGCTGGGTCCACCGCGATCCAGGCTGGCGCCCCGGGGCGGCGTACTCGAACCGGTAAGTCGTTTCCACCGCGACAAAATCTTTCCCTTGAATAACCTTGGGTTGGACGGCTTTCATCCGGTGGCATAGCTGCGGACCCTCGACCATCCGTTTCCTGTGGCTGCTTCCATGAGCCATAAGTTTGTATTCGCGACGCCCTGGATCGGACTCATTGGCGAACCACGAATAGCGCCCGACGCCGTTCCCGTCGGGAGCGATCACTTGCTCGCTCCAGGCCTCGTCACTTCCCGGCTCCATCAACCAATCGATGACCATCAACCCATCGCCGGCTTCCCGGAATCCAGTGGTCTTGTCCAGAAATGTGCCCTTTTCGATGCCCGTCATCCAGTGTTTAGGGTTCTTTTTGGGAATGATGGCCTCGATTTTGTCCGTCTCGATTTTGATGGCTCGATCGTCCTCCACCACCCGCATCCAAGAATCGCCCGTGGTGGAGTCAGCCGCGTGGGCTGTCCGACCATCAATAAAGCCTAGCAAGACCATCACGGCGAACCGAGTTACAAGGAAGCGCATGACCAGTATATTCAGCGGCCTCGCCTTGCTTTCCAAGGCATCTTTTGCGGCCATTCTCGTCCCCGGGCGATGCGTCTGATCGCCTTGGTTGCTCCATGGTGGATGATTCCGCGAACGATCGCTTCCAGTGGGCGGCGTCCAAACCTTTCAGGGGATTCTCTGGGTGCCCGGGCCGCAACGAGGATCTAACTCAATTTGGCTGGTTTTCCAATCTGGATGAATGCATGCTGGGTTGGTTGGCTTATGCAGAAAATGCGGTCGATTCACTTGTATTTAGGGTGTCTTTTTGCGCCGATGCTCCTGTTTTTCACGGTGTCTGGCATCTGGCAGACTCTCGGTGCCCGCTCGAGCCTGCTGAATCGCTTAACGACCATCCACACATCCCACATGGTGAAGTCTGGCGAGCATCTTACAAGTCCGCTGCTCGTGGTGTTTATCCTCCTGATGGCATCGAGCTTCATGGTTACGACCATTTTAGGCGTGGCGATGGCGATCCGATTTGGAAGGAGCCGGCGAGCCGCCTTTTACTGTCTCGCGGCTGGCATCGTGATCCCGCTCATTCTCGTGCTCCTGGCGGCGACGCGATGATTTCATTGCTCATCGGCAAACTCCAGGCGCTGGTTTTCTTTGGAAATACCCCCTGAGTTGCCGTCGATCCTCGCGGCGGGCCGGGTTCGTATTCGCTCTCCGTAAAACGGCAGTTGCCCCTGGCGAATCTTCGCAAGCTCCTGGCGCCAATTTTTTTTCTAACCACTCACCAGATCCACAAGGGATATGCCCGCTCTTCGTCCAGCCTTTCTCATCCAGGCTTTTGCAAATTTCCACGATGTTGAGCTGCTGTTTTAAGGCTAATTGCTGAGAAACCACCGGTTCCATGGAAACCTTTTTGCGAGTCCTGAGAATACCTTATGCCGCCTCCCGAGATTATCCATTCTTGACTAATTGGCCACGTAGTTGAGCAATGATGACATGCGAAGAGACGCTTCCATAGGCGTGGATACGAAGAAACTCATTGCAGAGTGTTTTGGCACTTTTTGCCTCGTGTTCGCCGGCACCGGCGCCATCATTATCAACGATGTTTCCCATGGAAGCGTCACTCACCTCGGGGTCGCCCTGACTTTTGGCCTGATCGTTCTCAGCATGATTTACGCGATCGGCGACATCTCCGGTGCGCATCTGAATCCCGCCGTGACGATCGGCTTCTTCGCGGCGCGCCGGTTCGAGAGGCGGCTGGTGCTGCCCTATATCGCCAGCCAGATTCTCGGCGCCTGCCTGGCCAGCGGCCTGTTGCGGACCTTATTCCCCTCGCACGCCACCCTGGGAGCCACCTTGCCCGCCGGCGCCGAGTGGCAGTCGCTCGTGCTAGAATTGGTTCTCACCGGGATCCTCATGTTTGTTGTCCTGAGCGTCTCGACCGGCTCCAAGGAGCGTGGGATCACGGCCGGGATTGCCGTCGGCGCCGTGATTGCTCTCGAAGCATTGTTTGCGGGACCGGTCAGCGGCGCCTCCATGAATCCCGCTCGATCCCTGGCGCCTGCGGTCCTGTCGCTCCATTTTAACAGCCTGTGGCTTTACGTCGTGGCTCCAATAGCTGGCGCCCTGGCCGCCGTGGCCGGATGCCGCTGCATGCGCGAAGCCGGATGTTGCTCCACTATCCAGCGCGATCTCACCCCTGCGGCGCCATGAAAGAGCGCTCTTCGTGCGCATCCACGACAGCGCCCGCAACCAAATGCCCGAACCGTTTCTCAACCCCATAGGCCCTAAGTTTTTCGAGACCCACAGAGCCGGGTTTGAGCCTGCATCCCTGAACCCGGTCATGGTCGAAGTGATGGGCGAGGCGGCTATCGGCATTTCCTGGAACCGAACTAAGAGTGTGAGTGAGATCCTCCGTTGGGGATGGGGTTGTTCGCGCGTGATCACGGTCTGGGATGAAGCGAGCGTGGAGCGAAGCTCTGTTTATCGAGGCCGAGTGGGGGGTCTGCACTGGGGCTTTCGCGGTCCCGCGGCATCCCAGGGAGCAGGCGACGATCGCCTGACTCGCGTTCATGACATGCGGGATGCGATTCCGCGGCACAATCAACAGTGGTTCGACGAGCTTTGCGCCGACCCGGAATCGGCACCGATTCACGCGTCGTATTGAGCCCGTTTCGCCAACGCATTCAAAGGCATGGCCAACCCAAATCCCCGAGTCGCGTTAGGCATCGACCTGGGCGGATCGAGCGTCAAATCGGCCTGGTTGACGGACACGGGTGACGTCCTCGCGCGGGCAACGAGAGAGTTCGACGATGGCCAGCCGATGGCGTGGGCCGATGCCGTGCTTTCGATTTTCAACCACATTCCCGAGGGTGTGGATCAGCAGGCTGCGCGAGTCGGTGTTTCCGCCCCGGGTCTGGCATCGAAAGATCGCCGGCGAATCCAATGCATGCCTGGACGCCTGGCAGGGCTCGAGGGGTTGGAGTGGACGAAGTTCCTCGCCCGGGGGAAGCCGGTGCCGGTGTTAAACGATGCTCAGGCGGCGCTTCGCGGGGAATGTTGGCTGGGTGCTGGCCGTGGTGTCTCCGATGCCATTCTGATCACGTTGGGCACTGGGGTAGGCGGAGCCGCGATGGTGGACGGCAACCTCCTGCGCGGGCGCATCGGCAGGGCGGGACATCTCGGCCACACGGTGCTCGACGTCGATGCCCCGGCGGATGTGTGCCTGGCGCCTGGCAGCCTTGAGCAAATGATTGGAAACTGCACTGTCGAGATCCGTTCCGGAGGGCGGTTTAAATCCACTCAGGAAGTGATCGAAGCCTTTAAAGCGGGGGATCCCGTCGCGGCTTCGGTCTGGCTCCGGTCCTTGAAGCAGCTCGCCGGCGCCATCGCCTCATTCATCAATATCTTGGATCCGCAGCGGGTGATCATCGGAGGTGGCATCGCTCGAGCCGGAGATCTCCTGTTCAAGCCTCTCCAGGCATTTCTCGATCCGATGGAGTGGCGTCCGGACGGAACGAAAGCCATCCTTGTCCCCGCCGAGTTGGGAGAATTTGCGGGCGCTTTCGGCGCTGCGCACGCTGCATTGGAGCCTGATTTGCGGGAAACGAACACTCCATTCTTTTTCACGAATGGCCCGAGAAATTCCGAGGTGTGAGGCTGGGGGAAAAAAGTCGGTTGAGGTATCGCCAACCTTTGTTGTCGCCGCCTCACCTCGACTCGGAGCCGGGACGAGTGTGCCGCCGCCCCGGCTTTCTTGGCCCAACGCTCGCGCGTATCCGATGCGCGGTGCCTCCCCGCTTGACACCCGACGAGCAAGAAAGTAATCAGCTCTTGGCATCGTCATCGGCATCGACATGTGAGGACTCAGATGAAATCACCAGGTCTCCGTTTTCGACTCTTAGGGATACTCAGTTCACTGTTTATTCTTCCGACGTCCTTCCTGTTGGCCCAGAGCGTGCGGCCGGAATTTGCCGACGCCTTTTCCCTCCGCCAGATACCGGCAGTGCCCGGCCTGCCGGCTTTTCAGGGCGGCATCCTGTTCAAGTCCGACGATCCAGACACGGTCTTGGTCGTCGGCAACACAGGAAGCCCGCAGGCGGGACTTTACTCCTGCAAGGTAACGCGGGACGCCACGGGACACATCAACGGTTTCACCGGCATCGCTCGGAAAGTGGCGACACTCAACGAACCCTCCGGTGGCGGAGCCGCGGGCAGCCTGAGCTACGGGCCCAATGGAAGCATTTTCTTCTCGACCATCAACGACCCGGGGAAACTGGTCGTGGGGCAGCTCAAACCCGGTGAAGCCAGCCCTGCCGGGTTCATCGACTTCCGTTTCTTGGATCCGGAAGGCGCCGAGGGGACGCCGGGCATAATCGTCGTGCCTCCAGGAGCACCGGGGGCGGGACGGGCCAAGATTTTGTTCATCGAAACTGGTGGATGGCGCGATGCCACTATGGCGCTGCAGAACGACGGCACTTACGGCATCGCTCCGGTGGGAGCAGTCATTCCAATTGGTTTCACCATCTCGGGAATCTACATCCCTGCGGGTCAGCCTAAGTTCCCGAGAAATTCGATTCTCCTCACCGGGGACGGCGCCGTCAGGGCCTTCGAGGTCAACACCAACGGGGATCCGCGGCCTGAGACCGAACGGATCATGATTCAACCCTTGGACGATGTGTTGGCCTCGGCGCGCGATCCGCGCACAGGCGACCTCTTGATCACAACGGGTGGCGGCGTCAACTATCTTCTGGGCGGCTTCATCACCGAAGCCCCTCGCGCCATCATCACCCAGCCACCGGCTGGCACCGTCTTAGAGGCGCCCGCCGCCCTGACTGTGGTGGTCGCGCAGGAACAACCCGGCGCGCTGGTCTCGAAGATTGAACTTCGTTCGGGCGGCGTTCTGCTGCAGACCGAGACCATTCCGCCCGCAACCCCGCCCGTTCTTTTCTTGCTCAAGGATCTTCCCGCCGGGAATTATTCGTTCACGGCGGTGACCTACGACCCCGTAGGCAATTCTGCCACCTCGGCCCCGGTCGTCGTCGTCGTTACCAATCGCCCCCCGGCCGTGACCATCACGAGCCCGATCAGCAACGCCACCCTCATCGGTTGCGGTGTGCGGCCGGTCAGCGTGAGCCTGGCCAAGGGCTCGGTGAATCTGAGCCATTTGCAACTGCTGGTCGCGGGGGTGCCGCTTCTTTCACAGCCCGTCACCGGTCCCGGCGGGGTTGTCATCCCGCTGCCGGACGTCCCCTCGGGCACCTACACGCTCACCGCGGTGCTCACAGACACCGCCGGCCTCAAGGCCACTTCCGCCCCTGTGCAGATTCATGTTGCCGGCCCGGCCACCAACCAGCTAGCCGCCTCGCTCACTGCCGAAAAGGACCTCCTGCTGTGCTTCCAAGGAATGCCCGACACCGATTACGTGCTGGAGCGCAGCCCCGACATGACGGGCTGGTTGAACGTGTGGACTAACCGCACACCCTCCGGTGCCATGAGCCACGTCTATTCGGCGAGCAAATCGCCTGACGATCGGAACTTCTTCCGCATGCGCCGCAAGTGAGCTTGGGCGGGCCGTCGACCGGTTTGCCGAACCGGAGCATCACTTCCTTTTTGAGGTTTGAGGTTCATGGAATAGCCTTCTGACCACGCGGCGGAGGCGGATTTGACGTGGCCCCCCAATATGCTGCGGCATAGCGTTTTCCGAATTCGCGGTAAGAGGCGGCATCGAAGTGAACTTTGTCGCCGTTGTGTCGCAAGCCGGTGGAGGGGACAAAGGCCGAGTGCGGGATGGTGACCGGCAGGTTTTGATGGGCTTTATCCACGATCAATCGAGCTTCGTCCCAAGGGTTTTCGGGAAACCGGCCCATCTGGCCTGCAATGAACGGCGCTTGCGGCGCGGCTAATTCGCGGCGGATTCGGCGTATCAAGTCGTGGAGTTTTCCTTCATAAGCCTGAGCTAGCTCGGTGGTGGAATCTGACTCGCCCTGATGCCAGAGAACGCCTTTCAGCTCGCCAGACTGAATTGCCAACTTCGCGCGCCGCATCGCATCGTCCCAGGGGTGGCTTTTTGTCGGTTCGTAGAATTCGCCTGGCCGCCACGAGTCAATCGGCGAGCCTCCAACGGCGCAGGGAATGAGCCCGACGGTCACCCCTGGATTCGCGTCCGCGATGATTTGTCCAAACGTCTTCCCGAGACCCACGCCCGCCGCGGGTTTGTCGAAGTGTATCGGATCGACCGCTGGCTTCCACGTGCCTTCTTTGGTGAGTTTCAGCACCCGGAGATGCGGGATCTTGTCCTCATCGGCGACAAGACCGCGGCCGGCCATGTTTGATTGGCCGACGAGCAGGAATAGATGGAACTTATCCTTTGAAGGCAGCTCAGTGGGCTCGGCCCCGATGGCGAGCCAGGCGCACGACATCGCGTGCGCGAGAAATCCAAGGAAAGATCGTGTCATCACGTGATTCTCCGAGTATTGGGTAATGGCTTATTTTTTAAGGCGCCCGCAACCAGCTCGGCGCGTCAGCCTCCACCGAGGTAGGCCTTGCGTACCTCAGGATTGCGGCGCAGGGCGGGTGATGCGTCGTGGAGAAGAATGCGCCCGGTTTCGAGCACGTAGCCGCGCGCGGAGATTTCCAGCGCCAGATTGGCATTCTGCTCGACCAAGAGGATCGTGATGTGGTGCTCGCGGTTGATCTCGACGATCTTCTCGAAAATGGTTTTCACCAGCAACGGAGCGATTCCCAGCGACGGTTCGTCCAGCATCAGGAACTTCGGCTTGGACATGAGCGCGCGGCCGATCGCCA
>SYMW01000025.1 GCA_005805305.1 Verrucomicrobiales bacterium
AACGCCTTCTTCTACATCATCACCGTGTTCTCACTGAGCTATGCGACCCAGCAACTCCAACTCCCAAAATCCGTGGTGCTCCACGGCGTGTTGCTGGGTTCAGCGATGCAATTCGTCGTGGTGCCCATATTTGGCGCGCTATCGGACCGCGTTGGCCGACGACCCGTGTATCTCGGGGGAGCGGTTTTTCTAACCCTGTTCGCGTTTCCTTTTTTTTGGCTTCTCGACACGCGCCACGAAGCCGCCATATGGCTCGCAATCGGGATCGGACTCCTTGGCCATTCCGCGATGTATGGCCCTCAAGCGGCCTTCTTCTCGGAGTTTTTCGGCACGCATGTCCGCTACAGCGGCGCGTCTCTCGGGTATCAACTCGCATCCCCTCTCGCCGGCGGCCTAGCCCCCCTCATTGCCACCGCTCTCCTCCAGTGGTCCGACGGCAAACCCTGGCCGATCGCCGTGTACTTGGTCGGAACTGGCGTGATCACCATCGTGTCGGTCTGGCTCGCCCGGGAAACCTACCGTGATGATCTAAGCCAGTAATGGTAAGGGGCGTCAGCCCCTCGACCTCTCAACCCTTCGCCGTACTCGCGGATCGCCGAGGGCTCCCCTTGCAGCCTCAAGTAGTCAGCGTCAATGTAAACAGCGAAAGTCGTCACATGGCGAATCCCCCGGGCCGCGTAAGTCTTGAGATCGGCCCGGAACACGTCCGGCATCCAAGGCAGCTTCTTCGCCGGACGCTTCCACCCGGAAAAGCGGGAGACATCCAACCAGTATTCGAGCACCTGCGCCGTCGAAGCGGGAAACACTTCCAAATTCGCGTCCAGATTGGCCAACCCATCCTTGCCATCCAATTGCCGCGCGTAGGGAATATCATAACGGCGCTCAATCGGGGCATATTCGAGGAAGATGGATGGGTCCGCCTTCACCTGACGAGGCGGTTTGATCGTGCCCGCGTAGGCGAGATGAGACAGTTGAGCCCGCTTGTCCATGCTCCGAAGCGCCTTGACCAGCGAGTTCTCCAGCATCAACGCCTGGTCACTGTCCGTAAGCTCTCGGCATCTTCCGCAATAACACCAAGGACGCCCGTCGTCTCCCAAATAGAAATACCGGCCCGTGGTGGGACGCAAAATCCGCGCGAGCCGAACCGCGTTCCCGGCCGTGACCTCGAGCGCTCCCGCCAAAATCCGAAGTTATTTTTGCACGGACCTTAACAGCCTCTCCGGCCTCCAAAACAACGAGGCCCTTGCCGGCTGGGATTTTTCGCAGCTTGCCTGAGCCATCGCGGGCTCGCAATGTTTTCCATGAAACGGCGTTGCTTTCTTGTAAACCCGGGTCCGATCCCTATCGTGTTCCAGATCATGTTCAAAGGACTCGATCATTTCGCCATCGTGGCGGCTAACACCGAGGAAGCCCTGAAAGTGTGGCGCGACCAATTCGGTTTTCCCGTGGTTTGCAGTGAAATCGTGCAAGGCGGCGCGGTGAAGCTGACTCACCTGGATCTTGGCAACACACACCTTCAGATCGTGGAACCGCTCCTGCCCGATCATCCCCTCCATTCCTGGCTTGAAACGCATGGGCCGGGATTGCATCACTTCTGCCTGAGGGTGGACGATGTCGGAGAGGCGCGCGAGGAGCTTGCCGCGAAAGGATGGGCCTTCGCCAACCCGCATCAAGGCACTCAAGGGAAGCGAGCCCTCTTCCTGGACACAAATGCGACCCACAACGTTCCTGTGGAAATCACGGGAAAATGAGAGACGCCGGCTTCGTCCCCGGCAGCCGCACGATTCATCATAGGGTGATCCAATGATATCGATAGGAAAAAACTATTTTATGTGTACACGTAGGATCTGGTATAAGTCATTCATTGGTCAACATCATCTTCATCTGATTCATGCCAAATAACTACGACTGCATTGTGATTGGCGGCGGACCTTCCGGCTCCAGCGCCTCGGCCATTCTCGCGGAGTATGGTCACCGCGTCCTTGTCCTCGAGCGCGAACGCTTCCCGCGTTACCACATCGGCGAATCCCTCATTCCCTTCACGTTCGGCCCCCTCCAGCGCATCGGGATGATCCCAAAAATGAAGGGGTCGCAATTCGTCAAGAAATACAGCGTCACCTTCGTCCAGCCCGACGGGCGGCGGTCCCAGCCGTTTTACTTCTTCAATCGCTATGACAAGGAAACGGTGGCGCAGACGTGGCAGGTGCTCCGCTCCGAGTTCGATCAATTACTCCTGGACAACGCGCGAGAGAAAGGCGCCGAAGTGCGGGAAGAGACGACTGTGAACCGGCTCTTGATGGAAGATGACCGCGTCGTGGGCGTCGAGGCCACGGACAAATCCGGGGTCACCTACGAGGTTCGCGCCCCCATCACCCTCGATTGCTCGGGCAAGGAAGCGTTCGCCTCGAACCGCCGCGGATGGCGGCTCCGAGATCCGTACCTCAACAAGATCGCCGTGTGGACGTATTACAAAGGATCGAAACGCGAGCCCGACATTGATGAAGGCGCGACCACCGTCGCGTATGTTCCGGACAAGGGCTGGTTCTGGCACATCCCCCAGCATAACGACATGGTCAGCGTGGGCGTTGTCGCCGAGGGCAAATACCTGACCCGCGACGGGGTGAAGGATCCCCGCGAGATTTTTCACCGGGAAGTGCAGCAAAACGAATGGATCAAGAGCCATCTTGCTCTCGGAGCTTCAACGGGGGATTATTTCATCACGAGCGAATACTCGCGCCATTCGCGGTACTGTTCCGCTCCCGGGTTGCTGTTGCTCGGCGACGCGCTGGCCTTTCTGGATCCCGTGTTCAGCAGCGGCGTGATGCTCGCCTTGAAAAGCGGCCATTTGGGCGCGGAAGCGGTGCACGAGGCGCTCGTCGCCGGCGATCTCTCCCCCGCGCGATTCGCCCCTTACGGCGCCACGCTTCGGCAGGGCATCGAGAACATGCGGAAACTGGTGTATGCGTTCTACGATCCTAACTTCTCTTTCCGCGAGGTCATCCAGCGTTACCCCGAGGCGGGCGGGCAAATCACGGACTGTCTCTCAGGGGACGTGAACAAAGATTTCTCCCAGCTCTGGGCTTGGATCCGCGAGTTCGTGCCACTTCCCGACGACTTGCCTTACGGGGAACCGCTGTTGGAGACAGCCGAGAAGGCAGCCTGAGTCTCCATGGCCGTTCGGCGGCTCCACTCGTCCGGCTTGAATCGAGCGGCGCTGTTCATTGTCCTTAAACGGAAGGTGAGCCTCGTCAAGAATTGCAGAAGCCTGGGTGGGAAAGGCTTGACGAAGAGGGAGGCATTTCCGTTGCCGATCTCGTGAGTGATTCGGAAAAACTTTATCTCCAGGATCTTGCGAAGATTCAACAGGGCCAACTGGCGTTTTGAGGTTTTGCCGTTTTGAGGTTCATTGGCGAGGCGATTTGTTGTCAACCAATCCCTCCCCTGCACCTTGAGGTCTGCAGGTGGTTTGTCTTGGCTCGATCGATTTTGAGGATCCTGTTTTCGGACCACTGTGAATGGGCTTGAAAAGCCGCTGTCGCGTCGATAATAATGGCCTTAACCCAAGCCCCTTTGAAGCGATGGGGCATTTGAAATGGCCTACGCGAATGTGTCATTAAAGCCACCCTCCTTCGGGGAGACCATGAGGAGTGATGCTTGGTGGGCCCAGCCGGCACTGGTATTTCTTGGTCTCAGCGCGTTTATTGTCTATTCCACGTGGGCGGCTTTCCAAGGCGAGCATTACCATTTCGGACCGTACCTTTCCCCCTTCTATTCTCCCGAGCTTTGGGGTTCATCGCCTCATAGTTTGCTTGGCCCCAAGCCGGGCTGGTGGCCGGATTGGGCGCCTTTCTCACCGGCGCTGCTCATTCTGTGGGCGCCTGCCGGTTTTCGCCTCAGTTGCTACTATTACCGGGGCGCCTACTACAAAGCGTTTTGGGCAGACCCCCCTTCTTGCGCCGTGGGCGAGCCTCGAAAATCTTATCTCGGCGAGCATTCATTCCCGTTGATCCTGCAGAATGCGCATCGGTATTTCTTGTACTTGGCCTTGCTATTTCTGTTGCTGCTGGCCCACGACGTGTGGAAATCGCTTTGGTTCGACGACCCTGCCACGGGCGCGGTGAAGTTCGGAGTGGGCGTCGGCACTTTGGTTCTCGCGTTGAATGTGGTGCTGCTCAGTGGTTACGCGTTCGGCTGCCACTCGCTCCGGCATTTGTTGGGAGGCTTTCGGGATCAGCTATCACAGTCTCCAGCCGCGCTCAAACCTTACGCCTGCGTCAGTTGCCTCAATCGCCGCCACATGCTCTGGGCCTGGATGAGCCTTTTCTCCGTGATGTTCTCCGACGTCTATGTCCGGCTTTGTTCGATGGGCATTTGGAGGGACCTTCGCCTCATCTAGCAGCACTCGGGCGAGAAGTGGAACCACCGGCTCGGCTCAACGGCGGCGTGGTTGAGGAAAAAAAGAAGCACATGGCCGACTATCAAAACTTCGAATATGACGTGCTGGTTGTCGGCGCCGGAGGCGCGGGATTGCGAGCCGCGATCGAGTCCTCTGCGGCTGGGGTGCGGGTGGGCATGGTCTGCAAGTCGCTCCTCGGCAAGGCCCACACCGTCATGGCGGAGGGAGGCATCGCCGCGGCGCTTGCTAACGTGGACGACCGAGACAGTTGGAAAGTGCATTTCGCGGACACCATGCGCGGCGGGCAATACGTCAATAATTGGCGCATGGCCGAGATTCATGCCAAGGAAGCCCCTGATCGCGTCCGCGAGCTCGAGGCCTGGGGCGCCGTGTTTGATCGCACCGCCGATGGCAAAATCCTTCAGCGAAACTTCGGGGGACACAAGTATCCGCGCCTCGCTCACGTTGGAGACCGCACGGGTCTGGAGCTGATCCGCACCTTGCAGGATCATGGAATCCATCAGGGAATTGAGGTTCACATGGAGCACACCGTGGTCGCGATCCTGAAGGATCGAGAGCGGGTCTCCGGAGTGCTGGCCTATGAGCGCGAGCGCGGCAGATTCAAGATCTTCAAGACAAGAGCCATCGTTTTGGCCACGGGCGGAATTGGGCGCGCCTACAAAATCACGAGCAACAGTTGGGATTACACCGGCGATGGGCATTCGCTGGCCTATCACGCGGGGGCGGAGCTGATCGACCTGGAGTTCGTGCAGTTCCACCCCACAGGCATGATCTGGCCCCCAAGCGTGATGGGCATCCTGGTGACGGAAGGTGTCCGGGGTGAAGGCGGCGTGTTACGCAACAAGGATGGAACAAGATTTATGTTCGGAGACATTCCGGACAACTACAAAGCTCAAACGGCCGACAACGAAGAAGAAGGCTGGCGCTATTGCCAGGGCGACAAGAGCGCTCGCCGGCCTCCGGAACTGTTGACTCGCGACCATGTGGCCCGCTGCATCGTGCGCGAAATCAAAGAAGGCCGGGGCAGCCCGCACGGAGGCGTCTACCTCGACATCTCCTGGATCAAACAGAAGCTCCCAAAAGCGGCCGAGCATATCCAGCGCAAGCTGCCCAGCATGTATCATCAATTCAAACAGCTCGCGGATATCGACATCACCCGGGAAGCGATGGAAGTGGGCCCCACCACGCACTACGTGATGGGTGGCATCCGCGTTCATCCAGACACTCAGATGTCCAGCGTGCCGGGTTTGTTCGCCGCGGGCGAGTGCGCGGCGGGCATCAATGGCGCCAACCGCCTTGGCGGCAATTCACTCTCGGACATTCTGGTGTTTGGGAAACGAGCCGGCGAGTTCGCCGCCCGCTTTGCGAGGGAGAACCCGGCCGGAGTGATCGACGGGGACCATGTGGAGGAAGCCGTGACACAGGCTCTGGGTCCATTTGATCGAGCCACCCAGGGTGAAAACCCTTACCAAATCCAGCGCGACTTGCAGGAAATGATGCAGGACCTGGTAGGCATCGTTCGCAAGGAAGAGGAAATGGCGCGCGCCCTCAAAGGACTCGAGACACTCTGGGAGCGCGCCTGTAAGGTCGGAACCTCCGGAAACAGGGAATACAACCCGGGCTGGCATACGGCGCTGGATTTGAAAAATCTGCTCACGGTTTCAGAAGCTGTCACGAGATCGGCGATCGATCGCCAAGAGAGCCGGGGAGCCCAGTTTCGGGACGATTATCCACGCAAGGACGATGCTAAGTGGGGCAACGTGAACATCGTGCTGAGGAAAGGCGCGGACGGCGCCATGCAACTCCGCCATGAACCTATTCCCCTCATGCCGAGTCACTTGAAGCAAGTACTGGACGAGATGAAATGAAACCGGCGACGTTCCGCATCTGGCGTGGCGACTCTCAAGGGGGCGAGTTCCGCGATTACACCACCGAAGTTGCCGAAGGCATGGTCGTGTTGGACGCGGTGCATCAAATCCAAGCCACGCAGGCCAACGATCTAGCGTGCCGGTGGAACTGCAAAGCGGGGAAATGCGGCTCATGCTCGGCGGAGGTCAACGGAATGCCCCGGCTCTTGTGCATGACTCGGCTCCATGATCTCCCGATCGACAAACCCGTGACGATCGAACCGATGAGAACCTTTCCCTCCCTCAAGGATTTAGTGACCGATGTCTCTTGGAATTTCCGGGTGAAGAAGAAGATCAAGAAGTTCAAGCCGCGGCCTCCAGATGCGCCGGATGGCACCTGGCGGATGGCTCAGGCGGACATCGACCGCGTGCAAGAATTTCGCAAATGCATCGAATGCTACCTCTGCCAGGACGTATGCCACGTCCTGCGCGATCATGGCAAGCAAGACGCGTTCATCGGGCCGCGGTTCTTCATCTACACGGCCGCGCTAGAGATGCACCCGCTGGACACCGAGGACCGCCTTGGCGAACTTCAGCAAACACACGGGATCGGCTACTGCAACATCACGAAGTGCTGCACCAAAGTTTGCCCGGAATCCATAACAATCACGGACAACGCCATCATCCCCTTGAAAGAACGAGTCGTGGACGAATTTTACGACCCGCTCGGAAAGCTATGGAAAAAGCTGCGGGGATGATGAACTCTCTATAACTCAAACGCGCCACCCTCCACTGACATGTTCGAATTCAAACCACTCTCCCGCGATGGCATTCCGGCCGCTCTCGAGAAAGCGATGCGCTACCGCCTTTTGAACGAACCCGGAGAGGCCCAAAGCATCTGCCAGGATATCCTGCGCCTCGAACCAGATAACCAGGAGGCTCTTGTGATTCTCTTGCTGGCCACCACGGATCGCTTCGGCACGGCTTACGCCGGGGGCGTTACTGCCGCTCAGGAAGTCTTGCCCAAAATCCACAACCCTTACGAGCGCAACTATTATGGCGGGATCATCAACGAGCGCCGCGCCAAAGCACTGCTCCGTCAGGGCGGCCCTGGTTCGGGGTTCGCCGCCTATCAGTATCTGCGGGAAGCGATGGTTTGTTTTGAAAAGGCTGAAGCTTTGCGCCCCCCGGGAAACGACGACGCTCTTCTGCGATGGAACGCCTGCGCCCGAAATATCATGTGCAACAGGCTCGAGGCGCCAGTGGACGACCCCGTCGAACTGCAGTCGGAATAACGAGGCAAAAAAGCCTCCTCTTCATCGGACCCAAAGAAACCAGGAGACCAGTGCAGGCTGGGAGCACCATGGCGGATCCCTTCCCAAACCACGCCTCGCGGCGCATTCCGTGGGCCGTTTGGTTGAGATTTGACGAAGACAACAGCCGCCGCTAATGTCACCGAATCCAAATTCCCATGACGTGGCGCACGCTTTCGCCAGAACGTCGAAGATCGACGAAGACTCGTTGGCGTGCGCTCCCAACGTGTTTGAGGGAATTGGGTCAGAAAGGTGAAATCTAAAAGATCTTCATTCTTTTCTTTGGCGTTTAACAAAACTAGGAGGACGTTATGGCCAGCGGTCGAGTCAAGTGGTTCGATAACAAAAAAGGATTCGGTTTCATTAAGAGTGAGGAAGGCAAGGATATCTTCGTTCACCACAGCGCAATAACGGGTGAGGGCTACAAAACCCTTAACGAAGGCGAGGTGGTGCACTACGAGGTGAGCGAAAGCGCGAAAGGACTCAAGGCGGATCAGGTCCATCGCCCGAACGCCTCCTGAAATCGAAATCGGAGTGCAAAACAACAACCCAAAGGGATCTGGTTTCGCGCTATCACTAGTGTGCCGTTCACGAATTCGCTGGGCTTTTGTTGTGCCACAGTGAATCTTTGGCAAGGCGCGACGACGGAGCCTATCGTTTCCCCAAGACAGTCCTTCTCTTCATCGGATCGCGCCCGCGAGCTGGTTTTGTAGCGAGGAAGTGAAGGAAATGGATGGCGGTTTGCGGCAACGAATCCCCCTTCCTTTGTGAGGCTTGAGCTTCATGGACCAAGCATCGAACACGCCTCACTTCAAGGTCCCTCGGGAATCAGTAGATCGGGTGAAACGAGACGGTCATTGGTTTCGACCTCTCAATCCGTCCGCTCCTCCTACTCAGCTCACTCGCCATCGGCGAACGGCAACGCGCAGCTCTCCGATAAAAACAGGGGACAAGAAGGCGCGCGCCCGTCAGCCTCGGCTAAATATAGATCCGGTGAGCGTGCCCGTGCTGTCCGCAAACGATTCCTGGTCGATGCCCATCGAGCGGAGGATGCTGAGGAACAGATTCGACATCCGCGTCTCCCCGCGGCGCCAGTACGCGCCGTGTTTGAGACCCAAATTCGCACCGCCGCCGACGAGGGTCGGCAAATTGACCGGGTTATGGGTCGTGCTCGCGCCGCTCCCAAAGAGGACGATGGTGTTATCAATCAGCGCTCCATCACGGTCTTTATACTCGTTCAGTCGTTTCAGAAAATAGGCGACTTGTTGACTCAAGAAAAGATCGTACTTGCAGAATTCGAGCTGCCCCACCTTATCTCCCGCGTGGGACAAGGAATGATGCGTTCTTGAAAGCCCCAACTTGAGCGGGAAAGTGTCACTAATGCCCATGCCATCTTCGCGATTCAACATGAACGCCACCGATCGGGTGATGTCGGCATCGAACGCCAGACCGATCAGATCGAACATATTGCGGTAGTATGCCGCCGGGTCGCTTTCGTTGGTCACGCTCAAATCGAGATGCGAGTGGTCCTGCGGCTTCAGGGGAATGTCCACCCAACGCTCGGAAGCGATCAGTCGCGATTCCACCTCATCGAGAGACGTCAGGTATTGATCCATGCGTTCGCGGTCCGACTTGCCGAGCCGACGGTTCAGAGCCTTCGCGCTTTCGGCAACCGCGTCCACAATTTTGATGCGCTGTTTCAAGGAATCGCGTTCTTTGGCCAGTGACTGGCGATCCATCCGGAACAAGCGATCAAACACGCGGCGCGGATTGTTCTCCGCCGGAATCGGACGCCCTTCGAGGCTGTACGAAATCGTGCCGGTGCGAGATAGAAAACCTGTGCCCGCGTCGATCGAAAGCACGAGCGAAGGCTGCCGGCAATGCTGCTTTGTGTGCAACGCCACTACCTGGTCCAGAGCTACCGAGTTAAATGTCCCCGGCTTCGGACTGTGCAATGGCGCGCCCGTGAGCCACATGTCCGAACAAATATGAGGGTCAGCCTTCGGGCCGCTTGGATGAAAAAGCCCGCCTAAGAAGCTCACCTGGTCGCGGTAGGTACTAAACGGTTCGGTCGATTTGCCAAACACAAAGCGCCCTCCCTTTTCCGCGGTGGGAAACCAGCTCCAATCGTCCAGCCCATGATCTGACTTGGGCAGCGACATCCCGTTGGCAGTATAAATGGCGCAGAAACGCCGAGGCGCTTTCTCGGTGACTTTCGCTCCCATCGCGTCCAGCACCGGCAAAGCGAGGGCCGCGCCACCGAGGCCTTTTAAAAATGCCCGACGATCGATAGAGTAAGAAGTGATCATGACAGCTAGCTGGTTATCTTGGCCGTGACAATTCAGCTTTCAGTTAATGTTAGGGCTGGGCTGCCGCGCAGCCCGGATGGCACACCGCGGAGGTTCATTAGCACCCGCTCGTTTTATCACGATCTAGCGGCGATCGAAAACTGGGCAAATCTTCAATTTGACTCAACACAATCACAGCTGCTCGGCGGTGCAGCTTTGCCCAAAATTGCGCAATCATGAATCCCCTATTCTACAATGGCGCCGCATTGCACTGCAAGCGAACAGTCGAGCTATTTTTCGAGAAAAATGGGGCTTTTCATCACAAAGCGGACCAAATCCTGCATCCGGTATCCCGCATCCTTCAACCTCAAGCCTTCACGCCTCAGCCAGGCAACCTCAGTGTAAGTGAGGTTTCGGCCAATGGCATAAGTGGCAAGATGACTCAAAACACTGAATGCCACTTGATCCAGCCGGTCTTCCACAAGATGCCGCTTAAGGTCCCGAACCCCAGTCACTCGAGTGTTGTCAGGCAGGATTGATTCAGCATCGCCCCCCTCCCCCTTGAACCTTCCGCCCGCATCAAACTGCTCCAATGGAACGCCCCAAGGATCAATTTTCCGATGACACTCGGCGCAGCCGGGCTGGTTGCGATGCTGTTCCAATCGTTCGCGCAATGTCAGTTTGGGCTCCTCCTTCAAGGTGGGAATGTTTGGCGGGGGATCATCCGGTGGTTCCGCGACGATTTTTCGAGCCAGCCAGGCGCCTCGCTTTACGGGGTTGGACTCGCGGCCATCCGAAAGTCCAGACATGATCGCCGCCTGGGCAAACACGCCTCCCAACTCGCGTCGGGAATGCCGGAAAGGGACAAATTCAAATCCGCTCTCGGGCCTCCCGGCCAACACGTAGTACTGAGCCACCACATCGTTCACAACCACGAAGTCGCTCTCGATAAGATGTCTCACAGACAGATTGTTTTGAATCAAATACTTGAGGAACTCCTCTGGCTCCCGCTTGAGTTCATGTCGAACATCCCTCGTCAGCTTCGGAAACCGGCTCCGATCAGGCTCGAGCACACTGAATTTTTCCAAGCTCAACCACTGCGGCGCGAACTCGCCTATAAATTTGGAAAATCGAGCATGCTGAATAAGGCGTGAAACCTCTGAGTCCAAGCGCTTCCTCAGCAAACCTTTTGATGCCAACTGGAGCGTGATTGCGTCGGGAGGGCCGTTCCAAAGAAAATAAGACAATTTGGAAGCCAATTCGTGATCGTCGAGCGGCTCCGGCCTCGGCGACTTGCTGTTCTCGATCAAGAAAAGAAACCTTGGCGAGGTGAGCACCACCTGGAGCGCGCTCTTCACGCTCTCCAGAAAACTCGCTCCGCTGTCCAGCGACTCGCTGAAAACGGACATCAGCAAGTGTTCCTCCGAAGGCGCGACAGGGCCGCGGAACGCGCGAACCGCGAAAGCTCGGATGACCTCCCGGGCATAACGGCGCGGATCCTTTTTCTGGCTGGAATCGATGAAGATTCTTCGATGCGAGCTGGGTGGCCACATATCATACAACGGCCCCTCAAACTCGACGGAACGAATGAGGAGCCGAGGCATGTCCAGGCCATGCGTGTACTCGCTGCGCACGCCAATCTCGCGAATGCCCGCGAGGTAGTTCACATTGTCCTTTTCAACGTCCGGACTCGGGAAGTTCCGAATAGCCCCCTCAAACACGTAAGCCTTGAGAATGTCCGAATCGACTCGTTGCGGACCGCCAACGGGACTGAGAGTGCTGCCACAATCTCGGCGCAACCCCAGATGCACTCCCAGCAATGGGAATCGTTTTTCGAACCCGACAAACCGGCGAGCCACCGCGTCGTCGGTGGAAAGCGCCGTGAACACGACCTGGTCCAAAGTATTCGAGCCCGTCATTTGAACGCCGACGGATAGCTCCCCAGGCTCCAGCCGCACCGCGAGGAACGCCGGCTGCGCCAGAGTGCCTACGAATTGCCGAGATCCCAAATCCAGAGTCAGCTCCGCAGGCCTTTTGTCCTCACCCGAAGTTCGGACGTCGACTTGATAGATACCCGCCTCCTTGAGGCGCACCACTTGGCGAGTCGTCCAGGGGGCGCGGCAGATCAACGCATCCCCGCCATCGAGCGGCCGAGGTTCGACTCCAGGGTCGAGGAGCAAGCCGTCATTGTATTTCGCCGCGGTTACGGTGACGCGAAAGCGGCCATGGTCGGGCAATTCGCGCACCGGGATCTTGAAATTCGCCCGGGGACCATACGTGCTCTCCAGGCCAAAAAGCTCCGAACTGGGGATGGCCGGCCTCAATAACAATCCCTGGCTCACGGTGGAGTAGGCCCGCCCTTTCGGATAGTCGTGGGTGCCGCGCATGCAGGCGAAAACCGCATGGTAAATGCCATCGAAATCTTTCCAGTCCCGGACGGTGTCGTTCCCCTGATACCCTTCGATAAAGCGAAACTTTGACTGCATGAAGAAGGGCTCATATTGAAACGGCTTTCGCGGTGTGAGCTGCTGCACGACAAAGTCCGCGCTGTTCAATAGAAGGCTGTCCGCGCCGAGGACCAATTTGTCGGCGCACGGCTCGGCGTTGATGGCCGATCCCAGCTCGACGCGAAAGTTTTGGATGGCCGGCTTCGACGAGGCGTCCACAAGACTCCGGTCGAGGGCTTTCTCGGCGATCTCGAGGTAGCCCTCGAGCAGCAGAGGCGACAAGGCCAACGTCTCTTGGTTGTTCAAAAAGCCGTCTCGTGACACGGCATCCGGAGGCAGCACATCGGTCAACTCTTCCTCCAATCCCAGCAAATCCCGCAAGGTGTTTCGATACTGGGCCACGGTGAGGCGGCGAACGCCGCCATCCTTTGGCGCAGGTCGCAGTTTCGCCACGTGAAGCGCCTCTTGCGCCCACAATTCCACACGCCTTCGCTCCTCCGATGATGGCTGCTCCTCCTCTTCGGGAGGCATGGCTTCATCCTTCAGCTGCGCTCGAATCCGCTCCCACAATTTCAAGTGGCGTTCCTCGAGCATCCCGTTCAAATCGTCCACACGGACACCAGACTTCGACTTCCCCTCATTGTGGCACCGAAGACAGTGCTGGGTCAGAAAAGGCTTGATCTGCTTCTCGAACGACCGAGCGAGCGCATCAATGCCCCCGCCAATACATCTCCCCTGCCACGCCCCCCACCCGGCAATCAAAACTGTTGCCTGCAGCGTGATAAGGCGAATCAAGCGCGACATTCGGGAGCGGATCATCGAATTCATGCAGCCGTTTATCCTTTCAGAATGAAGGCAAGCCGGGGATTAGACCAGCGAGTTTTTGAGGACTCGCGGAAGCGCGCAAGCTGGCCGGAAGCAATGGCCGATCACTCCGAAGCCGCGTGCGACATGTCTACGAATCTTTTCGTTGACAATACGAACGATTTCGTAGTTACTGGATTCGCCGTTTCCATATTTCCACGCGAAACCATGAAAAAGACCAGGCCCCAAAAACCGACCGATGGCGAATTGTCCATCCTCCGCGCGCTCTGGCTGAGAGGTCCCAGCACGGTGCGCGACGTCATGGATGAGATGAACAAGACCAAAGAGACCGGTTACACCACCGCGTTGAAAATGATGCAGATCATGACTGACAAGGGGTTGCTCGAGAGGGATGACGCGGAGCGAACCCATGTGTTCAAACCGAAGCTCGCCGAGGAGGAAACACAGCGCCAGCTCGTCACCGACCTCCTGGAGCGGGCCTTCAATGGATCCTCGAAAAAACTCGTGCTTCAAGCGCTCTCGACGGGCAAGGCCTCTGGGAAGGAAATCGCGGAGATCACACGATTGCTGGATGGAATCGAAAGGAGTGGCCGATGAGCGCGCTAGCTTCCTGGCTGGGCCACCCGATGGTTGAAAGTCTGGGTTGGACACTGATTCACTTTTTATGGCAAGGCGCCTTCATCATGGGCTTGCTGGCTGTGAGCCGCGCCGTGTTGCGGTGGAGAACTGCTGAATCACGCTACCTTTCGGGGTGTGCCGCGCTGCTCCTGATGGCGGCAGCACCGATGCTCACATTCACCCACTTGAATTCTTCCCTGGGCGCCCCGCTCATCACGAGGCAGAACCTCCCGCGACGGCCTATCGATTCGACAGAGCTCGATCTGACGGTGATCCATGCCCATTGGACCCAGTTCCTCCCGTCGACAGAGGCCTCTCCATGGATCGCTCTGGTTCTCCGAGCGGGCGTTTGCCTGTGGTTCGTTGGCATGACGATTCTGGCCGCGCGCTTGCTTGGCGGATTATGGCGGGTGCAACGACTTCGCGCACGCCACGTCCAACCCTTGGGCGAACCATGGCAGGGCATGATTGAACGCCTCCGGAGCCGGATGGAAATCGCGCGCCCCGTGCGCTTATTAAAATCAGCGCTGATCGAAGTGCCCACCGTGATCGGGTGGCTCCGTCCCGTTATCCTGCTCCCGGCCAGCTTGCTCATGGGTATGACGCCAGCCCAAGTGGAATCGATCCTCGCGCATGAATTGGCCCATATCAAACGGCACGACTATCTTGTGAACCTCTTTCAATGCGTTCTGGAGACCTTGCTCTTTTATCATCCGGCCGTCTGGTGGGTGTCCAATGAAGTGCGCCAAGAACGCGAATGTTGCTGTGACGAACTGGCCGCGCGGGAATGTGGCGACCGCGTGGAGTACGCGAGAGCACTGGCGGCTCTGGATCAACTAAGGCCCTGCCCCGCCCCGTTCGCGCTGTCGGCATCCGGCGGTTTCCTTTTGAACCGCGTGCGCCGATTGCTCGGTCTTTCGGACGAGAAATCGCCACAACCGCGGCGGCGTTTCTGGATATTCCTCGCGCTGGCGGGCGGTGTCTGCATGGTGCTCCTCCTGGCGAATCCGGCGTTCGCTCCTCGATTATACAAAGCCACGGCCCGCATCGACATCTCAAAGTCAGTCCAAGGCGAGAGGGACTTGCCGGGATACGCCGTGGACCGAGCCTACGATCCCTATTTCATTCAAACGCACCTGGAGAAAATTCGGTCAAAGACGGTTCTAACTCCAGTGATGCAACATTTCCGGCTTGCGGAGAGTTTCGCGAAGCAGAGCGGACGCCCAAAACCGCTGACTCAGGCGGAGACTTATGCCGCGCTGATGAAGCGAGTGCGGGTGCGACAGTTAAGAAACACCACACTCATTGCAATCGAAGTCCGCGATCAAGAGCCCTCCCAAGCCGCCGCGATCGCGAATGCCCTGGCGGAAAGCTACGCCCAATCGCGGCTCACCCCGCGTGACGCATCGCAGCGCCGCGGAGTGACAGCGCTTGCGGCTCGGCTGGACCAGCAAAAGCGAGAACTCCTTGAGAGAGAAGATAACCTGGGCGAATTGAGGAAAGAGTTGGCGTTTGTCAGCCTCGACGAGAACTCTGATGTCCGGCAGGAATCCGAGGCGCGACGGCGCGCGCTGGAGGAAGAGAAAGCCGGCATTGAGAAGCAATCCATGCATTTCCAAAGCTTGCTGCACCAACTATTGCGCATCCCTGTGGATCATCGGGCGAATTCAATGCCCTGGTCCCTCAACTCCGACAAGATCCTGGAATCGCTCTTAGTTGAGATGAATTCCACCGAAAGGCAACTCACCTCCGCCAAGGTAGATCTTGGAGACCAGCACCCGAAGTGCTGGCTTTGGAGAGAACGTGCAAACAGACTCGCGAACAAATCGACCGGCGTGTCAAAGGCATCATAAGGGGTTTGGAGGGTGAAGTCGCTCGCCAACAGGAACTCAAGGAAGCGATCCAACAAAAAATGAGAGAAAGCCTGGAGATTGACAACCACACGGCCTCGAAAATCGAGCGGTATGTTCGAGCTAAAAGGGAAGTGGAAAGCTTGAGGCGAGTCCGG
The DNA here is from genome assembly GCA_005805305.1 of Verrucomicrobiales bacterium. Classification (GTDB taxonomy): domain Bacteria; phylum Verrucomicrobiota; class Verrucomicrobiia; order Limisphaerales; family F1-80-MAGS106; genus F1-80-MAGS106. The sequence continues at coordinate 15,764 of SYMW01000025.1, forward strand.
GACACGCTGGTGTTGAGGCTCGCCCAAGAAGCGATTGACTCCGAGGTCTCCCCGCCGGAATCCCAAATCTTGATCGTGGATCGCGCGGAGGTCCCCACTCGGCCGAGCTGGCCGTCCCTTTTTGGGAATTGAGCCAATGGGAGCTGCCAGCGCACCCGTGATCCTTAAAACGGCAGTTGCCCCTGGTGAATCTTCGCAAGATCCGGCACAAGAAGATCAACCCAAGACGACCCATCGAATCGAAGATGCTCATCCAAGCAAATTTGTCGTGCTTTCCAAATGGAAGAAAAGAGGTTTGAGTAGCTGCCTCGGCGCCTAGCGCTGAGCGCATGAAATCACGCATCCAACTCCTTCGCACCGCGAAAATCCTGGCGCACGCCACCGACGATCAAGTGGAGGCCTTGATCAAGCGAACGAATGAAGTCGATTTGGCCCAGGGCGAAACACTCTTCAGGAAGGGGGATCGGAGCGATGGAATGTACATCTTGCTGGAGGGCGATCTGGCGGTCACGACGGAAGTCGATGGCAAAGAGTGCCCCCTGTCCACGATCCATTCGGAGGAGTTTTTCGGTGAAGTTTCCTTGCTTGATCCGGGCCTCCGGTCAGCCACCGTGCGCGCGTCCAGCCCCAGCAAACTGCTGCAGTTGAGCGGGGCAATGTTCGACAATCTCGCTCGCGAGGCCCCGGATCTGGCGACTTCCATCCTGACCGCCATCACGAAAGCGCTCTCGAGGCGGCTCCGGTCGTTGACGAATCGCTACGAAGATTCAGTCTCCATCGCCCATCAAGAGGAAATCCGGCGCGAGGCGGCCGTTTTGGCAAACCAGGCCAAATCGGAATTTCTCGCCCACATGAGCCATGAGATTCGCACGCCCCTCAATGCCATCATCGGTTATTCCAGCATGTTGATCGAGGAAGCCGCGACAAGATCCGGCAAGGATATGCTGCCAGACCTCGAAAGAATACACTCCGTCGCCCAGCATCAACTCAGCGTCGTGTCTGCCCTTCTAGACCTGTCAAAAATCGAGGCAGGAAAGATGGATGTCGTTCTGGAAATTTTCGCGATTGAACAACTGATCGAAGAAGTTCGCGTCATGATCCAGCCCTTGCTCCGCCATAACGGGAACACATTCAAAATCGAGCGCCCTCCGAGCATCGGATCGATGAACTGCGACCGCGCGAAAGTGAAACAAGTCCTGCTCAACCTTTTGAGCAACGCGACCAAATTCACAAAATCGGGAGTGGTCACCCTGCGCGTTTCAGTCGAATCCCAGGTGGTCTTTCGCATCGCCGACACCGGCATCGGGATGACGCCGGACCAACTGGCAAAGCTGTTTCAGGCTTTTTCACAGGCCGACAAATCGACCTCGGCAAATTACGGCGGCACCGGATTGGGTCTGGTGATTTGCCGCAAGTTTTGTCAGTTGCTTGGAGGGGAAGTATCCGTGACAAGCGCCTTCGGAAAAGGATCTGAGTTCACGGTGACGCTGCCGCGTTGAGGCGGGAGACAATCGCCTGCAACCGCGGCCGCCTGGTTTGTTCCTTTCTCCTGCCCCCCACAAGGCTCCGGTGAGGCATCGGCCGCCGGCTGGCTCCCCAGTTTCAGAGCGGCTGAATGAGGCGCTCGTGGCCGGTTCCGTCGCTGTTCCAGTGGCATGTTCGCTTCCGCCCAACTGATGGCCTCCTGGATATGGCGCCAGCGCTGGATGGGGTCGGAGGCGGCTTCACGCTTGGCTTCCTCGAGTTTTTTAATCTGGGCAATGTCCACGGCTCAATTGGCTTTCTCTTGCGATTCCTTCAACCTTAGAACGGCAGTTGCCCAAAGCGAATCTTCGCAAGATCCTGTTGATCACGTTTTTCCATATCAGTCACCAGATCCACAACGGATATGCCTCCCTCTTTGTCAAGCCTTTCTCATCCAGGCCTTTGCACATCTCCACGAGGATCAACTGCCGTTTTAAGGTTCAAAGCCGCGCGCAGGATTTCGATTCGGCGGCTTCTTCGATGCTCCTCGGGCAATGCCAACTGGCACGTTAGCATGTCCCCATCCGACAGCCCCCAAAATGCCGCGCCACCGGCCGTTTCCGATAGAGTCGCCCGGGCCTTGCACTCCGCGTAGCGCCCCTGCAGGCCGAGCACGTCGCGGAAAACATCCAAAGCCCCATGATTCGTGGTCAAACAAAACACGGGCTGAGACAAGAGCCAAACCGCGTCCTGGGGGACCGGTTTCCAGTCCTTTTCCGTGGGGCCCCAAGCCGCACCCAATTTCAACAGGGATCGGTTCAACCGGGCGAGGTTATCCCGGTCATCTCTCACCCAAACATCCACGTCAAAGGTCAATTCTGGAACATGGCGCAACAGAAAATTCATCCCGCCGATCAGAATGCAATCCACGTTCTCCGAGTTCAAATGCTGTAGAATCGCGTCAACATTCACGGGCGTTTTATACAGAAGCCAACGGCCGGAAGCCAACCCTTTGGTTTGTGGCGCTGGGCGTGTCGCCGCGATTCCACGGTTGCTCCCCTTGGGTCAAGTCAAGCAAGATCAAGCCATGGAACTTCGTGAGTTTGCCGAACAAGTGTTGTTCGCGACGACGCTCGAGGACAAGTTGAGATGTCCGGTCGGGATCGTCGATACGCAACCTGGCGCGCCACTGGAATCAGCCCCCGCCATGCCCGGAAGGCCAAGGGAGTTGGTTTTCAAGCCTAGCGGGACGGGAAAATCCGAATTCCCTAAAAAACGTTTTCTTGATCGGAACGACGAGCGGGGACGGCTGTTGCATTTCTTCGCAAACCACGAGTTGCTGGCGACCGAGCTCATGGCCCTGGTTTTGCTGCGGTTTCCAGCGGCACCGCCGGCTTTTAGAAGGGGCGTGCTGGAGACCTTGAAGGACGAGCAGAACCACACTAGGCTCTACTTGGCGCGGATGAAGCAGAGCGGCGTCGAGTTTGGCGCCATTCCCGTGAGCGGTTACTTTTGGCGGGCGGTGTCGCCCATGACCACTCCCATGGATTACGTGGCTGGTCTGAGCCTCACTTTCGAACAGGCAAACCTGGACTTTTGCCGGCAGTTCACCAAGGAATTCGAAACAGTGGGAGACCTGGAAACCGCTCGACTCCTGCAGAATATTTATCAAGACGAAATCGCCCACGTGGCGCACGGGTTAAAATGGTTTCGTCGATGGAAACAGCCTGGTCAGAGTGATTGGGACGCTTTTTGCGCTCAATTGAAGTATCCGCTCTCCCCGAACCGCGCCAAGGGGCCTTGGTTTCAAGCGGACGGACGACAAGAAGCGGGCCTGGACAATAGTTTTATCGAAAACTTGTCCGTTTTCGCTCAATCGAAAGGCCGCACCCCAAGGGTCTACGTGTTCAATCCATTCGCGGAGGAATACATTGCAAAAGGCCCCGGGTTCACCCCCTCGCGACCACAAGCCATTCTCCGAAGAGATCTTGAGATCCTTCCACTCTTTCTGTGCAAGCAGGATGATGTGGCGCTTATGAACGAGCTGCCATCAACCGCTTTTTTGAGCCGCCTGAAAGAAGCGGGGTTTCAGTTGCCTGAACTGGCGCTGTCCCAGGATTGCTCGGATCCGACGAGCCCTCTGGCACGCAGAAAACTGGGAGGCTTGCGGCCTTGGGCATGGGGACCGGAGAGCGCCAAACTGTTGGCTCCGTTGGCCGCCAATGTGGTGGGCGGTGTGGAAGGAACGCCCCTGACCGCCCTGGAAAACATCAAGAAATTCTATTCAAAAGCGTGGAGCGCGGACCTGCTGCGGCGGCTCGTGAGTTCGAAAGACTCCCCTCCTTGGTTCTGCTCGGAATTGGAAGCGGGATTGGCCGTGAACACAATCGATGAAGCACTCGCGGCGATTGCCGCCATTCGAGCGCGGGGCCATCATCGTGTCGTCGCAAAAGAATCTTTCGGATTGGCCGGCCACAACATGATCCGATTATGGGAGCCGGATCTGCAATCCGGGCAAAAGAGATGGATGGAACGGGCGATGGGCCAGGGACATCCCTTGGTTATTGAACCCTGGCTGGATCGGGTGATGGATTTTTCGATCCAATTGGAAATGGAGCCCCGCGGCATTGGGATCGTGGGATTCACAGGGTTGCAAAACGATTTGAGGGGGCAATTTCATTCGAACTGGGCGGAGCCGAACCACGCGCGATCCGTCCCAGCCAGCGTCCTCAGGTGGCTCCACCCGCAGGTTCGTGATGCGGGGGAAATCCATCGATGCCTGCATCAGGCTGTTGTCATGCTCGAAAAGGAATTCAGAGCGGCGGGATTCCAGGGTCCGGCTGGAATTGACGCTTTAATCTTCAAAACTGCTCGCGGCGAGTTCAAGCTCAAGCCTATCGTGGAGATTAATCCCCGGCACACCTTGGGGCGTTTGACGCTGGAGTTAATGAGGCAGGCGTGCCCCGGATCCTCGGGGCTCTTCAGGTTGACGAATCGCCCATCGATGAACGCAAAGGGTTTCGATACATTCGACACGTTCGCCAGACGAGTCCGGAAGCAGTTTCCTATCGTCCTCGAAGGCCACCCCCGGCCCCGGATCCGCGAAGGCATCGTCGTTCTGAATGATCCCGCCCGGGCGGAGGGTTTTCTGGCAACGCTCCAGATTGGGAAGCGCCTCCACCTCATGGAAAGCGAAGGCTGGGCCGAAGGCGAAAGGAAACAGCCGGGAAACCATGGATTGGTCTCAACCTCAAGGGACACGTGAGTTGAACCGATGTATAGCGCTCAAGCATTGCACCGGCGCCCACCAGGAGCGAAGAATGAAAAGGGAACTCAAATCGAGGCCTGATCGGCGAGGGCCTCTCCACCCGGAGCGCACCGCTCAGGTCTTGATCGGCAAAATCAAGGCCATCCCCCCTGTAGCCGTCGTGTTGGGCAGTGGATTTGACGAATTGGCAAACCGTGTTGTCCGGGAAGCCATCATCCCCTACGCCGAATTGCCAGGGTTTCCGAGCACGACGGTCGATGGTCATCAGGGGATTGTGATCAGGACCGGCTTCAACCAGACCGGGGTCTTGCTGCTGTGCGGCCGTGCCCATTATTACGAAGGGCACTCGATGGAAACCATTACGTTTCCGATTCGAGTGCTGGCGGCGGCGGGTGTGAAAATCCTTCTCCTGACGAACGCCGCGGGCGGCATCCTGAGGACACTTCGCCCGGGCGATTTCATGGCGATCCAGGACCACATCAACTTCATGGGGGCTAATCCTCTGCGCGGCACTGCCGAGGAGCCCGGGGGACAGTTTGTGGATCTCACCCAAACCTACGACACCGAACTGCTGAACGTGCTGGCCAACTCGGCACGCGAGGAGAAGATCAAGTGCCGCAAAGGTGTCTACATCGCCGTGAGCGGGCCTTCCTATGAAACCCCGGCGGAAATCAGGGCGTTCCGGCGCTTGGGTGCCGACGCAGTGGGAATGAGCACCGTGCCGGAGGCCATCGTGGCGCGGAGGTGCGGACTCAGGGTCGCCGGCATCTCTTTCATTACGAATCAAGCGGCTGGCATCGGCAGCCAGGTCATTTCACACGGGGAAGTGTTGCGTGAAGCCCGGATCCACTCAGACAATATGGCGCGATTGATCACGTCGTTCCTTCGCCAACTCTCATCGTTGCCGTCTCTCGCAACCGCCGAAGCGGTCCGCGAGCTGGCGGCGATCAAAATCTGAGGGACCATGGATCAGCATTTTAACAAAATAACTCCGGAGCGAATCGAGCCAGGAGTTTCGTGCCCCCGGGGCAAGGGCCTGCCAGACCAATGCGCCAAGTGAGCTTCGCACGAACCTCTGCTCGTGGATCGCGACAAGTTCCTGTCAAAGTAAAGCCTAAGAAGTAGAATCTGAGCTCGAATGGATATCTCATCACTCACCATCCTGGAGGAAGCTCCCTGGCCTTCGCTGCTGCTAGACCAAACAGGCCACATCGTCCTGTCCAACAAATGCGCGAGGTCTTGGCTTGGGATCGGTCCCCTTTCCCGCCCCAAACTACAAACTCTCTTATCCGTCCTTGATGGCGCCTCAGTGATCGATTTCGAATCAGGGGAGCCCGAATCCAATCGAAACCATCGAGTGCTCCGAACTCTCCGAGTCAAATCAGGCCCTAACCAGCCCTACATGCTCACGCGCTCGCCTCTCAGGGTCGACGGCGAGGATTATCGGTTGCTGCAATTCTTTCGCGTCGCTGAGGATCCAGCTCCAAAGAAAGCCGAACTCCCCAAACCGGAACCCGCGAAGCAAGAGACACCCAAACTCGAGCCTCCAAAGCAGGAAGAGCAAAAGCCCGACAAGGTTTCGGAGGCTTCCACGACGGATACCTCCGCCTTCTTGAAACAGAAGCTCGACTGCGCGCTCCAGTTGACAAGGACCGTTTCCCTGGATTTCAACAATGCCCTGACGAACATTCTCGGGCATACGTCTCATCTCCTCAGCCAGACGGAGCCCACCCACCCGTGGAGACCCTCGCTGCTGGCCGTGGAAAAATCGGCGGAGCGCGCAGCCGAGATCGCGCATGATCTCGCCGCGTTCAGCAGACAGGAGAAAGACACCCGGGCCCACGTTGCCGGCAACCTCAACTCCATCTTGCGGCAGACCGTGGAAATCCTGCAAAAGAGCGTTTCCAGTAACATTGCCTGGCGGCTGGATCTGAAGAAACATATCCACGCGGCCATTTTCGACGAGGCGAAGTTCCAGCAAGCCATCGTCAAAATCCTGGATAACGCCATTCAAGCCGTCGGCGAATCGGGAACCATCAGCATCAAGACGGCCAATGTCCAAATAGAGTCGGAAGGCACAACCCCGCCACAGGGCATTCCCAAGGGAAGTTTTGTGAGGATTGAAATCGTGGATACCGGGCCGGGCATCGAGGGGGACATCCTGCCGCGCGTGTTCGAGCCATTTTTCACCACGAAAGCCAACCCGCCTCATCGAGGTCTTGGCCTCACATGGGTGTATGGAATCATCACCAACCACGGGGGACGCGTCGGAATCGCGAGCGAACCCGGCGAAGGATGCTGCGTCACGATCCACATGCCATCACTTCCCACAACCGTGAAAGAGGTCCACGATCGCGACAAAGACCTCGCTGGGAAGAATTCCGGCACAATCCTGTTCGTGGATGACGAAGAAATGCTCCTCACCATGGGCGAGACCATCTTAAGCTCTTCCGGCTACTCCGTCATCACCGCGAAAAACGGCGAGGAAGCCCTCCGGCGCTTTAAGAAGGCCGCCGATGCCATTGACCTCGTCATCACGGATATCGTCATGCCGAACATGAGCGGACGAGAACTGATCGAGAAGCTGCGGGTTATCGACCCCGATCTCAATATCATCTGTTCCTCGGGCTACACGCCCTCCGACTTTAAACGATCAGGATTGGGATCCAGAGATGTCCAGTTCCTCCAAAAGCCGTTTACGAGCCTGGAGTTGCTCAGCAAAGTGAAACAAGCGCTGGCGCAAACGCCGTGACTCCAACCTTAAACCGACAGATGAGCCTCTTGGAGCTCAAACCTCAGAAAAGAAGGGGGGATTCGTTGCCAACAAATCGCTTTCCTTTTCCTTGAAATCCTCACTGCAACCAACTCCCTCGCCCTATCCGATGGGGAGAAGGCACGGGGAGAGGGGCTGTTTTGCGGGAAACGAACACTCCATTCTTTTTCACAAATTGCGTCAGAAGCTCTGAGATTTGGAGATTTGCCAAAACCTGGATGAGAAAGCTTTTGCCAAGAGCGATCATATCCCTTGCGGATCTGGTGAGTGATTCGGAAAAACCTGACCACCACGATCTTGCGAAGAGCTCCCAGGAGCAACTGCCGTCTCAAGGTTCAAAACTTCAACGCCGCCGCCGCCGCGTCGGTTGCCCGTGCCACCAGATTCGGGAAAACACCGACTAAGACCATCCCCGCCGCACACGTCCATAAGGCCAATTTCGCGGGTTTGGAGAGGATGATGACACGGCGATCCTGGGATCCGGGAGACCAATAAATGGCCCTGACCACTTCGAAATAGTAGTAAAGGGAAATCACCACGCCAATAATAGCGACCCCAAGCAGCACATAATAACCCGGGTAAGACACGGCCTGCTCCGCGGCCGACTTAAGCAGGAGAAATTTTCCAAAAAAGCCCGCCATCGGAGGCACTCCCGCCAGGGAGACCATCGAAAGCGCCAGCACCGAAGCCAAAAACGGCGAGTGCTTCGAGAGCCCGGCGAACTCCGAGATGTCCTCGGAATCGTTCGCTTTCGAAACAATGCAGATCACAAAAAACGCGGCGACCACCGCGAACAAATACCCCGCCAAATAGTAAAGTATGGCTGAAACTCCAGCCACTGTGCCGGCGCTGATCCCGAGGAACAAATACCCCGCGTTCGCGATGCTGGAGTAACCCAGCAGCCTCTTCAGGTTTCGTTGTGGGATGGCGCAGAGACTCCCATACAGGATCGTCAACCCCGAAAGAATCATGAGCAATCGTTCCCAAGAAAGAAGCAGTTCGGGAGCCGCGCCATGCAGCACGCGCAACAACAAGGCAAACCCAGCCGCCTTCGAACCCACTGCCAAAAAGGCGCTCGTCGGGGTCGGCGCTCCCTGGTAGACATCCGGCGCCCAAATCTGCATCGGCACCACGGCGACCTTGAATCCCAGTCCCACCAATACCAGAAGGAATCCGAAAACCGCTATCTTGCTCTCCTTCAACAACTCGGCCTTATCGGCAATCTTTGTGAAATTCATGGTTCCAGCGCTCCCGTAGATCAGCGCAATGCCATACACAAGAATCGCCGAGGAAACCGCTCCAAGGATCAAATACTTCACGCCCGCCTCCAAGGAACCCAACCGCGTTCGCTGAAAACTGGTCAGCACATAAAACGTCACCGCCATCAGTTCCAACGAGACAAACAGCAACGCGAAATCGTTCACGGAAGCCGCGACCATCATGCCGGCGAGCGCGAACAGCGTGAGCGCGTAATACTCCGTGATGCCGGCCGTGATCCTGTCCGAAAACTCCACCTCCATGAGAAGAATGAGCACTGCCGCAAGCAGGAAAAAGCGCTTGAAGAACAGCGCCAGGGCATCCTGGGTAAAGGATCCTCCAAAAGCCGCGACCGAAACGCCTGGATCGACGATTTTCGAAAAACTAAACGCCAGGATCAAGGCCGCCGCTCCTGCTGCCATGTAGCCCAATCCACGCTTGTGCTCCGCTGGCGTCCACAAATCGACGAGCAACAAGCCCAAGCCACTCAAAACCACGGCGATTTCCAGGAATAGATAGGAGACGCTCATCTCTCTGAAATGTGTTGGAAACCATTGCCCGCTTGAGCTCGAAAGCTCCGCCGCGGCAAATCAAGGATCCGCCTCTCCTCAAAGCGCGATGACAGATGTTGCATGACCATTATGGGTCGTTCCTTTCGGTTCGGTGCCGGGCCTCCCCTGGGTGTTGAAAAATCGAATCTGAAACGGCCACGGCCGCGAGAGGCGCCGGCGAAAAAGGTTTGGGGGATTCCGATGGAGAGCTCTTCACCGCCAAGCTTGGCACGGGCAACTGCTTCTGAACGGGCAACAAGCGGGCGACCTCAGGCTGGATCTTGTCGGTCAAGAGCCTCGGAATCGCGCCGAATAAAATGAGAAACGAGAGCAAGAGAAGATACGGCAACCGGCGCCACCAATGCGGTGCGTCCACCCAGGCAACCGTCCCGGCATCGCCGATGGGCGCGCTGGCGCCGTGCCACACGACCCTCACCGCCCGCAGCATGTAGACCGCCCCGATCACCAATGCGCCCCAACACGCCGCCACCGTCGCCATGGGATAAACCTTCCAAATGCCGAAAAACACCATGGCTTCCCCAACAAAATTGGCGAAACCAGGCAAGCCGCATCCAGCCATCATGGCCATGATGGAGACGGTTCCCACGAAAGGCATCCCTCTCAGCAGGCCGCCAAGCCGGTCCATCTCCAATGTTTTGGCCGTCTGATACAAATAACCGGTCAAGCCAAAGCTCAAGGCGGCGAGCAATCCGTGCGCCACCATTACCACCACGGCGCCCGTGACTCCTAGGACGTTGAAACTCGCGATCCCCAGGAACGCAAACCCCATATGGGCCACGCTGGAATTGCCGATCAATAGGTTCAGATCCTTCTGACGCATCGCCACGAACCCGCAATAGATGATGTTGCCGAGACTCAACGCCACCAGCCAATGAACCCAGCTCGCCGCACCCTCGGGCAGCATCGGCAGGGCCACGCGGATGAGCCCATACAATCCAAACTTCTTCAACACCCCGGCGTGCAGCATGGAGACAGCGGTGGGCGCGGCGCCATACCCCAATGGGGCCCATGTGTGAAACGGCCACAGAGAAACCAGGATTCCAAACCCAAACATCAGCCATGGAAATATGAACTGCTGCGTGGACGTCGAGAGCGGACGCTCCTTCAATTGCCTCGCCAATTCGATCATGTCGAAGGTGCGCAGACCCGAGTTCTGATACAGAGCGATCAGCCCAATCAACGCAATGAGAGCCCCCAAGCTGAGGTACAAGGTGATTTTGAAAGTGGCGTAATTCTTATCCGCACCCCGCCCCCAGACGCCAATCATGATGAACGTCGGCACCAGCGCGAGCTCATGGAAGAAATAGAACAGGAACAAATCCAGGGAGGCAAACGCGCCCATGATGCCTCCGGCCATCAACAGCAAGAGGATGTAATACTCCTTCTCGCGTTGTTGAATCTCCCAGGAAACACAGGCGGCCGCGAACGCAACGATGGTGGCGAGCAACACAAGGCAAACGTTGATGCCATCCACCCCCACATAAAACTGAATCCCAAGAGAGGGCACCCAATCCGCCTTCTGCCCAAATTGAACACCGCCTTGGGCCGTGTCGAACATCACGAAGAGCGCCAGGCTCACGATCATGGGAACGAACGTGGACAACAGAGCCGTGAAGCGAATCAGGAGACGGAAGCTCCTCGGCACAAACGCCACGCCAACCGCAGCGAGGAGGGGCAGTAAAATAATCAGGGTCAACGGGGACATGGCAATAAATTCTCGAACATCTCGGCTCAGCGCGCGACGAGCGCGTAAAACAACATCCAGGCCACCCCAAATGCCAGCAGCAAGGCATAGGTCTGGAGATTGCCGGTCTGCGCCAGCCTCAAAGCTCTCCCAACCAGCTCAGTCGTGCCGTGCGCTCCTCGCACCATCAACCCAGAGAGGATCCATCGATCGAACCATGCGGCCGCCGTGGCGATAGTCTCCTGTGTCAACCGCACCAGCGCGGAGTAGATCTCGTCGAAGTAGAACCGATCCTTCATCGCCCGCGCGAACCAGCCGAGCTTCGATGGGAGGGGATCTTCCTTCGCGCCCCAGTAGAAAGAGCAGGCCGCCGCAACACCCAGCATGAACACCAGCAATCCCAGAAACGCGGGCAGGGGCGAATGACTGAAGGGCTCGAACAATGCCGCGAATCCAGCCGGCCCATGTGCCCCTTCCGCGGCAGCGCCAAACTGCGTGGACAGACGCCCAGGGATGCCGGCTATGCCCGCGACCACGCTCGGGACGGCCAGGAAAATCAACGGGCTCGTCATAATCCCCGGGGATTCGTGGGCTTCCTCGGCACCGCTCGATTTCGGGCCGCCGAAAAACGCCACAATCACGAGCCGGCTCATATAGAAAGTCGTCAGCCACGCGGTGAAAACCGCCAGCAGGAACAACCATGTGTTGTGCTCGAATCCCTGGGCTAGAATGGCATCCTTGCTGTAAAATCCGCTGAACGGAGGAACGCCGCAAAGCGCCAGGGCGCCGATCAAAAACGTTTTGCAAGTCACCGGGAGACGCTGGCTGAGACGGCCCATTTTCCATATGTCCTGCTCATGATGCATCGCGTGAATCACCGAACCCGCCCCCAGGAACAACAAGGCCTTGAAAAAGGCGTGCGTGACGAGGTGATACATCGCGGGACCAGGCCCCCCAAGCCCGACGGCCATCACCATCATTCCCAGTTGTGAAAGGGTCGAGTAAGCCAGGATTCGCTTGATGTCATCCTGCTGCACCGCGATCAACGCCGCCAGCAACCCTGTGCCGCCCCCAATCCAGGCGATGACGGGCAACGCCGAGGAATCAGGAACGTTCAAGAGGAAAAACACCCGGCATAGCATGAACACGCCTGCCGCCACCATGGTCGCCGCGTGAATCAAAGCGCTGACGGGGGTTGGCCCCTCCATGGCGTCCGGAAGCCACACATGCAGCGGAAACTGAGCGGACTTCCCCACAGCGCCGCAAAAAAGCAGCAACCCCGCGACAGTCGCCGCGGCGCCCATGGCCCCCGGATCCGTCCGCAATCGAGCCTCCAATTCATCAAATCGAACCGTTCCCAGAAGCCCCCACACCATCAGAATCCCGAGCAAGAACCCGAAGTCCCCCACCCGATTCGCAATGAACGCCTTCTTGGAGGCATCCGCCGCAGCGGGGCGCTCATACCAAAATCCAATCAATAAATAACTGCTCACCCCAACCAACTCCCAAAAGACAAACATCTGGGCCAGGTTGTTCGAGACCACAATCCCCAGCATCGAAAACATGAACAGACTCATCGACGCGAAAAACCGGGCAAAGGAGCGATCTCCCTGCATGTAGCCAAAAGAATAAACATGGATCGCGGTCCCCACCCCCGTAACCACCAGCAGCATGAGACCGCTCAGGGCGTCAAACTTGAACCCGAGATCCACCTTCAATGGCCCGACGTTCAACCACGACCACGCCAGTTCAAATCGGTCGAAGGCAAGGAACAAAATCAAACTCCCCGCGAACGCCACGGCCGACGCGGCAATCGAGATCTGGGCGCTCAAACGATCGTCCCGCCGCGTCGCCAAAGCGATCAACGCGGCGGCCGCCAGTGGAGCGAACAGAACGATCCAGGCAATGTGTTGAAGCATCATGTCTCGAGGATCACAGTTTCAGTGAAGCGAGATCTTCGACGTGCGCCGACTGGCGCCGGCGATACAACGCCACGATCAACGCCAATCCCACCGCGACCTCCGCCGCGGCGACGGTGATTATGAAAAACACGAGCACCTGGCCGTCCAAGTTGCCGTTGAAACGCGACATCGCCACAAGAGCCAGGTTCGCCGCGTTCAACATCAACTCGAGCGACATGTAAACCACCAGCAGATTGCGTCTCGCCACCACCCCGAGCAACCCAAGGCTGAATAGCAAAAAGCTGACGACCAAGTAATGCTCCAACCCCGCGCGCATCATTTGAGATCCTTCTTGCTGAGTAAAATCACACCCACCATCGCCACCAACAGCAGGATGGAAAGCATCTCGAAAGGAAGCAGATACCGAGAAAAAAGCAGCTCCCCGAGAGGACGAGTCGCTCCAGCCACCAGGGGCGCCGGGGAGGCCGGTCCGAGTTTGGACTGGAACAACGAATAGGCGAAAATGCCCACGATGGCGGCCACTGACGCTCCGCCCGCCACCAGTCCAAAGGTTTTGATGCGCCGGCGCTGCTCCTCCTTGATGTCCAGAAGCATGATGACAAACAGGAAAAGGACCATCACGGCGCCCGCATACACCAGGATCTGAACCGCCGCCAGGAAGAACGCATGCAACAAAACAAACAGCCCCGCCATCGAGACGATGGTCAAGACCAGAAACATCGCGGAGGTCACCGGATTTCGGCTGAACGGGTTGAGAACCACCAGCGCGCCGCACACCAAGGTCAGCAGCGAAAACACATAAAAGAACACGTCCTGGGTTGTCATGGCCGAGCCTCCTGAACGGGGAAGACTTCCTGCCGCCGAGCCTCCACGGCCTTCTGCTTCCACTTCATGATCCGATCGTTGTGCACCCCGCCAAGCGCCAGAAGCTTGTCCTTGTTGAAAATCATTTCCTTCCGGCTCTCCCCGTTCAGGGAATAATCCTTCATCAAAAATATCGCTTCCTCGGGGCACACTTCCTGGCAGAGGCCGCAGAAGATGCACCGCAGCATGTTGATCTCAAACTCGCGGGGCCGCTTCTCCACGTTCTCCGCGTCCGTCTGAACCGCCGGACCCGGCGGTGTGATGGAAATCGCACGCGGCGGACAAACGAACTCGCAAAGCTGGCAAGAGACACACTTCGTCCGGCCCTCCTGATCCTTCACCAGATATGGCGCCCCCCGATATCCGGGGGGAACAGACCATTTCTCCTCGGGATACTGCATCGTCACTTTCTTTTTGAAAAAGTGCCGAAGAGTCACCTTGAAGCCGCTCGCGATCGCCGGGAGATAGAGGCGCTCCCACCAACTGAGATCTTTGCGGTTTACAATCATGGTTTCTTCAATGGAATTCGTTCAGTGAATCACCCACAACACAACCGCCGTCACCAGAATATTCGCGAGCGCGAGTGGAATGAAACGAGTCCACCCCAGGTCCATCAGCTGATCATACCGAAATCGTGGCAGCATCCATCGAACCCATATGAACAAGCCCATGAGGAGGCCAATCTTCCCAATGAATATCCCCACGTGCGCCAATCCGCCCAGGATCGACGTGGCCGGCGCATCCAACCCCATCACGGGGAGCGTCCAGCCACCAAAAAACAGCGTCACCATCATCGCCGACGACGCAATCATATTCGCGTATTCACCAAGGAAAAACAGAAGGAACTTCATGGAGCTGTATTCCGTGTGATAGCCTCCCACCAATTCCGTCTCCGACTCCGGCAAATCGAAGGGCAGTCGGTTCGTCTCGGCGAACGCCGCAATCAGGAAGATCACGAACGCCAAGGGCTGCTTGAACACCAGCCAGGCGCCGCCCGCTTGATAGGCAATCACCTCGCTCAGATTCAGGCTCTCCACCAGCATGAACAACGGCACGACGGACATCCCCATCGCGATCTCATAGGAAATCATCTGGGCGCTCGCTCGGATGCTCCCCAGAAAGGGATACTTTGAATTCGAGGAATAGCCCGCCAGCACGATCCCATAGACCCCCAAAGAAACGATCCCGAACGTGTAGAGAATCCCCACGTTCAAGTCCGCAATCACCATTTTCTGGGAGCCCAGCTGGGACCCGAATGGAATCACCGCGAGCGTCAGAAACGCGGGGATCACGGTGATCGCTGGCGCCAGCCAAAAATAAGCCTTCCGCACGTGATTCGGCGTGAAGTCTTCCTTGAGCATGGTCTTGACGCCATCAGCCAAAGGTTGCAGCAACCCAAGAGGCCCCACCCTGTTTGGACCAATGCGGTCTTGTATCCAGGCCGAAACCCGGCGCTCGGCCAACACCGAGGCGCCCACCATGGGAAGCACCACAAGGAACACCCCCAGCACCTTGAGCGCGCTGAAAAGCAGAAACTGCTCATTCTGGCTCAGGAGGTCGAAGAATTGCATGCGTATTCTCCCCAATCTCAGATTGCCGCCGCCGCTCCTGTCTCTCCCAGCGAAGCCCAGGACAATCCCCCGAAAGCGGGGATCTCTTTGGCCAGGTGATTGAAGCAACCCTCCACACTCCGAGGCGGGTTCTCCACGCCCAACGCTCCCGTCAACTCCGTCAGCCATTCAAACTCCGGCCTCGCGTCCCCCCGAGCCTCCACAGCCTTCACGAAGCGTTGCGCGCGGCCTTTCACATTCACAAAACTCCCCCGCTTCTCGGCCGGTGCGCAGCCAGGGAGCAAATAATGCGCGAGCTCAACAGTCTTACTGGGCAACACATCGCTCACCACCAGCAGATCCAAACCTTGAAGCATCGCCACAGACACGCCGTGCCGCGTCACGTCCTCCCCAAACACAATCAAACCCCGAATCGCGCCAGATCGGATCCGGTCCGCGATCCCAGGAAGGCTCGATCCCAAGGCGGGTCCGGAAATCCCGGTGAGGCGCGCGCCGTTGCTGTTTGGATTCTTGTCAGGGCTCACCAATAATTTGTCCCCTTCTCCCACTCGAGGAATGGAGTCTGTGACCGCTCCCAACCGCGTGGCGATTTTCTTGATCAAGTACAGCTCCTCGGTGGTCTGTCGGGCGCTGGCGATGATCGCCAGGGTTCCTGGCTTCGACGCTCTCAGCGCCTCCGCCAGTTCTTTGACCGCGCCGGTCCAAGTCGCGGCCTTCAGACGGCTTCCGCCGAGCTTGACCAATCGGTCCTCCCTCCCGATCCATTTGTAATTCAAACGGCCCGCGTCGCACATCCACGACGAATTCACCGCGTCGTTCTCCCGAGGCTCAAACCGATAAATTTTTTCCTCCCTAGACCCCACGGTGATGTTGCAACCCGTGCCGCAACTGGCGCACAAACTCTTGGCCTCACGCAGGAACCACACTCGCATCTGAAACCGGAAATCCTTCGACGTCAGGGCGCCAACGGGACAGATGTCCACGGTGTTCAAAGTGTAGTTGTTGTCAAACGACCGGCCTGGATAAGAGGCTAACGTGTTGTAACTGCCTCGATTCACGAACCCCAGGGCGTCGTCCCCGGCGATGTCCCTCGTGAATCGAACACAGCGGGAGCAAAGAATGCAGCGCTCGTCGTCCAGCATGATCCGGGGCCCGAGATCCACCTGCTTCGGCTTGTGCACCTTGGTTTCCACAAACCGGCTCGCGGCCTGCCCGTGTTCCACCGAATACTCCTGCAATTTGCACTCTCCGGCCTGGTCGCAGATGGGGCAATCCAAAGGATGATTGATCAATAAAGATTCCAAGACCGCCTCACGCATCTGCTTCGTCGCCGGCGAGTTGGGATAGATCTCCATGCCAGGACTAATCGCGGTGGCGCAGCCAATGGCGCCTCGCGCCGTTCCTGGCTCGTAAGGAAGGACTGACTTCGCGATTCTCGGGGTGCCGTCCTCGTTCAAAATGGGTTTGCGATCCGGGCCCAGCATGGGAGTACCGAACTCCACCAGGCACATGCGGCAATTGCCGGCGATCGGCAGTTTGGGATGATAACAATAATGCGGGATCTCAATGCCCGCCAACTGGCAGGCCTGGAGCATGGTCGTGGGCTGAGGCTTGCCCTGCCAGTCGGGCATCGTCTTGGGAACCTCCAAGTCGCGCCCATCGACCTTTATCTTGATCTTCTCGACTGGCGGCGGCGCGGCGGAGTCCGGCTTGATGGGCGTTGGAGCGTGGGTTGACACGATTAAATGTGATCAGAGGGCCTGCATGCGGCGGAACGCGTCAATGACTATGGCCTCCTCCTCCGGCACTCGGTTTTGGCAGGTCGCCTCGGGCTTCAAACTCGTCCTTGAACTTCTTCACGAAGCTGAGCACCGGCCACGCGCACGCCTCGCCAAACGCGCAGATGGTGCGCCCTTGGATGTTCTGCGCAATGTGCAGCAAGTAATCGGTGTCCTGCTTCCGCCCCTGGCCGTGCGTCAACCGCTCCAGCGCCTTGCTCATCCATAACGAACCTTCCCGGCAAGGTGTGCACTGCCCACAGCTCTCGTGCGCGTAGAATTCACCAATGTTCGCCAGCGTGTCGACCATGCTCCGCGTATCGTCCAACACAATAATCGCGCCCGAACCCGACATAGTACCCGCCGACTGCAACGAATCGAAATCGTAGGGCAAATCCAAGAGATCCACTTCCACGGCGTTCATCTGGCCGTCCGGCCCCATTCGCTTGAGTTTGAACTTCTCCCCCGCCTTCAAAACTTTGGAGGAGGATCCTCCCGGAATGATCGCTTTGAGCTGCCGCCCCTCGCGCAGGCCCTGGCCAAAATGCTCGTGGAAAATGAGCTCCCCCAGCGTGGCTTTCCCCACCTCCACTTCGAAATATCCAGGCCGCTTCACGTCACCGCTCAGACTCACAATGCGAGTCCCCGTGTTGTTTGGCGTGCCCAGCAGCGCGTAATCGGCTCCTCCCATGGAAACGATGTGCTTCACAGCGCAGAGTGTCTCCACGTTGTTTACAATGGTTGGGCACAGGTACAAACCGAGCACCGCCGGAAAATACGGCGGCTTGATGCGCGGATACGCCCGCTTGCCCTCCAGCGATTCTATCAATCCCGTTTCCTCCCCGCAGATGTAAGCTCCGGCCCCCCTATGGACATGAATCTCCAGGTCATAACTCTGTCCCAAAATATTCTTTCCCAAGTAACCCGCGTCCCGAGCTTCCTTGAGCCCGCGATTCAATATCCTGGCCCCCTCAGCAAACTCGCCCCGGATATAAATGTACGCCAGCTTCACATCATTGGCCCAACACGAAATGATCATTCCCTCTATAAGCTGGTGCGGGTCCTTATAAATAATCTGCCGGTCCTTAAAAGTCCCGGGCTCCGACTCGTCCGCATTGCAGATCAAATAAATCGGTTTGCCGCTGCGTCGATCGACGAGGGACCATTTGATTCCACAGGAAAACCCGGCGCCACCACGACCGCGCAATCCGGATAGCTTCACTTGCTCTCGAACTTGCTCTTGGGGAGTGATCTTCTTCCCATCCGGAAGCTCCTTGACGGGAAGGCGAAGCGCCGCGCCCAACGCGTCATAACCCCCATGGCGCTTATAGCAAGCCAGGTCCGGTGTGTATCCCGGCACATCCGCGTGCTTTAAAATCAGTCGATGCTCTTGGGGCATAGCGGTTGCTTGACTCTCAAACTGAAATCTTTAGTTTAACACCTCGCCGGTTTGCCCGATGGTGTAACGGTAGCACAACAG
>SYMW01000264.1 GCA_005805305.1 Verrucomicrobiales bacterium
CGAGGCACGAATGACCTGCCTGCGCCCAAACCGCCTGCCGCGACATCCGCGGCGCAGGCAAGGGGCTTCGGCGGGCGGGTGCGCCCCTGTCCTCCGAAGCCTTGGCGGAGGAGGGTTCCTCGCGTCTTGCATCTGGCCTGGCAGCGCTCCCGCCAAAATCCGAAGTTATTTTTGCACGGACCCTTAGTGACGGTCCAAACCCAAAAATCACTGACCGCTTGAAGTGTAACCTTGGCGCAGTCATGATTCTGCCCCATGCGATTTATTCGGGATATTCATCGTGAGCGCCTCAGCAAAGGGCAACCCGCCATTTCATTCGAGTTTTTTCCGCCAAAAACGGACGAAGGCGAGAAGGCATTGTTTGAAAAGACACTACCTGGGCTGATGGCTGCCGGGCCGGATTATTGTTCGGTCACTTACGGCGCCGGAGGCGGCACACGGGACAAGACTTTGGGGATCGTCGACCGCATCCAGCGCCAATTCGGGTTGCCCACGATGTCCCATTTGACCTGCGTCAACGCCACCCGCCAAGAAATCTCCGAGGTCTTGAAAGAGGCCGCTTCGCTAGGGATCAAGAATATCTTGGCATTGCGCGGGGATCCTCCTGGGGGCGTTGGAGAGTTTCGGAAAACCGAAGGCGGATTTGAATTTTCGTCGGAGCTCGTCCAATTCATTCGCGAACTCGGTGGATTTTCCATCGGCACCGCGGGATTCCCGGAAGGTCATATCGCGTGCAAGGAAGGGAAACACGTGGACTGGAGGCATCTGAAGGCAAAAATCGACCAGGGCGCCGACTTCGTGATCACTCAACTATTCTTCGACAACCGGGATTTCTTTGAGTTTCGCGATTTTCTCACCGGCCAAGGGGTCAGTGTTCCCATCATTCCGGGCGTGATTCCGTTCTTAAGCGCTTCGCAAATCAAAAAATTTACCGCGCTGTGCGGGGCCAGAATTCCGGAACCAATGCTCCGGCGGTTGGAAGAGTTGAAGGACGACGACGCAGGGGCGGCGGAGTACGGCATAGACTATGCCGCTCAACAATGCGCCGAACTCCTTCGGGAGGGGGCGCCGGGCATTCATTTTTACACTCTGAACAAAGCCGCCTCCACGACGCGAATCATGAAACTGTTAGGGCTTGATGGACGTCCCGAGCTTGGTCTGAAGGTTAATCGGGCGGACCAGGATTCGGGTCGTTGAGCAGAGTGGGCGAAGGCCGCAGGGTGAGAGGAGGAAATCAATGACCCTCTCGCTTCGCTTGCTCTACTGAATCGCCAAATCCTGCGTGCGCGGCCATCACTTGCGCCCTCGAAAGGCACTCGCGATTTTTGAGAGCAGGTTGGCGGCCCTGCCCTTGGCTGGAGGGGTGGGCTCAAGGAATGAGCATCGACCGGAGCAATCCGGGCACAGGTACACCGCGTTGCCCACCTTGAGTTTCAACGATTTGACACAATCTCCGCAGTAAGTTCTGGAGCATTGCTGGCATTGGGCAATCGCGAGAGCCATCTGATGCCGGTAACACGCCGGCGAACCGTCATCGAAAACAGGAAAGAGCTCTTCGCCGCGAGGGCTGGCCGCTGGGATGGAGATTCGAACTGTCCTGGCCTCCAACCGGAACTCCACCGAACCAAACTTCAATAATTGGCCGGCGACAACCACTGCCTCAACCACTTGGCGACCATCCACATAAGTGCCGTTGGTGGAACCAAGGTCATGCAAGACCACGCGTTCGTCCGAGACGTCCAGGAAGCCATGGTGTGAGGAGATTGAGTCATCCGAGATCACGCACCGATTATCCTCCGCGCGTCCCAACGAATTGACTCCGCTGACCAAATCCAAGGTGATTCCCGGGTCGGAGTTCACCAAATGAAACTGAAGGAATTCGCTCACGCTGATTCAATGAAATCGAATTTCCCGGCTCCCATTATAAAAAAATTCACTGCGGGAGGGTGGCCATCAACCGCGCCATTGAGACGGCTGTTTGGGCCGCTTCCACTCCGCGATTCTTCTTTGGATCAAGGCAACGAGCCACGGCTTGGGACTCGTTTGCGACCACGAGCACTTCGTGGATCAACGGCACCCCATGCCGCACCTGGGCCCTGGCCAGAGATTCGGTCACCGCCATCCCAATGTGCTCCGCATGCGTTGTTTCTCCGCGAATGAGGAGTCCGAGGCAAATGACGGCATGGTATGGCTGGGTCTCCCGTTTGATGAGTTTTCCGACCACGACCGGTATCTCGAAGGCACCTGGCACACGGAAAACCTCCACCCTCGTCGCGCCCGAATCTCGAAGATAATCCACCGCGGCCCGGGTCATGTAATCCACAAACTTGGCATTGTACCGCGAGGCGACAACGGCAAATCGAAATCCCTTGCCATTCAGCTTCCGGGTCGGGTTCTTCTTCAGCATAAGTTGAGCGGACGACGCGGCCGAAACCGCCCAAGCCCCCGCACGCTTTCCCCCACTCATGGGTTCATATCACATGCCCTAGCTTCTCGCGCTTGGTTTTGAGATACCGTTCATTATGAGGGTTCGGGACGATTCGAATCGGCACCTGCTCCTTGATCTCCAGGCCGTATCCCTGCAATCCCACGACTTTTCTGGGGTTGTTCGTCAGCAGCCGGATGGTTTTCAAACCTAGATCGCACAAAATCTGCGCGCCGAGGCCATATTCCCTGAGATCCATGCCAAAGCCAAGTTTCAAATTCGCCTCAACGGTGTCATAGCCCCGTTCCTGGAGAGCGTAGGCTTGGATTTTCCCTCTCAACCCGATCCCCCGCCCTTCCTGCCGCATATAAACGATCACCCCTTGGCCCTCCTCGGCCACTTGCCTCATTGCTTGATGCAGTTGGGGGCCGCAGTCGCAGCGCCTCGATCCAAAAACATCGCCGGTCAAACACTCGCTGTGAACTCGCACCAGCACTCCTTTTTTGCCCCGCACCTCCCCTCGCACCAAAGCAATGTGATTCTGGCCATCTAATTGTGATTTGTAGAGGTGCAGATCGAATTCTCCGTATTCGGTCGGAAGCTTCACCATCTCCAAATGCTCCACGAGTTTCTCCCTCTCCCTGCGGTAGCGGATTAGGGATTCGATGGAACAAATCTTGAAACGATACTTCGCGGCGAACCGTTTAAGCTGGGCGAGCCGCGCCATGGAGCCGTCGTCGTTCATGATCTCGCAAATCACCCCGATCGGCCTGCACCCCGCCAACCGGACCAAGTCCACGGCGGCTTCCGTATGGCCCGCACGCTGCAAGACCCCGCCAGGTTTGGCCCTCAGCGGAAAGACATGGCCAGGCTGCGTCAGATCCTCCGCAACGGCGGTTGGGGAGGCCATCACTTGAATCGTTCTCGCTCGATCCGCGGCGCTGATGCCGGTCGAGATGCCCTTCGCGGCATCTACGCTGACCTGGAAGTCTGTTTTGAAATTGTCCCTGTTCTGCGCCACCATGCGCTCCACGCCGAGTTGCTTCAGTCTCTCAATCGTGGTGGGCACGCAAATAAGCCCGCGGCCAAAGCGGGCCATGAAGTTCACGGCCGCCGGAGTCACATGCTCCGCGGCCATGATCAAATCCCCCTCATTCTCGCGATCGGCGTCATCCACCATGATGACCATTTTGCCGCGCCGGATGTCCTCGAGTATTGACTCCACGGGGTCGAATAATTGTGTCATAAATCCGCCAAAACTCTAATCGTGAACCGGGCGAGGGCAAAAACAAAAACCCGCTGACGAGCAGTCAGCGGGTGTGAAAGGAAAAGAATGCCACTCTTGGCGCGTCAAAAAAATCTAGTATTCCCCGAAAAAGAGCGTGAATCAGCGCCGAGCCAGCAATGTCGCCCCCTTGGTCAAGGGCGTCACCTTGGCGGTCTTGACGCTTTTCGAGGGACAGCACGCGGCCTGGCTCGCCGCGCAAGAGGACTTAGCTTTCACCTTCGCGCTGGTTTTGACCGCGCAATCCTTGTCTCCGGCCTGACCTGTGCTCAGGAACCCGGCCCCAACCAGAATTAAAACTCCAAGTATTTTTGTCATAGTCGATGTAATGGGATGTGGTTGAACTTTTCAATTCTCAGTATAGCTTCGTCTTAGGAATTGTCCGCAAAAATATAGACGCACTCCAGAGAAAAACGTTCGATGTGAATCAGCGATCCCTCTCCAAGAGATAATGCGCCAAGGCTTCGAGGGCAACGGACCGGCCCTTGAACGGCTCCAAAGCTGCGTAGGCTTTCTCCGTCAACGTGCGGGCTGTTTTCTTGGACTTCTCGAGGCCCACGACGGACGGATAGGTTGCTTTTCGGGCCGCAACGTCCTTTCCAGCCGTTTTCCCCAAGGACTCGCTGGACTGCGTCACGTCGAGAATGTCATCAATCACCTGGAAGGCGAGGCCAACATTGAACCCGAAGTCGGTTAAGGCCGCGAGTTGGGCAGGCGTGCAGTTGGCGCTCATGCCTCCCAATCGAACGGAAGCACAAAGCAAAGCCGACGTTTTTCGTTCGTGAATGAAGCGCAAAGACCTTGCGGAAAGCGCCTTGCCCTCAGCCTCCAAATCGGCGACCTGTCCGGCGATCAACTGAAGGGAGCCCGATGCCCGCGCCAGTTCCAACACGAGGGTTTGCGGCGCGAATCGTTTGGATCCTTCGTGGCTCGCAAGGATCTCGAACGCTTGAGTCAGCAACGCGTCGCCCGCCAAAACCGCGATTCCTTCTCCAAACACTTTGTGGTTGGTTGGCTTTCCTCGTCGAAAATCATCGTTGTCCATCGCCGGCAAATCATCATGGATCAAGGAATACGTGTGCACACACTCGACCGCGCACGCAGCGGGAAGGCACGCCGCCATCCCACCTCCGCAAGCCTCGGCGGCTGCAACGCAAAGCAGCGGACGCATTCGCTTGCCCCCGGCAAACAAGGAATAGCGCATCGCCTTGTGTATAGTCGCGGGCTTCGCGGAAACCGAGGGAAGAAACTCATCCAAAGCTTCGTTCACAGCCGCGATCCGTCGTTCCACGTAAGCCTTGAGGTCGAAACTGGTGTCTTTTCTGTTTCTGTCCCTGAGTGTTTTTAAGCCCATCTTTCGAATTCAAAGCAAAGTCTGCCAATCCGCCACAAAAAAATGCGATTCCAGTTGTTCGCGCAGCCCAAAAGACGGCAGGGTCCCGATCGGTATGACAGCAATATCCGGGGATGAATCTAGGGATTATTATCGACTCCAAAGCGAATCCATGCGAATCTGACCTCCCTTAACGGATGTTTGGACTATTCAAAAATTTATTCGGCAAGAAGGATCCCGAGCCTCCGGCGGATACCCGATCAAGCCAACGCGCTCCATCCCCTGGCAGTCCGCCTTCCCCAACCCTGCCGCCGCCAAGCCAGCCGCAAGGTCAGGCCAAGGCCACCACTTTCGAACCGCTGCCCATCCCCGAAGGGCCGCATATCAAACTGGCCCTTAAACCGATCATTGCAAAACTGCCGCCTTCCATCGCATCCGTCCAAACGCAAAAACTCCCCGCCAACGCCGAATGCACGGTCCCCCTTTCGAAGGTGATGGATCAACTGGCCCTTGGCGCCGTTCGCATCAGCTTCGCCGAACTTTATTCTTGGTCCACTCCCAAGTCGCTCACCTTTTTAGCCGGCCAAGAAGAGGCATTGATCGACTTGCCTCTGTCCGAGGTGCTCAAGCATCTCGGTGAAAACCAGATCTCTCGCCGACCAGATCAGAAGCAAGTCGAGGTTCCGGAAGAAATAGAAAACTTGTTCGGACCTAAAGGCAAACCTGTCAGACCGGTCGCTCCCGCGCCCAAACCGGCGCCGGGACCTGCGCCAACTCAACCCCAGAAGGATCGGGCGCCAGAACCTTCCGCTCCACGAACCCCTCCTGCTCCCCCCGCCCCAACCCCAGCACCGGCGGCGAAAGCGGCCAAGGCGGAACCAATCGCGGAGAAAGCGATCATCGGAGCGACGCCTCAACCCGAAGTGGCGCCCCCCATCCCTGCACACCCAGCCCCCGTCGAACCAGCTCCTCCCACTCCTCAAGCGCCTTTAAAACCAGCATTTTCGCTGCCGTCTCCGGAGTCGTTGCGCCCCGCACCGCCTGCCGCTCCTCCCGCAAAACCCGCGATACCCACGCCAAAGCCGCCTCCCCCTGCGACGCCCGTCCAGAACGTGAAACCGGCGCCAACCGCCGCCCCGAGCGTGTCCGCCGCTCCGGGAGTGATAAAGATTCCACTAGCCAGCATTCTCACCGCGGCGACTGGCGCCCTTAAAGAGAGCTGCGCTGGCATTGAATCTAGCCCCCATGAGGTGACTTTGAACTCAGCCGAGGTGGAGAGCGCCCTTAAAAAAGGCAAATTCACCCTGACTGGAACCAATTTTAAAGCGCAGGTGAGCCCGCCACTTCCGTCGGCGGTCGCCGCCAAGTTTGGCCCTGAGCCCCTGGAGATTCCCCTTTCCGTGCTGGTCCCGGTATTCATGGCTTCCAGAAGGCCGACAACCACTCAGAAACAGATAGCCGTCACCGAGAGCATCCCGGAATTATTCCCGACTCAAAAAAAGCCCGTCCCGACCCCCTCCCAACCGGCTTCGAGCCCGGTCGAAAAGCCAAAGCCAGAACAGCCCCAGCCGGCGACGCCCGCTGTCGTGGCCTCCAAAAAGCCGGCGACGGCGGAGGATGTCGTGGGCATGCTGGCTGCGATGAAGGAAGTTCAAGGTGTCGTGG
The DNA here is from genome assembly GCA_005805305.1 of Verrucomicrobiales bacterium. Taxonomy (GTDB): domain Bacteria; phylum Verrucomicrobiota; class Verrucomicrobiia; order Limisphaerales; family F1-80-MAGS106; genus F1-80-MAGS106. The sequence continues at coordinate 6,709 of SYMW01000264.1, forward strand.
TGGCCATGGACGACGGTTTCGTGGTGGCCTCCCAGGTGCCTGTGGGTTTCAACATTGAATTCATCTCCGCATTTGTTCCTGGAGCCTATCAGCGTGGCGTGGAACTTCTGAAAGCTCTGAATTTCGAGGAGACTGATCATGTTCTACTCATCCACGACGGAGTGCAGATCAACATGATCCCCGCCAACACCCTTTACCTCCTGGTCTTCAGTAATCCTGGGGCATCGATCCCCAAAGCGAAGCTCAGGGAACAAGCCGAACTGCTAAGCAAGTGCGCCATGTCAAACTGAAGCTATGTCCATCCTCAACCAAGCCAAGAAAGAGCTGCAGCTTAAGATCGTCTATTACGGACCTGCGGTGTGCGGCAAAACCACCAATCTGATCAAGGTCCACGAGAACGTTCAAACGGCCCAGGAAAAAGGCAAACTAGTCTCCCTCGCGACCAGTTCAGACCGAACTTTGTTCTTCGATTTTCTCCCGATAGAAGCCATGTCTGTGATGGGCTACAAAACGAAGTTTCAGCTTTATACGGTGCCTGGACAAGTCATCTACAACACCACGCGACAGTTAGTCTTGAAAGGCGTCGATGGAATCGTGTTCGTCGCCGATTCTCAATATGAGAAGATGCAGGAAAACGTCGAGAGCTTCCAGAACATGGAGGACAATCTCAAGTCGTTGAACCTGAAGCTCGCCGATATTCCGTACGTGCTCCAATACAACAAGCGGGACCTCCCGAACATCGCCCCCAAGGAGTACATGGAATTCCTGCTCAACAACAAAGAGGTCCAAGTTCCGTCTTTCGAGTCGTGCGCCCACCAGTGTGAAGGGGTTTTTGAAACACTCAACATGATCACACGAATGTTGTTGGGCAAATTCTTGAGCGGTTTGAGCGAGCACTCCCGAAAAGCCTAGTCTTATGGCCGCCTTTCCTCAACTGAACGAGGAAGATTTTTCCCTGATCACGCAATCCTTGGACGCACTCCGGGCCAAGACGGCGGCTCACATGGTGTTGTTGGTCGAAAAAGCCGGCTATTTGATCCACGAGTCGGGAGCTTTTCTCCAATGTGACGCCACCCAACTCGCGACCCTCGCCGCCAACTCCTACAACGCGACGCAATTCATCGCCTCGTTGATCGATGAAAAGAACTTCACGACGATGGTGCAGCAAGGCTCTGTCACCAACCTCATGATCCTGAACATCGACGAGAATTGCATTCTCGTCGTGCTCTTCAAATCCTCCATCACCGCCGGTTCGATCAAGTTTTACGCGGCCAAAACCATCGGAGATGTCGCGGATCAATTGCGCAAAGCGGGCGAACGAGCGCCTGAAAGCTCCATCAGTCTCATCGACCTTAATCCTACGGATCTTGGCGACCTTTTCAAACGACGTTAGCCTTGGGAGTTATCCGTCCGGAGCCTGCAAAGAGCCCCCTACTCCACACGGTCCATCGGATGCTTTAACTCCTGGCCTCTCCTTTCCCGCGACCGGCCGCTAACCACTCCCGCCATGCATCCGCTCCGAGGCCATCTTCTTTTATTGGTGGGGCTCCTCGCGTCAATGGAATTGAAGGCAGAGCTGGATTTTAATCGGGATATCCGCCCCATTTTGGCCGACAAATGCTTCGCTTGTCATGGTCCTGATGCCGCCAAGCGAAAAGCCAAACTCCGGCTCGACACCCGCGAAGGCGCCACCGCCGACCTGGGCGGGCGCGCCGCAATCGTCCCAGGAAACGCGGCTGGGAGCGAAATTGTCCGGCGGATATTTTCGTCTGATCCTGATGAATCCATGCCTCCCTCGGATGGCATCAAACGATTGGCCGAAGCTGAAAAGCAGACCCTCGTGGCGTGGGTGAATTCAGGCGCTCCCTACGCGAATCATTGGGTATATGCACCGCCAAAGCGATCCGAAATACCCCCCGTTAAGAATGCCTTATGGACGAGGAATGCGATCGACCATTTTATCCTCGCCCGGTTGGAGCGGGAAAAATTGACCCCATCACCCGAGGCGGATCGGCGCATACTGTTGCGCCGCCTGAGCCAGGATCTGACCGGGTTACCGCCGGATTCAAGAGAAGTCGGCGAGTTCTTATCCGAAACCAAGCCGGATGCGTACGAACGGGCGGTGGATCGTCTTCTCAGCTCGCCCCATTACGGAGAGCGCATGGCCATGTATTGGTTAGACTTGGTTCGATACGCCGACACGGTCGGTTATCATGGCGATCAAACGCACCACATTTGGCCCTACCGCGATTATGTGATCACCGCGCTAAACCAAAATAAGCCTTTCGACGAATTCACGGCGCAACAACTCGCGGGAGATCTGCTCTCACCGGCGTCGCTCGAAAATAAGATCGCCTCCGGGTTCAATCGACTGAACATGACCACCGAAGAAGGCGGCGCGCAGGATGCTGAGTATTTGGCCAAATACACGGCCGATCGCGTTCGCTGCGTGTCAACCGCGTGGATGGGCGCCACTCTGGGCTGCGCGGAGTGTCACGACCACAAGTTCGACCCCTACACCGCGGCGGACTTTTACCGATTCGGGGCCTTCTTCGCGGATCTCAAAGAGTTGGGCGCTTACAAAGGCGGAAATGGATCGCGCCCTCCTGAAATGCCTGTGCCCACACCCCGGCATGAAGAGGAATTGAGGCGGCTGGAGACGGCTCTCGCGGCCGCGGAGAAGGATTTGGACAAAATCAGACCCAGAATCGCGATTGCCCAGGCCGCTTGGGAGAACTCGCACATCATCGACTCCCAGGGCCGCCACACGGCCGCATGGCCCAAAGCCATCGCCAAACTTCTAGCAATCGATCCATCAGCGCGCACCGACCTCCAACGAGAGGAGATCACGGACTGGTTCGCTGGAAAGAAGTCGGAATTCGCGAACATCTGGAAGCGCCATAAGGATCTCAGAGCTGAAATGGCGCGGCTCCAATCGGACATGCCGCGCACGATGATCTCCGTCTCGGTGACGCCTCGCGTCACCCGCGTGCTCCATCGAGGCGACTGGATGGACGCCACCGGCGCCGTCGTGGAGCCAAGCGTGCCGCACTTTCTCCCGCACTCCACCGCGCCGGATCGCCGGGCCACTCGGCTCGATCTGGCACGCTGGCTCGCCTCGCCGGAGAATCCCATGACGGCCCGGGTGTTTGTCAACCGGCTCTGGAAACTCCTCTTTGGCGCGGGCTTGAGCAGAGTCTTAGACGACCTAGGAACGCAAGGCGAACCTCCCACGCATCCGGAGTTGGTCGATTTCCTCGCGCTGGAGTTCGTTCAAAGCGGATGGAACATCAAGCATATCACGCGCCTGATGGTGACGTCTGCCTCTTACCGCCAATCCTCGCTCACGCGGCCTGACGTTGAGGCACGGGATCCATCCAATCGCCTTTTGGCAAGGCAATCCCGTTTCCGCCTTCCCGCGGAAATGGTCCGGGATCATCTGCTGAAATTCAGCGGCCTGCTGACGACGGATATTGGCGGCCCGAGCGCCAAGCCCTATCAGCCCGAGGGCTATTGGGACTATTTGAACTTTCCAAAACGCGAGTACCATCCCGACAAAGGAAGGAACCAGTATCGGCGCGGAGTTTACACCCATTGGCAGCGCCTGTTTCTCCATCCGATGCTCAAAGCCTTCGATGCTCCGAGCCGCGAGGAATGTGCCGCGGACCGTCCGGTGTCCAATACCCCTCTGGCGACGCTCGCGTTGTTGAATGATCCCACGTTTGTCGAGGCCGCCCGAGCCTTGGCGGAGTCTGCCCTTCGAGACCGAACCCTCACGACAAGCGAGCGGATCGCGTGGATATACAGGCAAACCTTGCATCGTGACCCACTGGATGACGAATCAAGCATCCTAGCCGCATTGTACCACGCCGATGTGGCGGAGTTTCAAAAAAAACCAAGCCTGGCCAGCAAATTGATATCTACGGGGTTCAAACCGGTCGCCGACTCCAGCCTGGATCGGGCTCAACTCGCGGCCTGGACGTCGGTGTGCCGAGCCGTTCTAAACCTGCACGAAACTATCGTCAGATTTTAATCCGACTGAGATCGCCATGTCTTCCGACTCGTTCATCGCCCAACGGCTGGCCCGCCGCGCTTTCTTGCGTCAAGCCACGACAGGGATAGGCTCGGTCGCCTTGGGTTCATTGCTTGATCCAAACTTGCTCGCCCAGTCTCGCACACGGCCCGAACCCAAACCCGGAGGAGGCGGGGGCGCGATCAATCCCCTTCACCTCCCGCCGAAAGCGCGCAGGGTGATCTTCCTTTGCATGGCGGGAGGACCTTCGCAGTTCGAGACGTTTGATAACAAGCCGCTCCTCGCGAAAATGCACGGCCAGCCGCTGCCCGAATCTTACTCAAAGGGCCAGCCGATCGCGCAACTCCAAAATCAAAAACTCACTTGTTACGGCCCTCAGTTTCCATTCAAACGGTGGGGTCAATCCGGCCAGGAAATCAGCGCTCTCTTCCCGAACCTAGGCGCTATCGCGGACGATCTTTGCATTATCCGTTCGATGCAGACCGAGCAGATCAACCACGATCCAGCCCATACCTTTTTCAACACGGGAACCTCGATTTCCGGGAGGCCGAGCATGGGATCGTGGATCACCTACGGCTTGGGCAGCGAATCGGAAAACCTTCCCGGCTTTGTCGTGCTCACATCGCATGCGGGACGAAATCCACAGCCCATCGCATCGCGTCAATGGCACAGCGGATTTCTCCCGGGCAGATTTCAAGGCGTGGAATTCCGGTCTCAAGGGGAGCCGGTTCACTACCTCAATAACCCGCCAGGCGTGACGAGCGAAAGCCAAAGGAGGCTCGTGAACACGATCAATTCCTTGAACCGTTCGTTTGACCGAGCCATCGCGGACCCCGAGATCGAAACTCGAATTCAGGCCTATGAAATGGCCTTCCGCATGCAGGCCAGCGTCCCGGAACTGATGGATTTCTCAAACGAACCCCGGTCAGTCCTGGATCTTTACGGAACCAAGGGCGCCGATGGCTCCTTCGCTGCCAACTGTCTGCTTGCGCGCCGGCTTGCCGAACGAGGCGTTCGCTTCATTCACCTCTACCAACGCGGCTGGGACCATCACGATCGCCTTCACCAGCATATGGAGACCTGTTCGCGCGCCGCGGACAGAGCTTCGGCGGCCCTCATCCTCGATCTGAAGGAGCGCGGCATGCTCGACGATACGTTGGTGATTTGGGGTGGCGAGTTCGGCCGCACGCCCATGAGTCAAACCGACAAAGGCCCCCCAGGTCGCGATCACCACATCCGCGCCTTCTCTATATGGATGGCGGGCGGTGGGATCCGTGGCGGCATCACGCACGGAGAAACCGACGACCTCGGCTACCACGCCGTCGGGAAACCCATGCACGTTCACGATCTCCACGCCACCATGCTGCATCTCCTCGGGATAGACCACATGAGGCTGACGGTTCGGTATCAAGGAAGAGATTTTCGGCTCACCGACGTGCACGGGAAAGTCGTCAAGCGTCTGCTCGTTTGAGGAAGTTCTTCCAAGCCCGCCAAAATCAGGCGTCCCGCGCATGCGGCTTTCGGAATCGAGAATCAGCTTTCGTACTTTGAACTTTAAAACGGCAATCGCCCCCGGCGAATCTTCGCAAGATACTGGAGATAAAGCTTTTCCAAATCGCTCATCAGATCCACTAAGGATATGGCTGCCTCTTCTTCAAGCCTCTCTCATCAAGGCTTTTTCAAATCTCCGCGAGGATCAATTCCCGATTTAAGGTTGTAGGCCCCGCGGAGTTCCTGCCATAACAACGCACCCATCCGCATGCCGTTCCGGAAACATTCGAGATCGAACTTCTCGTTCGGTGAATGGGCGTTGTCATCCGGAAGCCCCAGTCCAACCAACAACGTGTCGACACCAAGAATTTTTCTGAAATCGGTCACGATCGGGATCGAACCGCCCTCCCTCATGAGCAAGGGAGCATGGCCGAAGCCTCCTCCAACCGCCTTCAATGCCGCTTGAGCATAAGCGCCCTGAGGCGAAGTGGAATAAGGTTCCGCGCCGTGCCCGGGAATGATTTCTAATCGAGCGGACTGCGGACAAAGATTCTTGAGACACGCGCGAACTGCCTTGATGATTCTCTCGGGATTTTGATTTGGAACAAGCCGGCACGTCACCTTGGCGCGGGCCCAGGCGGGAATGATGGTTTTGCTGCCTTCCCCTTGGTAGCCGCTCGTCAAGCCGTTGATCTCCAGCGTCGGGCGCGACGTGCGCTGTTCCATGGATGTGTAGCCCTTTTCCCCGAACAATTCCGGCACTCCCAGAAAGCGCCGGTAATCGCGTTCCTTCAACGGAAGCCGAGCCAGTTCCTTGCGCTCGAAGGAGGTCAAGGGCACCACATCGTCGTAAAATCCAGGGATGCGAATCCTCCCTTTCGAATCCCTCAGCCGCGCCAGCATCTCACACAGCACCAGGGCCGGGTTGTTGACGGAACCTCCAAAAATGCCCGAATGAAGATCGCGGTTGGGCCCGTGAACAATCAACTCGAACGCAGCGATTCCCCGCAAGGCATAAGTCAAAGCGGGTGCTTTCTTGCTTGGAATCCCGGTGTCAGAAACCACCACCGCCTCGCACTGAAGAGACTTTTTTCGCTTCGTGAGAAACTCGGCCAAGCTCTTGCTGCCCACCTCTTCCTCTCCTTCCAGTAGAAACGTGATATCGCAGGGCAATTCCGTCCCGGTCTTAAGGTAAGCTTCCACCGCCTTCAGGTGCGCGAAGTTTTGGCCTTTGTTGTCGCTGGCGCCACGGGCGAAGAGGTTGCCGTCCTCCAGCCTGGGCTCGAAAGGCTTCGATTTCCACAATTCAAAAGGTTCAGCAGGCTGAACGTCGTAATGGCCGTACACCAGAAAATGAGGCTTTTTACCGATTCTTCCCTTGCGGGTGGAGGCCAGCACCACGGGATTGCCAGCCGTGGGACAAAGTTCGGAATTCAAGCCGATGGAGGAGCAATGATCCGTCAACCACCGGGCGCAGGCCGCAAGATCTTTCGCGTGGCTCGGTTGAGCCGAGACACTGGGAAACCGGACGTATTCGCACAATTCCCGAACGAATCGATCATGATGGCTTGAGAGATAATCAAAGAGGTTCCGCATGTTGTGTCACAGTAAAACAAATCAAGATCAAAGGCTTCAAGTAGAGACTGGTCAAAAGCAAAAACGAAAACGCCCGCCGAATGGCGCACCCTCGAGTCGCCCGTGGAAATGGGCTGGATCCCGCGATTCGCGGCCGTGTCGAAATCATGCCGAAAAACGTCCGGGAAGCCGGCATGCTGCGGCGGGCGTTGCGCACACACCCGCGCGCTCACCGACAGTTTGCGGATGCACTGCCGCCGGAACCATCATCGGCGCGTGGATTGCCCAACCAATGGCTGCGTGCTTCGGAGATAGGCGAAGAGATCCCTCACGCCGGTCTCATCGAGAGGATCCAAAAGCCCCTCCGGCATCAGAGAGAGGGTCGAGGCGCGCATCTCCTCTATTTCCCCTTTGTTCACCGCCTGGTTATGACCGTCCATGCCCCGTAAAACGACCACTTCCGGAAGTCGTTCAACCAAGAATCCCGCCAGCGAGCGTCCATCCTTGGTTTCTATTGAATAGCTCTCATAGCCCTCTCGAATCTCGGCGTTTGGATTGACGATGCCCAAAAGCATCGACTCCAAGTCGTCCCTCTTAAATACCGTGAGATCCGGCCCCACATCCGCGCCCAGGCCAAACAGTTTATGGCATGAGCCGCAAGCGTTTTGAAAGTGTGTGCGTCCCGCATAAGGATCGCCGATCCCTGAGCGAACGATATCCGCCAGCTTGCCGATCCGCTGCTCCATGGCGGCCGTCGTCGCCACACCCGTGTTCGGCCACGTCTTCTCGGCTAAAGCCTGCAGCTCAGGCAAACGATGCTGTTTGATGCGGCGAACGACGCTGGCAGGAACGGACTCAGCAGGAATGAACGCGCCCGAAGACCAGCCGGACCATTTGCTGTCCACTGCTCGGACAAGCTCGAACGCCCAGGAAGCCCGGCTGGCAATCATCGATTGCGCCGTCGAAAGGGATTCCTTCCCAAGCTTTGGATAGAGCCCCACCACCGCCTTCCCTATTTCCGGATTGTCGTAAACTTGCATCGCCAGCAGCGCGGCCCGCCGCAATACATCATCCCCCGCGCTTGCTCGGAATACTCGCAGCGCGGCGGCTGCCGCCCCCGGAAATGTCCTTTCGGAAAGGGCGTTCAATAACTCGATGCGTCGATCCCGAGGAGCAGATTCGTCAACCACCAGCTCCAGGACTTGTTTGAGGCTATCCGCACGGCCCATGCGCAGTCCCAAAGCCAACGACGACACCCCATGCCGGGACATCGAACGCACCAATTCAGCCGGCAACCCCGTCATGGGACGACCTCGGTAGGCCGCCTCAAAACCGGCGAGCAAAAGGCGGGTTGAGGATGCGTCGGGCGAAAGTTCGAACAGCCGCGCGCAGAGCAACAAATCGCGGCGCGCTCCGGATTGCGCAAACCTCCGCGAGAGACGTTCCAGCAAATGCCTCGAAACTAAAGGGCGCTTCCAGAGGGACGCGTCCTCGAACATGGACACTACTGAGTCACTGCTATGATCCAGTTTGGATTCGATTGCCCACCACAGGAGCAGCGGCATGCGGTTGTCGGCCGCATCCGAGTCGTGGCTGATCAAGGAGCGAACGATCCCCAGGCCGCCGTCCATCAGATGGGATGCCTCGGCGCCTGGCTTCCCGCCTTGGGCGCTGGTTCCCCCTCGCTCAGGCAGGCGCTTCGCCGAAGCCGCGAGCTGGTTCCGGACTTCGAGGTTCGATTCAGTGAGCGCGATCTTGACCAACTTGCTCCCGACAGCGGGTGAGACCGCCTTCGGATCGCATAACAACCGAACCGCCCAAGCCCTGACGTGAGGATCCGAATGGTCCAGGGCCGCGAGACCCGTGGCCTCGTCAAATCCCCCGCACGCATGAATGGCCCAGAGGCATTCCAAAGCCGTTTGCCCCGTCTCGGCGATGAGCCTCCTCTTCAACGACTCGGCGGTTTGGCGGTCTTGCCGATCCCCGAATAACCGCAACGCGGTCTGCCTGTGCCATTTGTTTGAATGGGAGAGGAGACCGCCCCATTGAGACGGGCCTTGCGCCCCCAAATCAAAAGGTTTGATCGCAGAAGCTCCTTTCGCCTTGAGCCGGTAGATGCGGCCGTTCGCGGCGTCCATCTTGCCTTCGTGGTTGCGAAAATGGTTCACCTGTTGGTCATACCAATCGCAAACATAGATCGCGCCATCGGGCCCCACCTTGATATCGACGGGCCGGAACCAGCGATCCTTAGACATCACGGGGCGTCCCAAATCTCGCGTCCTAAAGGAAGAGCCATCAATCTGCAAATCGCTTTCCACGATCCGGCCTTGCATCGGCTCCACGCCAAACAAATGCCCGGCATGCCGCGGCGGAAACGCCCCCCCCTCATAAATCACGAAATTGTGGGTGAACCGCGCGACGTTGTGATGCGGCATGGGCGGGAAATACCCGTAGGCGTGAGGATTGGAGAGAGGCCCGTGCTTCTCAAAACCCTTTTGCAAGTAAGCGCCTTGCAGGTAGTGAAAACCGCGCGTGTCGCCGCCATTATGTCCTGAATAAATCCGTCCCTTGCCATCGATTTCGCAGCCGAACGCGTTGCCCCCGCCTTCGGAAAACACCTCGTAAAGACGCTTCTCCGGGTGATACCTCCAAATGTTCTGCCCCTGGGAATAAATCGGGTTGGCGTTCAAAGGTTTTCCATCGCTTCCATAGACGAAGATGTTGCCCGTGACGGTGCTTCCCTGGGCCCCATAGAGCCAGCCATCGGGCCCCCATCTCAATGAATTCGCCACGGAATGGGTATCTTCCAGTCCAAAGCCCGCCAGCCGCACCTCGGGATCCCGGTCGGGCGCGTCGTTGTTGTCGGCATCCGGATAAAACATCAAGTAAGGCGGGTTGAGCACCCAAACCCCTCCCCTGCCCCGCTCCACCGAGGTGACGATGTTGAGCCCGTCTAGGAAAACGGCGTGCTTGTCGAATCGCCCATCCCCATCCGTGTCTTCGTGGATGCTGATTCTGTCCAATCCTTTGAAGTGATTGGGTGGAGGAGGAGGCACTTTGTCATAGACGCTCCTCCAAACACTGTCTCGGCTCATCATCTTCAACCCGGCGGGGTGGGGGTACTGGCGGTACTCCACAACCCACATGCGCCCGCGTTCATCGAAGTTCAAGAACACCGGCTGAGTCACTTGCGGCTCCGCGAGGACTTGCTCCCATTCAAGATCTTCTCCTATCTGGAATTGGGACATGGATTCCGATGGGCTCAGCGGGCGGGAATTCGCCTCCTGAGGGACATCCAAGGGGTTGGCGGCCGACGGCCGGGCGGGCGCCGCGGCTTGGGGCCGGACTTGGTCGGGCGGCGTCGCTGGCTCGGGCTCGGCAGGAGGGATGGGCTCGCGAAGACTCCAAAGAATCCCGTTCATCAGCAGTCGCCGAAAGGCCGGCAAAGCAAAATCAGCGCTATTGCCGAGCGAAGTGTAGAAGGCTCGTCGAATCCCGTTTTCGTTGACCCATGAAACCGGTTCGACGTTGTTCTTCCCTTCCAGCCACCCTTCCATCAACGGCACCACCGTGGGGGACACGTTCCGATTCTTGTAGAGATGAGACGTGGCCCGGAACTGGGAGGGCCGCACCCCAGTCAGCACTGGGTGCTGCTTGTTCGTCGAAATAACCGAAACCACAGTATGCGGCGCCTGCGGCGGTTTGTTGGAATAATGACCCTGGTAATCGGCGCCGAAAACTTCATCGTCAAACTCAGGCCACGAGACGTGCCCGGCGCTTGCCGGTTTGGCATCGAAAGCGTGACTGGCGGTTCGAATCCCTATGACAGCTTTGCCCGCCGCCACGTGATCGCGCAGGGCCTGCACCATCGCACGGGGGGGCGTTCGCCGCCGCACGCTCACGACCACCGCATCGGCGTCGCGAATCACAGAGTAATCCTTGAAATCAGTTGCTCCGTCTTTCGGAGACGCCGCCACGTGCGAAATCTTGAAACCGCGCCATGCCAGCTCGCGTTGAGCGAATTCTGGGAGAGTTGTCTCCGTTGAGTACTCGTTTTCACCAGTGATTAACACGATGGATTTTCGAATGTCCTCCTTGAAGACGAACGGCTTGCCTCCGATGAAATCCACGCTGGTCACGCTCGGACACCAATACTTCTCGATATGCTCGCAAACCAAATCCGTGCCGACGAAGTGGGACACGTAAGGCCGCCTGCGATGGTGGTACATGGAGTCAGTCATGTCCCGCATCAAAGCCACGTTTTGTCCCTGCGCCACCATTTGCCGAATCGAGAATGGCCTGCCCAACACGCACATGTTCACGTGGACGCCCATCACGATCACGTTGGTGATGCCCCGCTGCTTCATCAAATAAAAAGCCTCCACCGAATCGGTGATCGCATCCCCCGGCTGGATCTCAATGGCCGGATGCTGCCTCGTCCACGCCCTATGCGGAGGGCAGTCAGGACATCCGTCGCATCCTTCATCAGAATCGTCGATGGGCAAAGCGGGCTCTTTTTGTCCTTCGAGGTTGCACCACCCTTTTAGAGGCACTTTCGTTTCCACCTTGGGGCTGGCTTGGGCTAATTTCCGGCCAGGGTGATCCTTGTAGAACCCCATCGTGTCACTCGGGCAGTGAATGATGAAGACGCCTTTTTCGCGCGCGGCGAGAAGCACCCGGTTCATGACAGGAGCCATTTCCCCCACTCGATCGGTCGCGTCCGGACACCAATGCTTGTCCCACATGTCGCAAACGACGATCGCCGTACTGGATCCCTCCCATGTCTGGACTTTCTCCACCGCTTTCCATTCGTTCGTGGATTGGCCGACCCGCTCCTGATGGCGTGTGTGGAGATTGAGGTTGCCCGCCAAACCGTTCCCCGGCAAATGGCCGATGCCTAAAATAAAGCAGATAAAAGCCAACTCGGAACGTACTAGGCTGCTTGGGTGAGTTTTCATAAATTGGATTGGTTGGCTCAAAAGACCATTTCAGGAAATCATCCTTAGTCTTTTGTTTTTCATCGCCGCTGGCCAGAAAAAACTAGTTTTTGCCTGCTTTCAGTCGATATCCTCACCGAATTCAAGACCAGGAACAGACGCGCAGAAAGGGAAGGTGAGAGTCCCCTCGAACCTTGGGAGGAACGTCCCGGCTGGACATCGAAGTCGCAAGGCGGGCAAGTCTGCCTCTCCATACCGACATACCCCTTGAACCAACGACGGTCCTCCTCTCCCCGGCCCTCTCCTCCATCGAATGGAAGAGAGGGAGATGCACAGGGCGTTGGGCACGTGAGAGCCGGGCTTGGTTTCCACCACACTATCAATCGCATGAGCTCGTTCCCTTCCGAGGCCATTTCGAGGTTCAAGTGGACTGTCATCCTCACAATTGAAGGTGAGCAGCGTGGCGTTTTCCTCGGCAGATCACAGTTTTCCACTGAAAACAGCGAGGAACCAAACAACTCAGCGTAACCTCAACCTGGCCCGCCCACACCGGGCGGAGTCATGATTGTCCGTCAAAAGAGTGGTGAATTGATTCGTCCACCGCGGCGATCCGAAAGATCAGCCGCCTCGGGCTCACACTCGCTCGACGATCAGCCAATCTTCAAATCCTCACGAACCAACCTTCCGGTCCTCAGGGTTTCTTTTCTTTCTTGTCCGGGCCCGATCGGAACAAGTCGAGAGGATTGCGTTTTGCGGGGGCGTTGGTTTTGAGCGCGGGATTCTGATTCGTTGACGCCGAAGCCGGCTTGTCACCAGTCAAAAGATTGCCAATCCCCTGGATAATGTTCCCAACTTTCTCGCCCGCCGCCTGGGGCAACCCAGCGACTGCCTTTAATCCAAGCCCTGCCAGCACGAGTCCGTCGGTCTTGGTTTCAGGGGTGCCAAGTGTGCCCCTGACAGTGGCAAATGTGGGCAGTGTGACGAACGGCGCGTCGGGAGGCGCGCTCGCGGAGATCAAGTTCGATTTCTGGGCGATCGACCGCCTCAATGCGATCACGATTGGCACATCGATGGGCGAGTTCGTCAAAATGGGCTGGAGCGGGATCACGCCCGTGGCCGTGGCTTGAAAAGCCTCGGTTCGAAGAGCCACTTGTTTGATGTTGAGATTCCCTTGAGCCACGTCTATCTGCGCATCGAAACTATTCATCGGGGACTGCAGCAACTCGGGAACGCGAAGCAAGACAGCTATTGGGGTGAGCAGGAGCCGCACTTTCGGCCCGACGAGCTGAATGTTCGCGTTGGTGAAGCTGGCGCTCGCCTTGGCGACCAGGTTGTCTCTCAAGCTCGCATCCGTGACGCCAGATCCCTTGACTTCGGCAAACACGGATAAATCTCCCTTCGCTTGCCCTTTGTAAGCGGGCGCGAACGAATTCGCCAGGGGTTCCACAGGAATCTTGTCTGCCCGAAGATTCAACTCATAGGCATACCCTGGCTTTGACAGATCCAGCAAGGACGACGCGGTCAGGGAAGCCCCGTTGCACATCAATTGGAACGGGTTCAGCCGCGCGACGTTTGTTTGGAAATTCAAGACCGAAACAAGATTGCTCACCACGGTCTCGCGCAGAAATACCCGCCCCAGCCGCACGTCCGCAGAGAGGTCTGAGATCGGAGCCTGGACAGCGGGAGGTTCCTCGACGGAACGCACGGCTTGGAGCCCCTTTCCATCGGGCTTCGGAGTGGCGCTGACGCGGGGTCCCTGGAGAAAATCAAGCACCGGCGTGAGATCCAGCCCGTCAGAGCGCACGCTGAATTTGCTGGCGCTGGCGTTCGTGGCCGAGAGATCGAGCCTGCCTGTGACGACTATCTCGTTGCCAGCCCGCGGCGTCGGCATAACCGTAATCTTCATCTGCTTCAAATCATACAGCCGCCCCTTGCCAGTGGCGTCAAACGCCACTGAAGCGGACAAAGGAGCCCGCCCATCCGCCGCGTTCTTCCCCATCCCGTTCAGCATCAGGTTCGTCAACACGAGTTCTCCTTTCGCCAGAGATTCGGCCCCGGGATCGAATGAAGCCGATCCTCGGCTCGCGAAGGAAATGGAAGCTAGCTTCGAGCCTCCATCGGGGGTGCTCAAAATCGGCGCAAGCCCGTCCTGATTCAAATCGACGACTCGGAAATCGAATTTCCCCACCTCCGGAAATCGGCCAAAACCACCTGTAACGTCGATCACTCCCCCTTCCTGGGAACCTTTGCGCAATCGAAGATTCGCTCTTTTCAAGGAGACCGTCTCGCCCGCCCGTGTTCCGTCGATCCCGAACACAGCCGTGTAGTCGTCGAAACGCAAAGATTGCATAACGCCCTTTAATCCGTTTAGAGCTGCTTCCGCCGTCAAGGTGCTCGCGTCCTTGGTAATTGATGCTTGGGCTCCTATCTTCACTTCGCCCCCAACGAAATTGACATTAGAAATGTTCAGGAAACTCGCCAGCGGCCCTAATTGCCCTGCGGCTTCCCCTTGCCCCTTGAAATCGCCCGTGCCGCCCGACCAGACTCCTGTGGCGCTCAGTTTCGCGAAGGCATTCGGGCCCTGGCTGAGATCCAAACTAGCCGATTCCAAAATAAACTGCCGAGCCTCGATCATCCGGAACCCACTCCTGAATCGGAGCGCGGCTTTCCCCACATCGCGCGGTGAGTCTGAAGCCAAAGCGAGATCGTTCCAATCCACGGATGCCGAGCCCGTGTGGCTCTTGGCATCCTGGTTCATCGCCACCTTGATGGCCGCGCTCACAAACCCCGATGGAAGGGATTCCCCTATGAGCGGCTTCCATTTCGCCATCTCAAATTGTTCCATCGCGAACTCAAAATCGGCCCCTGGAAACCCCGCGGAGGCCCCACCCCAACCCAGGCTCAAAGGACGAGCCAACTTTGCGAAAAGGAACCGCCGGCCGGATTCCAAACCCGTGAGGTCCAATTGCCGGACAACCATCGACTGCGTGGCCCCATCGACCGAAAAGTCGAATCCACAATCAAGATTCATTCGAGGGGTGTTCCGCCCGGCTCGGCGGACTTCCAGTTTATCCACTTTGAAAGCTCCTTTTGTTCCTAAAGCTTGCCCCCCTTTGGAAGACTCGATATTGACCGTGGCAGTCAACGTCGTTTCCATAAAATCCAGTCCCGCGACGCTCCCAATCAAGTTCAGGAACCTCTTGTCAACCGGGAGCAGCTCGACGTTGATCCGCGATTCCATAGTGGTCAAATTCACCGATCCCTTCGCCTGAACCGCGGCCAGCCGATCCTCTCCACGAAGCACCGTGAGGTTGAGCCCCTTGAGATTGGACTCCGACAGGTCGCCATCCAGTTCGATTCTTGAGCCTCGGAACGCGGCGAAGCTGCCGTCGCCAGACTCGATGAGACCGCGGCCCGACGCGGTGATGGCCGAAGGCGAGAGTTTCGCATCCGTTCGGATCCCGAGCGAACCCTCAAACTTGCCAGCGGCTCGACTCAGGTTCGTCCTGCCATTCTCCGTCGCCGTTTGTGTCAGAGTCAGCGCCGACGATAGGCTCAGCGTCCCCTGTTGATCGTTTTGGAACTGATCCAGCGTCAATCGGATCTTGTCAGCAATGATCTCCTTCGCCCCGGAACCGGAAGTGCCGGTGAAACGAACGGAGCCGTTCTCCAAGGAAACCTTTTTCAGCGACAGAATCGTTGGAGAATCAGAACCCGGAGGCTTCGGTTTCGACTCCCTTATCATCTTCTCAATCGCCAGCTGAAGGGGAGTCCAATTGCCGCGCCCATCTGGTGATTGAACAATCCGAACCTGAGGCCCCACCAAGGTGACTTCATGAACTTCAGGTTTTCCCAACAGGAAGCTGGCGAGGCTGTACCGAATGCGAAGCTCCGCCAGTTCCAATAGTGGCTCCATCCCCGTGGGCACGACCTTCACGCCCCGTGCCACCAATCCGCTGAAGGGCTTAAAAACCAAATCCGTCGCACTGATCTGGGCGTTCAAATCATCCCCGGCCCCAGGCAGCACCACGCGCTTGAGAAAAGCGGTGCTGGTCAGGACCAAGAACAGCACGATCAACAATGAGGCCGCGACGCCGAGGCCAATGACGATCTTTCGTCCTCGATTCAATGGCCGGCTCTTTAAACTTTGTTTCGGGGCGATTTCGCTCATAGTTTGTTCAGCATACCTTAATTCCTCACGCAACGAAACCCTGAATGTGAAAGCCCCGTGTCTGGGGACGCTTTCATGCGCGCGCTCGGCCGGTAGGCCGAACAGTAAGCCTCGTTGCACATATACGAGCCGCCTCTCTGGACTCGCTTGGCTACGCCCGGCTCGTTCGGATCAAAACTGTCGTCAGGTCCTGCTGGATTCCTGGGAGGGCTCTGAGCGTAGTAATCAGGCCGATACCAGTCCGAACACCATTCCCAGACATTGCCGGCCATGTCGTAAAGTCCATAGGGATTGGGTGGAAACGAGCCGACAGCCGCCGTTCCGGAAAAGCCGTCTTGGGCCGTATCCGTCCGCGGAAACTGGCCCTGCCACGTGTTTGCTTTCCACTTCCCCGCGGGCGCGAGTTCCTCGCCCCAAATGTACGTCTGCCTTTCGATCCCACCACGGGCCGCACGCTCCCATTCCGCCTCTCTAGGAAGCCTTTTGCCGCGCCAAGCCGCGTAAGCCATCGCATCCTCCCAAGCCACATGCACCACCGGATGCCCTCCCTTGCCAACAATGTCAGAACCAGGCCCGGACGGATGCTTCCAGTTGGCTCCCGGGACATAAGACCACCAACGATAATAATCCTCCAGCGACACTTCCCCGGCCGGCGCCTTGAACACAACCGATCCCGCGACTAGTTTTTCATCGGGAACTCCCGGAAAATCCTCCCGCCTCGGCTTACGTTCCGCGACAGTCACATACTTTGTGGCCCGGACAAATCGTTCGAACTCCTCGTTAGTCACTTCGGTTTTATCCATCCAGAAACCATCGACCGTTACCTGATGCATCGGCATCTCGTCTGGGAACCCCTGATCCGTCCCCATCGAAAAAGTGCCCCCCGGAATCCAGACCATGCCGTTCGTCCACGACATCCCGTCCGCGCTCGGATCCTTCGCTTCTGGCGGTGCGCTGAGACCCCCGGGACTTTGAGGCGCGGGTTTGATGGGGCGCTGGGTTCTTCCGGGTGCGTCCATCTTGACCACCACCAGGGAACCAAACGACACCGCCACCAGCACCACCGCTAAGGCCGCGAGAAAATGGCCTCGACCCAGTTTTGCGGGCGGCTCGTTCCCGTAAATGTCCTTCATAAATTGGAGCCCGCCCACGCTGCCTTGCCACCCCCGGAAATCCGACAGCAACAGGCGATGGCCTCGGTCATCCGGCGAAGCTCAATATAAATAGGAGCATCAGTATTTGGGGATCGAGCGGTCGATCTCTTCGGACCACGCTTGGATGCCACCCTTGACGCTCTTCACGTACTTAAAGCCTTGCTCCCGCAAAAATTTTAGTGCCTTCATCGAACGGGTTCCCCCTTTGCAATGCAGGTAAAGCATGTGGTTAGGATCGAGTTCGGTAAAACGCTGGTTCAGCGACCCCAGTGGGATCTGAGGAACGCCTTGGATGTGGGCGATCTCGTACTCGTCCGGATCCCGCACGTCGAGAACCTTGATGCCCAACTCCGGACTCTCGAGCGCCCGCTTCATCTCTTGAACGGTCACTTCATCTGGATTTGCCCCGGATTCGATTGGCTGGGGGGAGATGCCGCAGAACATCTCGTAATCCACGAGTTCCTTGATGCTCGGCTGCTCCCCGCACAACGGACACTGAGGATCACGTCTCAGTTTGACCTCCCTGAACTTCATCTCGAGGGCATGAAACAACAACAAACGGCCAATCAAGGAGGCGCCTCTGCCAAGCGCCAATTTGAGAATCTCCGTCGCCTGAATGCAGCCTATAATGCCGGGCAACACCCCCAGCACGCCGCCCTCGGCACAACTGGGCACCATGCCCGGCGGAGGCGGTTCCGGATACAAACATCGGTAGCAGGGTCCTCCCAAATGAGGCGCGAAAACGCTCGCCTGGCCCTCGAACCGGAAGATCGAGCCATAAACGTTCGGCTTCCTCAACAGCACGCAGGCGTCGTTCGTGAGGTACCGGGTGGGGAAATTATCCGTCCCATCCACGACGATATCGTATGGGCGGATAATCTCGAGGGCGTTCTCGCTGCTTAAACGCGTGCTGTGCAGCACGACTTCCACGTTCGGGTTCAGACTGTTGATCGTGTCCTTCGCGGATTCTCCCTTGTGCCTTCCGACATCTTCAGTCCCATGCAGCAGCTGTCGTTGAAGGTTCGAAAAATCAACCGTGTCGAAATCCACCAATCCCAGTTTACCAATCCCGGCCGCCGCGAGGTACATCGCTATCGGCGACCCAAGCCCGCCCGCGCCGATGCATAACACGCTCGTGGAGCATATCTTTTTCTGCCCGGACATCCCGACTTCGGGAAGTATCAAATGTCGCGAATAGCGCCTGATCTCGTCATTGCTTAGTTGCATCTTGCTTTGTGCTTGTTGAATTGAATCGTGGACCACCGAGCCCAGTCTCGCGCGGAGTGGTTCAAAGGTCACGCGAACCCCGAACCATCAGGGCCGGCTCGTGATCATGTCACGAAATTCTTGGAAAAGCGCGGTCGAATCGTGAGGGCCAGGAGAGGCTTCGGGATGGTATTGCACCGAGAAGAAGGGCTTCGTCCGATGCCTGAACCCCTCCACCGTGTGATCATTTAGATTCACCCGGTCCACTTCCACATCGCTCGGCAAACTCGCCGCATCCACGGCAAACCCGTGATTCTGAGACGTGATTTCAACCCGCCCGGACCTCAGATCTTTCACGGGCTGGTTGCCGCCTCGATGCCCAAACTTGAGCTTGAAAGTCTTACCACCGACGGCCTGACCCAAAATCTGGTGTCCAAGACATATTCCGAAAATGGGGATTCCGCTTTTCAATAACTCACGGACTGTTTCCACCGCGTAGGGCAACGCCGATGGATCACCCGGTCCGTTCGACAAAAACACTCCCGCGGGCTTGAATGCCAACGCCTCTTTCGCGCTGGTGCTGGCAGGAACCACGCGGGATCTAAATCCGTGCTGCCTGAGCCTTCGCAAGATGTTGTATTTCATCCCAAAATCGAACGCAACGATCGGCACGTCCGCCTCCGGCAAACCCTCGCGACTCGCTCGAGCCTCGGAGGCAGACTCCCCAGTCTTCACCAACTTGAACTTGCCGCTTTGCTGATCATACTCATCCCAAACAAATCCCTCGCGGTGGGTCACCTCTTTCACATAATCCACCCCGGCCAACCCCTGCCACGCTCGTGCCCGGCTCACCGCTTCTTCATCCGATAGTCCTTCGCAAGACAGGAGCCCGTTGAGGGCGCCCCGCAACCTGATGCGGCGGGTGAGTGCCCTGGTGTCAATCCCTTCAATGCCCGGCACACCGTGGCCTTCGCAATACGCGCCAAGAGCCTGGTCCGACCTCCAATTGCTCACCACAGGGGACAATTCTCGGACCACGAACCCCGCGACATGCGGCCTCCAGGATTCGACATCCACCGAGTTCACGCCGCAATTCCCAATCAAGGGATACGTCATCGCCACGATTTGGGCTTTGTACGAGGGATCCGTCAGGATCTCCTGATAACCCGTCATCGATGTGTTGAAGCAGACTTCACCCACGGCCGTCGCGTGGGCCCCGAACGCCTCTCCACGAAAAACCGTGCCATCTTCCAACGCTAGAACAGCGCCTTTCGTCATGCGGAGAAAACCTGCTCGCTCCCCCCTGCACGGTCAACTGTTTTCAGACAACGCCCGTGGAGGGACGCCCGCGCCGCAATGAAGGCTAAACCTTAAAACGGAAGTTGAACCTCGTGGAGATTTGCTAAAGCCTGGATGAGAAAGGTTTGACGAAGATCGAGGCATCTCCCTTGTGGATCTGGTGAGTGGCTCGGAAAAACTTTATCCCCAGAATCTTGTGAAGATTCGCCAGGGGCAACTGCCGAATTAAAAAAGACCTAGTGTAGTGTCTCTGAACTGTCTTTACTAAGTCCGACTTGGCGTGCCAGAGTTTCACGGGCCCGCTGAATCTTCTCCAGAATCGTTTTCCCGTCCGCTTTCCACTCATACCGTTTCGGATTCAAATTCCGATCCGC
>SYMW01000265.1 GCA_005805305.1 Verrucomicrobiales bacterium
CGCAGCAGTATCTCAGGCTCGCAGCCACGCCGAACCTGCTGCGGCTGGTGCTTCGCACACAACCGCGCTCCGGGCTGCCAGCCAAATTCACCGACAACTCGCGGATGCACCGGTGCCCAACTGCCCAACGCCCAGGTCTCCCTACCCAGGAAGCGGAGGAGCACGCTCCTCTCCCCGTCCCTCTCCTCCGCTTTGTGGCGGAGGAGAGGGTGCCCGACTTGTCCGCCATAGCCCTTGTGGCGACGGCGGAAGGGCGGGAGAGGCGGCACCTGGTTCATGTCTCCAACTCCCGTCCATTTTTTGGAGGTCCGGCCTACCCAGGAAGCGGAGGTGAAAGTTCGTCCCCCCCGGTTTAATACCGGCCCGCTTCCTTCCTCGCAAGTGCCGGCGTGACTTTCTTACTTCGACTTCACGTGCGTCCAAATCTCGTCAAAGAGCTTTGTGTTCGCGCCGAGATCTAGCAGAAACTCCAGCTTTTTCATGACTGTTTCGTCAGGATAGAGAACCGGGTTTTTAAGAGACTCCGGCTTGATGAATTCTTTGGCCGCCCGATTCGGCGAGGAAAACATTGTAAAATTCGAGACGCGGGCCCCGACCTTGCCATCGAGCATATAATTCACGAACGATTCGGCCAGATCTCGATTCGGCGCCTTGGCGGGAATAGCCAAGTTATCAACCCAAATCTGACTGCCTTCCCGGGGGATAAAGTAGTAAGTGTCCGGATCCTCGGCCATCCCACGGCCCGCCTCCCCGCTGTAAACAATCACCGCCCTCGCCGTCTTCGCCAGCACCCTGTTCTTGCCCCCAACGCTTCCTTCGAAGGAGACCGCGCGCTTCTTCGCCTCCACGATCAGATCTCGTGCTTCCCTCAACTGCTTCAAATCCGTGGAATTCAAGCTGTGCCCTCGGTATTTCAGAGCCATGCCGATTTGATCTCGCGACGAATCAATCAACGCAATCGGGCCAGGCTGCAGAGCGCGGTCGAAAAAAATGCCCCAAGTTTCGTCGATCGGCTTCCCGCCGCTCCTCCTCGCGTACACCCCCACCGTTCCCCACTGATAGGCCACGCTGAATCGATTGCCAGGATCATAAGGTGGATTCAGGAACTTGGATTCCAGATTTTTGAGGTTGGGAATACGTTCCAACCGCAACGGCGCGAGCAGCTTCAAATGGATCATCGACGGCACCAAGTGGTCCGGAGGCACCACAACGTCATACCGCGACACGCCGCCCCCCTGGAGCTTCGATAGCATGCTCTCGGCGTCCTCGTAGACATCCACGACCACTTTGCAATGAAAAGCCTGCTCGAAATCCTTCGTCACGGCGGGATCGAGGTATTCGCTCCAGATGAACAGGTTGAGCTTTTGATTTTGAGCTTCCGCTGTGAATGCCGCCCAGACGGCGCCAGCGAGGAGCCACGTCATCACCAAAAGTTTCCGCATGAACCGCATCTAACATCGACGCCCCAATGGATCCAACCTCAAAATACGCGGTGACAACAGATTAACCAGTGGTTGACCTATGCATCCTGGTGATGGCTTGTGTGCCACCGCCTATTGGATCCGGTTCAAACCGGACAGCGACAACTCACCTCATGTATTGCTCCTGTCATGGAGAAACGGAGTCCATTTTGCACTCGCCACACCTTGAGGTTTAACCTACACCAGCATCATGCATTGGCTGCGAACTGGGCCATGCAGCCCGGGCGGGCGCGGCGCCATGACCCCGCGCAACGGATTCACGATGAAAGCAACAGTCACTATCACGCCCAAGAGGGCCGTCCTCGACCCTCAAGGCCAGGCCGTTCAAAACGCCCTGGAACATATGGGCTACACCGGCATCGGCGCGGTCCATGTGGGGAAATTCCTCGAAATCGAGCTCATTGGAAATGAACCCGCGGAAATTCGCCAGAAGCTTGACGACGCGTGCCGTCGATTCCTCAGCAATCCCGTCATCGAGGATTACCGCCTCGAGATTCAATAGAGGCCACCGAGGCCGGTCCTCATGACATCGCGGACGAATTTTTATGCGCGCTCCTGAACGGGAGTAAAGAGTCTAGAAAGACGGACGAGGTCGATCCCGGCCAAAGGACAATGGTGGAGTTGAACCAGCCAAATCCGCGAAGCCTCACTCATGAGATCATCCGTTGAGAATTCAAAGATCTTTGCTTCGACTTTATGAATATTGCCGTCCTACAATTTCCCGCATCCAACTGCGACCAGGATTGCATTCACGCCGCCCGCCTGCTGGGTCATCACGCAAGGTTGGTTTGGCACAAGGACAATTCATTGGGCGCGGCAGACGCCGTGATCATCCCGGGCGGCTTCAGTTACGGAGATTATCTCCGCTGCGGCGCCATCGCCCGATTGAGTCCCGTCATGCAAGCGGTGAGGCTGTTCGCGGACCAAGGAGGGCTCGTCCTTGGGATCTGCAATGGTTTCCAAATCCTCTGCGAAGCCGGCCTGCTCCCCGGCGCCCTGGTGCGAAACCGATCTCTTCAGTTTCGCTGCGAACAGGTCTTTCTGAAAACGGTTTCACGCGGCTCCCCGTTCACATCCAAGATCCCGGCCGAGGGAATCCTTCGCATCCCGATCGCCCATGGGGACGGATGCTACTTCGCGGATCCCTCGACGCTGGAAACCCTGCGGTCGCGCAACCAAATCCTCTGGCAATATTGCACGGCGCGCGGAGACGTCTCCGATCTTGCCAATCCCAATGGTTCCGTCGCCAACATCGCCGGCATCTGCAACGAGGCGCGCAACGTGGCCGGCCTCATGCCACATCCTGACCGCGCTTGCGAACCCCTGCTCGGGGGGATTGATGGCCGCCGCATTTTCGACAGCATGAGCGAGGCGATTCGAGCCAAGGCGGCCTAACATCGGGATCTTTCGCTGTTGGAATTACAGCCTCGAAAGGGCCTATCGAACCTTAACACGGCAGCTGCCCATGGCGAACCTTCCCAAGATCCTGGCGATAAAGTGTCTCCAAACCACTCGCCAGATCCATCAAGGACATGCCTCACGCTTCATGAAACCTTTCTCCTGATGACACCCTCGATTTCCACTCCGAAAATGTCGGGCGCACGCGTGGTGGGCGTCGAGTTGTTCTACCTGCCGATTCAAAACCGGGTTCCATTAAAATTCGGCAAGGAAACGTTGACGCAAGTCACCTGTGCTCGGGCCCGGGTGCGGATCCGCGATCGGGCCGGCCACGAGGCAGAAGGCTGGGGCGAAACGCCGTTAAGCGTCACGTGGGTTTGGCCAAGCTCGATTCCCTACGGCGAACGACTCGAAGCTCTCCAACAACTCTGCGAGCGGATCGCGAGGCATTGGCCCGGCTTCGATGCCATGGGGACCGCGCTGGAGGTCGGCCACGCCTTCCTCACGTCCGAATTGCCTCTTCTGCTGGCGGCCGCCAACGCCACTCGGCAGCCCGGAGCGCGGATCCCGTGGCTCGCGGCCCTCGTCTGCGCCTCGGTCGTTGATCAAGCTCTTCATGATGCTTACGGGAACCTGCTCAGTCGGCCGACCTACTCGACCTACGGTTCTGATCTCGCGTCTAAAGATCTCGCGGATTTCCTGGAGCCGGCGCGTGGCGATGTGTCATTTTCGAAGCGCTACGCCTCTGACTTTGTAACGGAATCCCCAAAGCCTCGTTTGCCGGCATGGCATCTGGTCGGCGGCGTCGATCCTCTCACCGAGGCCGACCTCACAGGAAGTGAACCGCGCGACGGATACCCCACTTTGCTCGCTGATTGGATTCGCCGCGATGGACTCAAATGTCTTAAGATCAAACTCCGCGGCAATGACGATCGTTGGGACTATGAACGCGTGGTCCGCGTGGGGCGGATCGCGTTGGAGACCGGGGTGGATTGGCTGACCGCGGATTTTAACTGCACCGTCGACGAGCCGGACTACGTCAACGAAATCCTCGATCGGTTGCGCGACGACTTTCCGCGGCTTTATGGGATGATCCTGTACGTTGAACAACCTTTTCCTTACGACCTCGAGGCTCGAAGGATCGATGTACGTTCCGTTTCCGCCCGAAAGCCGCTGTTTCTGGATGAGAGCGCGCACGATTGGCAGCATATCCGGTTGGGCCGCGAGCTTGGGTGGACTGGCGTGGCCCTCAAAACTTGCAAGACCCAGACTGGGGCCCTGCTGTCGGCGGCTTGGGCAAAGGCGCATGGGATGACGCTCATGGTTCAAGATCTCACCAATCCCATGCTCGCCCAGGTGCCTCATCTCCTTCTCGCGGCCCATGTCGGAACCATCATGGGTGTCGAAACCAACTCGATGCAGTTTTATCCTCAAGCCTCGGAGCCCGAGGCGTCGATCCATCCGGGGCTGTACCGCCGCGAGAAGGGATGCGTCGAGCTAGGCACCTTGGGCCCCACGGGGTTTGGTTATCGAGCCGGGGAAATCCCGCGCCGCCTCCCAAGTGCCGCCGTCACCGCAGGCGAAGCGGGCTAAGGGTCCGTGCGAACATAAATTCCGGTTTTGCCGGTGGGCCAGTGAATCTCTGGCAAGTCGCGGGCTTGCCCGCACACGTTTTTCTTTTCTTCGCAAGGTGCCTCGGGTAAACAAGCACCGTGTATTTGGAATATTTTGGGCTTAGTGAACCGCCCTTTACCATTACTCCAAATCCGAGGTTCCTGTTCTTTAGCGCCAAACATCGGGAGGCGCTAAACCATTTGCTTTATGGGATCCGAGAACGCAAGGGGTTCGTCCAACTCACGGGGGAAGTCGGCGCCGGCAAGACCACCTTGTGCCGGGCGATGCTCGAACAGCTCGGAGATCATTTCGCCACGGCCCTGATTCTGAACCCGGTCCTGGACGCGGATTTGTTGATGAAAGCGGTGGCGATGGAGTTTGGCCTCAAAGTCAAGGGGATGGACCGCCTCGAGACAGTCGCCGAGATCAACCAGTTTCTTCTTCAACAGGTGGAGCATGGGAAGGACGCCGTGTTGATTATTGATGAAGCCCAAGATCTGACCAATGCGCTGCTGGAACAAGTGCGGCTTCTTTCCAACCTGGAGACCGACGACCGCAAGCTCTTGCAGATCGTGCTCATGGGCCAGCCGGAGCTCCGGGACAGGCTCAATCATCCGGAGTTGCGCCAGTTGCGCCAGCGCATTACCGTCCGCTACCATCTGAGGCCGCTGAAGCGATTGGAAATTGGGCAATACATCCAACACCGGCTCCAAGTCTCAGGCGCCAAAGGCCCGCCTTATTTCACAACGATGGCGTTGTGGCGCGTGCTGCGCTACACTGGGGGCATTCCTCGATTGGTGAACGCGGTGTGCGACAAATGCCTGCTGGCGGCGTTCGTGAACCAGTGCGACTGGGTGAACTACCGCATGGTTGGGCTGGCAATTCGCGAACTTGAAGGTAGGATCAACACATGAGCCTGATCAACGACGCGCTCAAGCGAGCCAGTCAATCCTCAAAACAGGGCACTCCGCCAAGAAGCCCGACGGCAGGGGCTCCACTGCAACCCGTCGTTGGGGGGCGCAAACGCAGAACCTCCAGGCAAACGGTGCTGATCGTCATGTCGAGCATCGCTGTCCTTGGCCTGGGCGCGGCCCTCTGGGCATTCCTTGACGCAAGAAAGCATTCTGGCGGCGCTCCGCCGAACTCCCCGGCCGTGACTCAATCAAACAAAGTGGCCACGGATTCGCCGCCCCAGGATAAGCCGAAATCCGCCGCCCCCGCGGCCTCTCCAAACGTCCCCGCGGCCGCGGAAGCCCCAAGTTCAACCGTATCCACGACGCCCATTTCGACGCCGGTGGCTTCCCCAGGAGACAAGCCGCCCGCGGATGTGAAGCCTCACGCGGCACCCCCTGTCGTGGCCGCCTCCGCCAAGCCGCAGAAGGCCGCTCCCGCCGCGCCCGGTTCTCCAACGCCCGCGCCGCCGCGAGCGGATCCACCCAAGGTCTCCGTCTGGTCGGGCGGCAAATCATTTCCCGCAGTCAAGCTCCAAGGCATCGTTTTTCGCATCAAGAATCCTTCCGTGCTCATCAATGGCAAAGTCTTGGCTTTGGGTGAAGAATTGGATGGCATGGTTGTGAAAAAGATCGAACGTAGCACCGTGACGCTTGAGTGGAACGCTCAAACGAAAGTGTTTTCCCTGAAGTAATCCATTCATCAAGGAGAATCATTCAATACCCGGAACAGCGAAACCCGCGCCTCGCCCCCCAGCCCGACACGAGCCTCCACGAATCCAGGATTGCATGATTCTCGTCGACTTTTTTCGTCAAACGCCGATCCATGCACGGGTCGCTCCATTCGTCATTTTTGTCGCTCTGACCGCGTGTCAAGGCCAGTTGGTGGAATCTTCGCGCTACTGGATTTACGCGCTGAAGACGATCCTCGGAGCGTGGATGATCTGGGCAGTGCGACCCGCGGTCGAAGAGATGAAATGGAAGTTCAGCGTCGAGGCTTTACTGGTGGGCGTGGGGGTGTTCGTGGCTTGGGTCGGCCTCGATTCGCTCTACCCAAAGCTCTCCGAGGCAGGCAAGCCTTGGAACCCCAATGTGGAGTTTGGCGAAGGATCTCCCATGGCGATGGCGGTGATCGCGACTCGCATTCTTGGGTCTTCACTGATTGTTCCCCCCATTGAAGAGATTTTTTACAGATCCTTCATTTACCGATACATGGTGGATCAGGATTTCATGAAAGTCGGTCTTTCAGCCAAGAGTTGGAAAGCGTTGGCGATCACGGCTGGTGTGTTTGGATTCGCCCATCATGAGTGGCTGGCGGGCATCCTCTGCGGGCTGGCCTATCAATGGCTCGTGCTCCGCAAGGGCCGCCTCGGCGACGCGATCACGGCGCACGCGATCACCAATTTTCTGCTTGGCATTTGGGTGGTCTGGAAGGGCGCCTGGAATTTTTGGTGAACGGCCCGGATCATCTCCAAGCGGCGCCTTCCCCGCTCGTCGTTCATGAGGACGAGCATCTGCTGGTCACCAACAAACCGGCGGGCTGGAACACTCACAGCCCTTCTCCGTGGGCGGGCGAAGGCCTCTACGAGTGGCTCCGAAATCGAGAACGCAAGTGGGCAACCTTGGCGATCGTGCATCGGCTCGACAAGGAAACCTCGGGCCTCCTCGTCTTCACCAAAAGCAGTCTGGCCAACAAGTCGTTGACAGACCAGTTCACGCGGCGGTCCACACGCAAACAATACTTCCTCGTCACGGATCGGCTCGTCGAATTCGACCAACAAACGGTTGATTCGGAGATCCACAAGGTTGGGGACACTTATGCGGTCTCCCCACCGGGGCAAGGTTCTCATGAAGCCCTCACCCGGTTCCGAAAAATCGGCCCGCACCCGGCGGGCACCCTGGTCGAGGCTGTCCCCCTCACGGGCAGAACCCATCAGATCCGAGTGCACGCGGCTCATCTGGGGATTCCCATCCTGGGCGACACCTTGTATGGCGGATCCCCGGCGAATCGCCTCCATTTGCATGCGGCCTGCCTCGAATTCAGCGATCCGGCCTCAGGCAAAACACTCCGCTTTTCCACCCCGCCAAGGTTCGAGGAGTCCCAAGCCGATCAAATTCGGAACGTCATCATCGATCCCGAATGCACCAACGCCTTCCGAATCCGACACGGATTGGGGGACGTTGTGAAAGGGCTTTATCTGGAGCAGTTCGCAGACAGACTGCTTTGCCAGTCCGAATCACCGCTGACGCCCCGGGAACTCGAGATCGTCCAAGCCGTCGCGGTTCAGACCCGTTCGCGATCGGTTTGGCATAAGGCTCTCGAGCGCCAAATCCAAGGCAAGTCCCGCGCCAAGATCTCGCCTCAACAAGTGTCCGGCGGCCAGGAGTCTCCGTCGGTGATCGTCAAGGAAAACGGGGTCCGTTTTGAAATACGATTTAACGAAGGGTATTCAGTCGGGTTGTTTCTGGATCAACGCGACAACCGGCGGCGTGTCGCTGCAAACTACGTGAGCCCAGGATTTCCGATCCGGGACGAGGGTTTGAATGGGACCACTTGTTTGAACTTGTTTGCTTACACCTGCGGTTTCTCGGTGTGCGCGGCCCTCGCCGGAGCGCGCGCCACCAGCGTTGATCTCTCAAAGAAGTATTTGGATTGGGGCCGCACTAATTTTGCCCACAACCAGTGCCGGCCGGAGGATCACGATTTCCTCCAGGGGGAGACCTTTGACTGGCTGAGACGCTTCGCGAAAAAGGGACGCGTCTTCGACTTGGTGATCGCAGATCCCCCCACTTTCTCCCAATCCAAAGAGCATGGGAGCTTTAAGATCGATCGGGATTTGTCTGAACTCGCCGCTTCCGCCGCGGCTGTCGTCAAGCCGGGCGGAGTTTTGTTTCTGTCCACGAATGGCATGGGAATAGCTCCTGAAAAGTTCGATGCAACCATCCGAGAAACGCTTTTCACCCTAGCCCGACCGGTGCTTCAATCACATTACCAGCCACAGCCGCCCGACTTTCCCGTGACACGCTCGGAACCGGCGCATCTGAAATCGCTATGGCTTCGCCTTGGACCCTCCAGGCCTTGATCCTTAAAACGGCGGTTGCCCCTGGCGAATCTTCGCAAGATCCTGGCGATAAAGCTTTTCCGAATCACTCACCAGATCCACAAGGGATATGCCTCGTTCTTCGTCAAACCTTTCTCATCCAGGCTTCTGCACATCTCCACGAGGTTCAACTGCCGTTTTAAGGTTGATCGTTTCGCTGTGGGCGGCTGGCTCGGTTCATGGCCAGCCCGCGCCTCAGTTGAACCTCGCCCGCGGTCAGCCCGTCACGGCATCGGGCCCAACTTGGAGCGGCCTGGCGGTTTCCACGCTCACGGACGGAAACAACGCCACATTCACACATCCCCTCGCCGCCACGGGCACGCGAGGCTACTACTTTGAAGTCGACTTGGGCAGATCTCATTCGTTGGAAAGAATCGCGCTCCGAAATCGGGCCGATGGATGCTGCCCGGAGCGCTTGACGCGTTATCGCGTCGAAGTTTACGAGGATCTTGAGGGCGACCACGGGCCTTTGAATTGGTCCGCGGAAATGCGCTCGGACAACTCGTTCCCGCCAACCGGGGGGATGGATACGCTCACCTCGGGCCTCAATCCCGCGGGCCTTTTTCAGGGGCGCTTCGTGCGTGTCGTGAACAATAGCGGCGCCGCATACAATCCTCAAATCGCTGAAATCGAGGTTTACGGAGGAATTCCTCCCTCAATCGTCAGCTTTGCCGCTGATTCGGACACCTTGGCGCCAGGTGAATCGACCACGCTTCGGTGGACGATTTCAGGAGCGAGCGGCGTGATGCTCTTGCCCGGATTTGGGACGATTCCCCACAACAACGGCAGCCAGAGAATCACACCCTCCGCGACCACAACCTACACCCTCACCGCCACCAACGCGGGAGGCGCCGCGACGTCTTCGATCTCCATCGGCGTTGGCGTGACTCTCCAACCACCCCGAATCAGTGAGTTCATGGCGGCCAACGCCGGTGGCCTCAAGGACAGCGATGGCGAGTCCCCGGATTGGATTGAGTTGCACAACCCAAATTCCTTCGGCCTGAACATCGACGGCTACTTTCTGACCGACAGCGCGAAGAACCCGAGAATGTGGAGGCTGCCTGCCGTTCGGATTCCGGCGCTGGGCTATTTCGTGCTCTTCGCTTCCGGGAAGAATCGCATTGACCCCCTCGATTTGTGGCATGCCAATTTCAAGCTCAGCGCGAGCGGGGGCTACTTGGGGCTCATCGATCGTGACGGCCTCACCGTGATTCAACAGTTCCCGGCGACCTATCCGGTTCCCAAGAACTTCCCGGTCCAATGGGAGAATGTCTCTTTCGGCCAGGCGTCGGACGGATCGATTGGATTCATGCGACCGGCGACTCCCGGCAAACCGAACGGACAGGCTTATTTCGGCGTCGTGGCAGCGCCGACAATCAACGCCGAGCGTGGCTTTTACGACGCGCCGATCACTGTGGCTTTATCGTCGAAGACACCCGATGCCATCGTGCGTTTCACAACCAACAGAACCGCCCCCACGATGGCGAGCGGTTCAACCTACAAATCGCCTTTCGTTGTCGCCAACAACACGGTGCTGCGTGTCGCTGCATTCCGGGAAGGCTGGGCTCCCTCACCCGTGGACACTCATACCTACATCTTCCCGGACAAGGTGGTCGCCGCGCCCGTCATGAACACAGCCATCACCCGGAACGCGTCCTACGCGAATGCCATTCGACCCGGCTTGCTCGACGTCCCGAGCATGTCTCTCGCCACGGACCGCACGATCAACGGAACCACCGAAACGCTCGCTTCCATCGAGTGGCTCGATCCAGCCGGTGCCAATGGCTTTCAGGCGGAGTGCGGCGCCAGGCTGTACGGAGGCGCATTCACGGATTTCGCGAAGAAGAATTTCCGACTCTATTTCCGCCCCGAATACGGCGTCCCCAGAGTCAAAGGCGAGATTTTTAAGGGCCGAGACAAAACCTACCCCGCGGTCGACGAATTCGACCAACTCGAACTCCGCGGAGGTTCGCATGACATGTCACAAAGGGGCTTCTACATGTCGAACCTGTTCACGGACGACACTCTTCTTGAGATGGGCCACCTTAATCCTCACGGACGATTTGTTCATCTCTATCTCAACGGCTCCTATTGGGGGCTCTACCATCTTCGTGAACGATGGGGCGCGGCCATGCACCGCCGCTACTTGGGTGGCGCTCGCGAGGACTACGAGTCCATCAACGGCAACTGGAACGTGGGAGGGTGGCCCGATCCTGGCGTTCCTTACGACGGTGATGGTTCCACCTGGACCAGAATAAAAGGACTGCGCGGCAATTACGCCGCCGTCAAAGCGTGGCTCGACGTGCCCCAGTATGTCGATTACATGCTGATGTGGATGTTTGGAGGCAGCGAGGACGAATACAGGTGCGTCGGGCCCACCGTTCCCGGATCGGGCTTTAAGTTTGTTCTCAACGACGCGGATGGTTGGTTCTGCGGACCCTGGTATTGCGCCGCCAACAATCGGACGACCCGCGGGGCTCCAGGTCGCTCGGCGGGTGACGGTCCCGGCAGCATTTTCTCGATGCTGCTTAAGGAAGGGAATTCGGATTACAAAATGCTGCTTGCGGACCGCATCCATGCGGCGCTTTTTCGAGAAGGGGCACTCACGCCTGAGCGAAACAAAGCGCGGCTTCAGGGAGCTTGCGATGAAATTAACCGAGCTTTCCTCGCCGAGGCGGCCCGCTGGAATTATCTTTCCCCCTCCGCGTGGGCTGGACGCCGAGACTATGCCCTCACCAATTGGCTCCCTCGGCGAACCGCAGAAGTGTTGACCCAATGGCGTTCTGCAGGGTTTTATCCGGCCATTGACGCGCCCGCGCTCAATCATCCTGGAGGCAGGGTTCCCCGCGGCTACATCGCACGATTCCAACCCCTGCCTCGCGGTAAGATCCTGTTCACCCTGGATGGCAGCGATCCCCGCCTGCCAGGCGGCGCGGTTTCGCCTGGCGCTCAGCCCTACGAATCCGGGGGATCATTCGAGATCAACAAAAACACGATTCTCAAGAGCCGGACTCGAGACGGCGCGCTGTGGTCCGCGCTCAACGAAACTTTCTTTCAAGTCGAGGAATCACCGGTATCCCCCGGAGATATCGCGATCAGCGAGCTTCACTTCGCCTCGACTCGCACGAATAGGGTTGGCTCCGACTTTCTGGAGCTGCTGAACGTAAGCCAGCGCGCCGTGAATCTTCGCGGAACCCGATTCTCGGAAGGGATTGATTTCGGGTTTCCAGATAATCGAGACACACTTCTCTTGCCCGGCCAGCGATTGGTGCTGGTCAAAGATCTCCATCGATTTTATCGCGCCCACACCAATTCCGGAGCGCCCGCTGGCATCTACAGGGGGACCTTGGAACCCGCTGGAGAGCGGCTCACGCTTCGAGCGCCCGACGGCAGCATGGTGGCGAGCTTTGCATTCGCCGCGAGTGATCCATGGCCGGGAGCCGGCCGGGAAAGACCGTTTTCGATGGTTCTCGCCCACCCGGTTCGAGGGCTTGGAAACCCAGCGGCTTGGCGCTCCGGCGCCGAACCGATGGGCACCCCCGGCACTTCCGATGCCACGATCTTTTCGGGGTCGGCATCGGCGGATTCCGACCATGATGGACTGCCAGCCATCGTTGAATACGCGCTCGGCACTCGTGATGACGATGCGAGCTCCGGGCCGGAATCCATCATCTTCGAGTGGGACAGCGGACACCGTTTCGTCGTTCGGATTCCACGGCGTCTTCGCGCCGATGACGTCATGTTTCGGGTGGACGCTTCGCTCGATTTGGTTTCATGGTTTCCGGCGGCGTTGCTTGGCACACAGCCTACGGACAGCGATATAGCGATTGAAACGTGGGGTTTCGACTCGGGAGCCGCCGCGTCGGCTTTTCTGAAGGTCACCGTGATTCGATTTTGAATTGGCAGGAGCTAAAAAAGACGCCGCTCCGGCATACGGAGCGACGTTGCTTTTCGAGTGACTCTACGTAATCGCGTTAACAACAGTTCGGATCGAAATCCGGCTCGCGATGCGCCAGGAGCTTAGGGTTTTCGCAACCGATAAAACTGAGTTCCATTGGAGATGTCCACCGTGACCGAGTTCTGACCGCCGGCAACCACTGCGGGCGTGGCAACGAGGGTCCAGGTCGGTGAGTTGACGGCCCCCGCAGTTTCCAAAACGAATCCGGTGCTTGACGAAGCCCAGGAGAAAGTCGCGTTTTTGCCTGTCACGCTCACGCTCAATTTGGGTCGCGGCGATGCGGCGAGCAACAACTGATCCAACTCGTCCTGAGAGTAGGCGTCCATCAGGTCTGCATGCGTGCTGAACAGCCAGGCATCGACGGCAAGGCCGCTCTCGCGATTGGAGATGGTCCAGGTGAGTGGCCTGCCGACTTGCGCCGCGGTCACCTCATACTTGCGCCGCGCCCGCGGTTCGCCCTGAGTTGTGGCATTCAAGAACTGGCTCGAGAACAGGTCGTTCCAATGGAAATTGCCTTCCCAATAGGACTGCCCGGTCGGGTTGCCATCCGCGTCGATCCCCACCTGGCGCGGCAAGCGGACCCCTCCCCCGCCTTTTTCCGGGATAAACAAGAACCCGGCGCCATCGCAGCAACCTTCAGTGTAACCGCCGTTCTGCCCGGCGGCGTCGCTCAGCGGCCAATCTGTCTGCGGATCTTTGTCGAAAGCGGGTGGCACGAAGAATGAATCTTCGTTCAGGTATTGCGTGGGGCCCACCCCGCTCTCAAACATCGTGAATCTCATGTAAAGGTAATAGGTGCCTGCCTTCTCAAACTGCACGTTGTAGGTCACTTTGTCGCCGTGACGGGCGGCGTTCTGCATCCACAGGGCGCCCTTGTTGGAAGCGGTCGTGTTCTTGCCCAGAACCGGATTGCCCAAGGAACTCGTGATGGCTCCGCTGTC
This sequence comes from Verrucomicrobiales bacterium, assembly GCA_005805305.1. Taxonomy (GTDB): domain Bacteria; phylum Verrucomicrobiota; class Verrucomicrobiia; order Limisphaerales; family F1-80-MAGS106; genus F1-80-MAGS106. Next base: position 13,444 of record SYMW01000265.1, read on the forward strand.
ATCCACGCGAGTGAATCCCACACCGGCCGTCTCGTCCTTTTCCACCGCGTAATCTTCGCCTTCGAGGAGCAGATACGACCAAGCATTCGCTCCTGTTCCAACGACCTTCGTCGGGTCTTGAACGGTCAGTTTCCCAGCGGGTTTGATGAAAAGTTTGTCCAATTCTTCCTGCGAATACTTATCCATCAGATCGGGATGCGTGCTGAACAGCCAGGCATCCACAGCCAGACCACTTTCCCGGTTGGAGATCGTCCAAGTGAGGGTCTTGCCCACTTGCGCGGCGGTCACTTCATACTTGCGGCGCACCCTCGGCTCGCCCTGAGTTGCGGCGTTCAAGAACTGGCTCGAGAAAAGGTCGTTCCAATGGAAGTTGCCTTCCCAATAGGCTTGCCCCGTCGGGTTGCCATCGGCGTCGATCCCCACTTGGCGTGGCACGCGGACTCCTCCCCCTCCTTTTTCCGGGATGAACAAGAACCCGGCGCCATCACAACAACCTTCAGTGTAACCACCGTTCTGCCCTGCAGCGTCGCCCAGCGGCCAATCTGTCTGCGGATCTTTGTCGAACGCGGGTGGCACGAAAAACGAATCCTCATTTAGATAGTGCGTCGGACCCACGCCGCTCTCAAACATCGTGAATCGCATGTAGAGATAGTAAGTGCCTGCTTGGGTGAATTTCACGTTATACGTCACCTTATCCCCGTGACGGGCGGCATTTTGCATCCACAACGCTCCTTTCTTGGAGGCGGTCGTGTTCTTGCCGAGAACCGGATTGCCCAAAGAACTTGTGATGGCGCCGCTGTCATCCACTCGCGTGAATCCCACGCCGGGCGCATCGTCCTTCTCGGAGTCGTAGTCTTCGCCTTCCACAAGCAGGTAGGACCACGCGTTGGCCCCCGTTCCTACCACGTTTCCAGGCTCTTGAGCCGTCACCTTCACCGGAGCGATCATCAGTTGATCAAGCTCTTCCTGGGAGTACTTATCCATCAAATCAGGATGAGTGCTGAACAGCCAGGCATCCACAGCCAGGCCACTTTCCCGGTTGGAGATCGTCCAAGTGAGGGTCTTGCCAACTTGCGCGGCGGTCACTTCATACTTGCGGCGCACCCTCGGCTCGCCCTGAGTTGCGGCATTCAAGAACTGGCTCGAGAACAGGTCGTTCCAATGGAAGTTGCCTTCCCAATAGGCTTGCCCCGTCGGGTTGCCATCCGCGTCGATCCCCACTTGGCGTGGCACGCGGACTCCTCCCCCTCCTTTTTCCGGGATGAACAAGAACCCGGCGCCATCGCAGCAGCCTTCAGTGTAACCGCCGTTCTGCCCGGCGGCGTCGCTCAGCGGCCAGTCTGTTTGGGGATCTTTGTCGAACTCGGGTGGCACAAAGAACGAATCCTCGTTTAAATAATGCGTTGGGCCCACGCCGCTCTCAAACATTGTGAATCGCATGTAAAGGTAGTAAGTGCCTGCCTTCGCGAATTGCACGTTATAGGTCACTTTGTCCCCATGTCGGGCGGCATTTTGCATCCACAACGCTCCTTTCTTGGAGGCGGTCGTGTTCTTGCCTAAAACGGGATTGCCGAGCGAACTGGTGATGGTTCCGCTCGAGTCGACCCGCGTGAAACCAACCCCTTCCGAGTCATTTGTTTCGGACACATACTCCTCTCCTTCGACAAGCAGATAGGACCAGGCATCCGCTCCGGTGCCAACGACGTTTGCCGCTGTTTGAACGGCTACCTTTCCCGCGGCGTTGGACGCCACCTGCGATGAAGCGAACCCCACCAACCCGGCAACGAGGCAACTGAGGATGCTGAAGGAATGCTGTTTCATAATTGAGTTTGATAGTTTATACTCTTGGCAAAGAAACCAAAAGGTCATGGACCTGCCATGATGACCCCTGAGCAAGACGCGCGCTGTGGAATCGATTGAACCACCGGCTCGTTCGCAGGTCAAGATCCTCAGACACATCGACTGAGATCATTCATGGCCACGTTAACGTCACAGCTACGCCGTTTGCCATGATGCCCAACCAGAGGGCCCGTTATTTTTGGTTCACGACGCCGCAAGACAGCCACGAAGCGAGCGTGGATCCGCAAAGGACGCACGGCCCGGAGTTTTCCTTGCATCCAAAGGAGTGCCGACTTTACTGTCGCATCGAGAATAAAGAGACAAACCGCCTTGGACACTCCATGAAGAGAACTGCGACATTGCCACGATTTTCCTTGGCGCTTTTAGCGATCGCGGTGCTGGCCTCAGTCACGGGTTGCCGGGAGAAATCGCCGAGTGCCCAATCTAATCCCGAGCCGCTCCAAACCCTTGATCCCGCTCCCATGTCGCAAACTCAGGCTCAAACTCAGACGCCGAAGGCCGTGCCCGCGGCGGTGAGATCAGTCCCCGAGCCTCCTCCTCCAGTCGCGCAAATTGAAGCCCCAGTGGCCACGCCCGAGGCCGCACTTGAGAAACTTTCTAGGAACTCCGGCCTCGAATTCGCGGGAAACACAAAAGTCGTCGGTTATGGTGATGGAGGTGTTCCAGATCCCGGCGTTGGTTTTTACGAGTGGATGGTGGTTTCTCCGCTCCCTTTGGCTTTGCCCGGGGGACGGCAGATCGGCGATGCCGATGTGCTGAACCTGCCTGTGGAGACTGCTGTCCAGTTGTTTGGATCCAAGATGGAAGGCACAAAAATCGAGAACCCTGTGGCGGCCTTTTCCATCGGGTGGCAGAACAATGGGTATTCCTTCAATGGGACATGGATCCGCGGGAAAAATGCGGATTATGTGGTCGTGCAACAAACTCGGTAGCGGGAGTCGCGTCGTTGACGTCCTTTCGAAGCCGCACAAGCCAGCCTTGAGCCCGGGTCTGGGGTTGAATTCCCATCCCCCCTGCGGAGGCCTCCTGCTAGAGATGATGCCACAAGCATCCACATGTTCGAGCTTGCATCGGAGGCTGTCCTAAAAGTGTACAAAAATGTCCCGGACTGGAATTGACAGTTTGGACGAATTCTTTTAATAAATCCTTCAAAGTACTATCCGTTCACAGTTTGTGTTTATGAAATTTAAGAATATCTGCTTCGCGACTGTCGCTCTGGGAATTTATTGCACTTCGGCAACACTCACTAGTGCGTCCGTCGCTTACTTGAGGTCCGAAGATGGCGGTGCGCCTTGGGGTCTGACGGGCAATGAGGAGCAGATGGATAATGTCTTCGGAGCTGGCAACTGGTCGGATCTTCGTTTTGAAACAGTCTCACCCGCCGCTTTGTTTTCCTCGGGAACCAGCTTCGTATTCTTGGAAGGAGGAGACGCAGGCGCTGAAGAATTGCAAACTTTCTTGACCGCCAACAGCGCCACCATCGGTAGTTGGGTGAGCGCCGGCGGCCGGTTGCTGGTGAACTCTGCACCCAACGAAGGCGGCCTAACGGACCTCGGCTTTGGGGTGACGTTGACTTACTCGGACTTCAGCTTTTCCGGGAGTGCCGTGAATGCAGCGCACCCAGTTTTCAACGGTCCAGCCGTTCCCGTTTCCATCGCCTTTACTGGTGATTATCTATCTCATGCCAGCGTTTCTGGAGCGGGGTTGAGCGGGATTATTGTCGACGACAATGGTGACATGATACTTGCTGAAAAAAGCGTCGGCTCAGGCCACGTGGTTTTCGGTGGACTCACGCTCCCATTTTTCACATCGCACCCCCTTTGGTTACCGCAACCGGAAGCTTCCAATCTGCATCAAAACATCATCGCTTACAGTGCGAACCCGGTTCCCGAGCCGTCCACATACTTGGCAGGAGCACTCCTCTTGGTGATTTTCGGGGTGCATAGGCTTCGTTCCTCACCCCGGCAGGCGGCTTAGCCCGCAACTAAGGGGCGACGACGCGACCTTCACTGGGAAGCCAAGTTTAATCCGGCAGGAAAAGATCCCACACCCTCGAATGTTTTGCTTTGCCTCCGGGCCCCTCGACCCTCAAAGTCACGGTGTATTCACCGCCGCGCGCGTAATGATGTTGAGGATGTTGCTCGCTCGAAGACTGCCCGTCGCCAAACTCCCAGTTCCAAGACGTGATTGGACCAGTTGACGTGTCGCGAAATGCCACGCGACGTTCTTTCAGATTCGTTATTGAAAACGACCAACGCGCTTCCAAAGGGGCCTTCAACTCCGGCTCCAAAGGCATCAAGCGAAACGCGCAAAGATCCGAGGCGTCGCCATACATCGTCGTCTTGTGGGAAAGATTCCAAAACCCCTTGAACCGTTCAGATTTGTCATCGTCATAATCCAAGACTGACCAGGACAATCCAATCAGCCCATTCTCCTTCAACCGGGACACCACGGCCCGCTCCGGTCCCTCGGCGGGAGCGAAGTCAAAGGGAGTGATCCAAAACTCGAGCACATAGCGGCCGCCCTGCCCGGGGCGGAAGTCGTACTTCTGAGCCGCGTTCGCATACGGCAGCTCTTTGATCCATGGCTGACAGCCCCACACCATCGTCCAATCTTTGCCCTCTGCGGGCGTGAAGATGTGATAATTTTGGGCGTGAACGCCATGGAAACTGAAATGTAGGTCGTTTGGCTTGGTTTTCCAAAGCGGGTGCATTTGCTTGATGAACGGGCCTCCCGACAGATCGCCGTCCACCACTAATTCGAAAATGTCATTGCGCAGATCATGGCGCGAAAAATCCCAAAAATCGTCAGTGGCCTCATAGGCAAAGTAGAGGTGATTCATGCCTTTCACCCATCCCACACGCACCCGGACGTCCAGATCAGCCCGGTTGAAGTTGGTGCCACGTCCTCCCACCGTGTCGGATAGCTGATCCATTCCTATCATGTAACTGTTTGGCACCAGGGACCAATCGTCGATCACCCCGTCGATGCGCGGGATTCTGTCGGCCGGGAATTGAAAGATCTTAAACTCGACCCCGGCCCTTTCCAAAGACCGGGCGGAAGGGACCAGGGATAGCACCACAAACAAGCACGCGAACAAGAGGCAAGAGGGGCGCCGCCGCCCGCTACGACAATCCGGCCAGGACCGGGCATGATCTTCCGAGGAGTTCATGATTCCTGCTCCGAGGCTTCTTTGGGAATTCTCATGCCGTAGAAAGATTTGTAGACAAACACCAAAGCGATGGCAAAAAGCACGGCGCCTATCATCGTGCGCGCCTGAGGGTTTTTCATCTGCACGGCAATCTCGACGGCGAGCAAGCCAAACAGCGTCGTGAACTTGATCACAGGGTTCAACGAGACGGAAGAAGTGTCTTTGAAAGGATCTCCAACAGTGTCTCCCACGACCGTTGCGGCGTGCAAGGGAGTGTTTTTCTGCCGCAGATCGACCTCGACGATCTTCTTCGCATTATCCCAAGCGCCGCCGCCTGTGGTCATTGAAATCGCAACGAACAAGCCCGTTACGATAGAGCCCATCAACACACCGCCCAGCGCTTGCGGACCGAGAATAACACCGACCAGCAACGGTATTAAAACCGGTAACAACGAAGGAATCATCATTTCCTTAATCGCCGCTTTGGTCAACATATCGACCGCGCGCGAATAGTCGGGCTTCGCGGTGCCTTCCATAATCCCAGGAATTTCTTTGAATTGGCGACGAACCTCAATCACAACAGAACCTGCGGCACGACCCACAGCTTCCATCGACATCGCACCGAACAAGTAAGGAATCATACCGCCGATAAACAAGCCAATGATGACCATGTGATTGGATAAATCGAAGGTTATTGTGTGCCCGGCATGCTCCAGTGCATGCGTATAGTCGGCAAACAATACCAGTGCGGCCAAACCTGCCGAACCAATCGCATAACCTTTGGTAACCGCTTTGGTCGTGTTACCGACAGCATCCAACGGATCGGTAATTGCGCGTACGGAATCGGGCATTTCCGACATCTCGGCGATACCGCCCGCGTTATCGGTAATCGGGCCATACGCGTCCAGCGCAACGATAATGCCTGTCATCGACAACATTGAAGTCGCAGCGATCGCAATACCGTATAAACCGGCCAATGCATACGCCAGCAAGATACTGATACACACAGCCAGAACCGGTGCTGCGGTAGCGCGCATTGAAACGCCCAGACCTGCGATGATATTGGTCGCATGACCGGTGGTCGACGCTTCGGCAACATGCTGAACCGGCTTGAAATCCGTTGAAGTGTAGTACTCGGTAATGACGACCATGAGCCCCGTCAGCACCAAACCGATTGCTGCGGCCAGGAACACGCGCATAACCAGCATACCGCCCGCTATTTCAGTGCCGTCGACATCAAGCGACATACCGCTCATGAACCAAGCAGTCACGGGAAGATAAGCCACCAGAGCAATACCG
>SYMW01000026.1 GCA_005805305.1 Verrucomicrobiales bacterium
CAAGCCTGTGCAGGCGACTTCGCCGACCGCGTAAAGGCCGGCGATGTTGGTTTGGCCATTCAGGTTGGTCGCGACACCCCCACATTGATAGTGTGCGGCCGGCACTACCGGGATGGCTTCCTTCGTGATGTCGATGCCGTACTGGAGGCAGGTCGAGTAGATGTTTGGGAAGCGGTCGATGATGAATCGCGCGGGTTTGTGGGTGATGTCCAGGTAGACAAACTCGGCTCCGGATCGCTTCATCTCACTATCGATCGCCCGCGCCACGACATCCCTGGGAGCCAGAGATTTCAACGGATGATGATGATCCATGAACTCGTTCCCTTGAATGTCCTTCAAGATCCCGCCCTCGCCGCGGACCGCTTCGCTGATCAGAAATGATTTCGCTTTCGGATGGTAGAGGCAAGTTGGGTGAAACTGGATGAACTCCATGTTGGCGACGGCGGCGCCCGCCCGGTAGGCCATGGCAACGCCGTCCCCGGTCGCGATGTCGGGATTGGTTGTGTAGAGGTAGACCTTGCCGCAGCCCCCGGTCGCGAGCACGACAACCGGGGCAATGAATGTTCCCACCTCCCCTGTGTTGCGATTCAGAGCGTAGGCTCCAAGGCAGCGGTTGACGTCCGCGGCCCCTAGTTTGCGAAGCGTGATCAAGTCAATGCCGATGTGATCCTCAAAAATCGTGATTGAAGGCCTCTGCGCGATGGCCGCGAGCAGCGCGCGCTCGATTTCCCGCCCTGTCATGTCTTTTGCATGAAGAATTCGGCGTTTGGAGTGGCCGCCTTCCCGCCCCAAATCCAGTTCCCTGGCTCCCCCGGATAGCGGGATCTCCCGCTCCGAAAATCGCATCCCAAGCTCGATCAACTCCCCGATGCGGGCCGGACCCTCTTCCACGATCGTGCGAACCACTTCCTCGCGGCATAAGCCCGCCCCGGAAGCGATTGTGTCGCGCACGTGCATTTCATAGGTGTCTTCCTTGCTGGTGACTGCGGCAATGCCGCCCTGGGCGTAGTTGGTGTTCGATTCCGCCCGGTGCTTTTTCGTGATGATCGCGACTTCTCCATGTCGAGCGGCGCGCAAAGCAAACGACAGACCCGCTATGCCGCTTCCCAAAACCAGAAAATCGAATTCAAATCGCTTTTGAGTCATGTTGACGCGGGTTTCCGGCCTGAATCGGCACGTTTGCCTTTCTCCCCGGCAGAATGAAACGCAAACTGATGATCCGACCCGCGCGAGGTTTCTAAATTAGAAAGCTCAAAGCGAAAAGTAGAAAGGAAAAACTAAAAGCGGAACCGGGACGGCAAGCACGGTGTGATAAATAGTTGCACCTAGTCCTTCTCCTTAGCCTCCGCGAGCTCCTCGTGGCACTCCTCATTAAACCGCAAGTCCCGCGCCGGCGCGCGAATCAGCCCTGATTTCTACTTTCTAGTTTCAGTTTTCTGCCTTCTACTTTGACCTTTGAGATCCAAAGGCACAGGGACTATTTTACGGGTTCGCCCGATGAGCGAGACGAGTGTGGTTGCGCATTGGCTCACGCGTGAGCATGGCAGAATCGCGACTATAGCCAAAGGCGCCCGCCGGCCAAAGTCCGCGTTCTTGGGGAGGCTTGATCTCTTTTACTCGGCAGAGTTTAGCTTCAACAGAAGCTCACGCTCGGATTTGCATCTGTTGACGGAGGTCGAATTAAAGGACGTTCGTTCCGCGCTGCGCCTTGATTTTGACCGGCTTTCACTGGCAACTTATTACGTTCACCTGATCGAATTGACGACGGAGATCGAGACTCCGATTCCTGAGGTTGCAGAATTGTTCGAGCAATCCTTGTCCAGCTTGGAGGGGGCGGTGGTTCTATCCACGGCGGGGTTCGGCTTTGAGGTCCAGTTGATGTCACGGCTGGGCGTGCTGCCCCCCGCGGAACGCGCAGGATTGACTCTCGGATCCAGGAAGATCTGGGAACGTCTGGCTTCGCTGCCGATGGCGTCGAACGCAAGCCTGCGCCTGGCTCCGGCGCAGGCACTCGAACTGCACGCCGCGCTGGGCCGGTTGATGGAGGATCAATTCGGGCACCTTCCAAAAGGGAGGGCTGAACCCAATGGGATGCCTCCTTGAAGTTTTGAAAGTTTGATGCGGTTAGGCTTAGAGGCGCCGAACCCAGGCGTGAGAATGAACGCGCCTGCAAGAGGCGCTCAAAGCCACGGCCCCCTCTTTTGCCGTTTCCGGCGAGTTTTTCGAGATTGAATGATGAATGAAGTGGAGGCAGGCTGCGCCCATGAAACCTCGCGGCGGCCGTTCTGGGGACCAGGCGTTCACGTTGATCGAATTGCTCGTCGTGATCGCGATCATCGCCATTCTGGCGGGCATGCTGCTGCCGGCTCTTTCGCGGGCTAAGAGCCAGGCGCATTCGGCGTTGTGCAAGAGCAACCAGAAGGAGATGGGGATCGGGACTTATTTATACGCGGATGAAAACCTTGATCAACTGCCGTTTGCCTGGTGGTACAACTCCTCGAATGACGACGCGAACAAGAACAACTTTCAAACGTTGCTCATTAACTATGTGAAGAACGGCGCCTTCGTGGCCGGCAGCGCCACCACCAACAGCGATTTCGCGAAGAATATCTTTCGATGTCCCGTGAGGATCCAGGAGAACCACTGGGCGCAGTTCAAGAACTACAATGGCACGGGCAATCCCTGGAAAATAAGCTACGCGATGAACCAGTTTACGCTGCTGTCCTTCGCGCCGGCCGTGACGAGCCCCAAGACCGCCAAACTGGGGGCGGTTCCGAATCCGTCATCGACTTTTCTGATTTCGGACGTGTCGTTTTACCTGAATCACCCCGCCATCATCTCCCTGGGGATGCCCGCAAACGGGCAATCTGACGTGGGATTCAAGCATGGCCGCAAGCATCCCGCTGGAAAGGCCAACATTGTTTACATGGATGGCCACGTTGGCTCGTTCTCATCGAAGGAAACCAACGGGATCATCATGGAGTTCAAAAAGTAGCGAAGCTCCGCCGGCCGATTGGGGTGGGGGGCGAATTATTTATTTTCGCGAAACGCCGCGCCGGACTTCTTGGGGGACTGGTTTTAGTTCCCAGATCAAACCGAACCAAGAGAGAGTCTTCAGGACGTAAAATGTGATGTCGATTTCCCACCAGAAGAACCCCTGTCTTGTGGAATGCATGTAGTGATGGTGGTTGTTGTGCCAACCCTCACCAAGAGTCACCAAGGCCAGCAAGAGGCTGTTGCGGCTGTCATCGGTGGTGGTGAACCGTTTTTTTCCTATCAGATGAGCGAGTGAGTTGATGGAAGAGGTTCCGTGGAACAGCAGGGTGGTGCTCACAAAAAATCCCCAGACAAGCAATTGCCCGCCAGTGACACCCAATTCTGGCGCCACATTTTGGAGAATGCCTCCAAGCACGAAGAGTGAAAAGGCAAGGACGAATGGAACGAGGGCATCGAAGCGGTTCAAGAACACGAGTTCGGGATATTTGGCGAGATCCTTGACTCGTGTGTAATCGGTTGGGAAGTTGTGGGAACTGGTGATCCAACCCACGTGGGCCCACCAGAAACCATGCTGCTTGGGCGAATGTGGATCGCTTTCATGATCTGAATGCTTGTGGTGGTGCCGGTGCTGATAAGCCCACCACAAAGGGCCGCGCTGGGCCGCTGATCCGCCAAGCACCGCGAACATAAACTGCATGAATCGGGAGGTTTGGAACGTGCGGTGGGAGAAGTAACGGTGGTAGAATCCCGTGATCGCAAACATGCGGACAAAATAGAGGAGCGCGGCGATGAAAACCGCCGTCCAACTCCAGCCAGTCACAAAAATGCCAAGACACCCAATGTGCAGCGCCAGAAAGGGGATGCACCGCACCCAGTCCACTCGTTCAGGACGGTCTTTGGCCGCCGCCAGTTCCTGATTTCCGTAATCTGCATCAAACCATTGCACAAAGGAAATCAAAGCCGCCCTAATCGGATTAAGTGTCATTTTCAGCAAAGGTGGAAAGACAATCAGAACAATTTGCCGTGGTCAATCTTTCCGAAGAATCTTTCCGAAGAATCCAACAGCAGTTCTGCCCATGAACCTGTCAGGTTCATGGGCGCAATGCGCGTACAAAAATTCGGGGAAGTCTCATTATGGAGCGCGGCTGTGTGCGAAGCATCAGCCGCAGGGCGTTCACCCGCCTCAAACCCTGCGACTGGTCCTGTGGACACAGTCGCGCTCCGATCACAATGAGAACTGCTGAGAATCCAACGCCACTGCGGGATTGACCAGGGATAGCTGATGGAGTTGAGTGGGGATCTTGAGAATCCGAAGCAGAGAGCTCGAACGATCAAGCGCCGGCCATTTCGTTCCGGGTGAAATCAAAGCGTCAGCGTGGGTTGGCTCCCGTCGCTGACTTTATCTTTGCACGGTCCCTTAAGAAGCCCCGAAACCAATATTGCCGGCTCGCGCATTGTTGGATGGGAGTGCTTGAAGGCTCACGGAATCTCAAAGATCTTATGAACAAGAAGCGTTGGATCGTTGCAACAGGCTCGGGCATTTGGGTGCTGGCTCTCTTGGGCTATCTGACATTGATGCCCCACTCGGAGTCACTCGTCATCGGCTCGATCAATGGGCTTGAAGTAGTGGGACAGGCCGCATCGAGAGGCGGGGTGGCTCGGTTCATGTCGGATGGCACGACGGCGATCGTTCAGCTCGGCGACCAGCAGGCCCGCGTGACGTCCAAGGAAATTCATGTTTCGAGCGGACGATCTCTCGATGTCCCCTCAGGATGCAAAAAGGTCAAACTGTTTGAGGCACGTAACGAGATTCGGATTGTGTTCGATGCTGCCGAACCCAGGTAGAAGAGGTGGGGCGGGGCTTGGCCATCTGCGTTGTTGCTCGTCGGTTGCAGCGGCAAAAAGGGGATGCTCCCTCCTCGCGCCTAGCCTTCCTGCCTTTCCCGCCAAAACAGAACCCCTCGGATTTTTCAGACAGGCTCCTAGAGCGCAGTCCCCCGAATCTGAATAACTCCGGCTTGGCCGCGGATCAGATAGCTGGAACCCGTCGGCATTTTCTTCACGTTGCCGAGGATGCGCCCCTTGCGAAGGTCGATCATCGTATCCACAACCTCGCCAGCGCCGAAACTTCCAAGCCTCAACCGCTCAATTCTTACTTCGGTATCTGGCGACAAACGCATTACCGGACCGTTCTCAGCCAAGAAAAGGACCACGGTAGCCGCGGAGTCCGTGCGAATAGACGAGTTTTCCCGAAGTAATGCTCCAACTCTCAGTTTCTTCCAAGTATCTCCGCCGTCGATTGAAAAACTGGCGTTCCCTTCCCGAAGGCTTCGAACGATCGCCCTTCTTTTGGTTCCACCAGCGACGGGATTGCCCAGATGCTGGCGCCAGATTTCTTCGGCGTCGGAACCGAACGCGGTCGGTGAGTGACCTGAAAACGACCAAACTCGTGGCGCAATGGAAGCCTGTTTCCGCGAAGCGCAGCCGCAAAGAACCAGACAAACAACCAAGAAAGTTGCTTCTGCTTTCATGTCAATCTCATACGGACAATTTGTAAGAATTACAACCACGAACCAATCGACGGCCTGGTAGCTCCGTCCCCGGCGCAGGTGCGGGTTTGAGATTGCTGGGATTGCTCCGGCTTGACGCCGCAGAGGATGGGGACCTTGGTTTGCTTCTTCACGAGAGCAAAATTCACCTGAGAATGGAAATCGAGATGCGTCCGCCGTGAAGACTCACCGCGGTTATTTCGAGTATTTGGGTTGCCGAAAGGCCTCGCCGCGACTAAGAATGAAGAACGATAAGCCGCAATTCTTTTTGACGCGATGTTATGCTGACATTTACAGGGAAAGGCTCGACCACGACGTGTGATGGCGTGACCCGAAGGGATTTCTTGCAGGTGGGCGCATTGGGCGCCGTGGGGTTGACATGGGCCAAATTGGCTGCCCTCCAGGCGCAAGGGGCCGTCGCGAAGGGCCATGACGAAAAATCCGCTATCATGATTTTCAACCTCGGCGCTCCGAGCCAGATCGACACATTCGACATGAAGCCGCATGCGCCGTCGGAAATCCGAGGGCCTTTCAAGCCCATTCGGACCAAGGCCGATGGGTTTCAGATATCCGAGATCTTTCCGATGCACGCCAAGATCGCGGATCGATTTTCCCTCGTGCGCTCTTGCTATCACACGGCGGCCGCCGTGCACGACACGGGGCATCAGATGCTGCAGACCGGGCGTTTATTCTCGGGAGGCATCAACACGCCGCACGCAGGGTGCGCTTTGGAGTTTTTGAAGGGACGCCGGAACGAATTGCCGGCGCATGTCATCCTCCCCGAACCCATGGGCAGCACGGGAGGGGGGCTGCCGCACGGGCAGGACGCGGGATTTCTTGGCAAAACGTACGATCCCTTCGTCTTGAACGCGGATCCTTCCAAGGCGGATTTTAGAGTGCCGGATCTCCTGCCCCCCAAGGAAATCGGGGAAGTGCGTCTGGAGCGGCGCCGGAATTTGCGCCAGTTGGTGGATGACACGGTGAGAAAGTTCGAGGCGAGCGCCGGGGCGCAGTTGATGGACTCAAATTTTGAATCCGCCTACCGGTTGATGACAAGCGCCAAGGCGCGGGAAGCGTTCGATCTGACGAAGGAACCGGAGAAAGTGAGAGAGCGGTACGGAATGAATCGTTTCGGTCAGAGTTGTTTGCTGGCACGCCGGTTGGTGGAGGCGGGCGTGCGGTTTGTAACCGTCAACACCTTCATCACCGTGTTCGACGAGATCACTTGGGATATTCATGGATCGAAGCCGTTCACCTCCATCGCCGGAATGCGGGACATCGTGGCGCCCATGTATGACAAAGCCTACAGCGCATTGATCGAGGATTTGGAGCAGCGAGGGATGCTCGGGAACACCCTGGTTTGCAATCTCGCGGAATTTGGGCGAACCCCCAAGGTGAATCCCGCTGGCGGGCGCGATCACTGGCCTAATTGTTGGACCATGTATTTCGCCGGAGGCGGCGTCAAGGGAGGGAGGGTGATCGGGAAGAGCGACGACATCGGCGCCTATCCGGTCGAGCGTCCGGTGAAGCCAAGTGAGATCGTCGCTACCATTTATCACAGTCTTGGACTGGATTTAGAGACCCATTTGCCCGGTCCTAACTCCCGTCCGTTTCCTTTGGTGGACTTCGGGACGCAGCCGATCCGCGAGCTTTTCGCATGAATCTCGGGATGAGACGTTGGGGTTTCGGAGCGTGGGTGTTTGCCTGCTTGGCTGTAGGCGCTTCAGACCTGTTCGCGGGCGATCATTCTATCTCCGTCCAACCATCTCCCCTCCGGCTTTTTGGGAAAGACGCCGAGCACCGGTTTTTGCTGCAGCGCGTCGTGGACGGTCGAGTCCTGGGCAACGTTCGGGAAGATGGATTGGAGGTAAAATCCAGCAATACGAATGTATTCCAGGTGCGAGGCGGCAAGCTGATCGCGGTTGGAGATGGCGTTGCCTCATTGTCCGCGCGCTCGGGAGAACTGAAATCCGTGGTCGAAGTGCGCGTCGCGGGAGTTTCGAGCGGCGTGAACGTGAGTTTCCGAAATCAAGTGCAACCTCTTCTCGCCCGGTTCGGCTGCAGCAGCGGAGCTTGTCACGGCGCGGCGGCCGGACAAAATGGCTTCAAGCTTTCTCTCCGAGGTTATGACGACGATGGAGATCACGCGGTGCTCACACGCCAGTCTCAGGGAAGACGGGTGTCCATCCAGGAAGCAGAGCGCAGTTTGGTTTTACTGAAGGCCACAGGGGCCGTTCCCCACAAAGGGGGGAAGAAGTTCAGTGTCGATTCCCCAGAATACCGTGTTTTATCCGATTGGATTGCCCAAGGCGCGCCAGGCCCCAAGCAAAGCGATTCGCGGATAACCCGCCTCGAAATGTTCCCAGGCCGGGTGTTTTTGGAGTTGGGGGCAAGGCAATCGCTCGTGGTTTTGGCGCACTTTTCCGATGGTCGAGTCGACGATGTCACGGCTTGGACCAAGTTTACATCGGCTAACGAAAGGGTCGCCACTGTGAGCGAGGATGGCACCATCCAGGTCGCGGGCTATGGAGAAGGCGCCGTGACGGCGTGGTATCTGAGCAAGTTATCCACGGCCACGATCACCGCGCCTTTCACGAACGTATTGGATGACGCGGTGTTCGCCAAAGCGGACCGCCGTAATTTTTTGGACGACCTGGTGCTGGCGAAACTGGCGACTCTCAAGCTGCCTCCCTCGCCCCAGTGCAGTGACGCCGATTTCATCCGCCGCGCGTTCTTGGACACAATTGGAGTTCTGCCGACCAGCCATGAGACGCGGGAGTTCCTGTCGAACAAAGCCTCGGACAAAAGAGATCGATTGATCGAAAACCTGCTCTCTCGGCCGGAGTTCGTGGACTACTGGAGCTATAAGTGGTCCGACTTGCTGTTGGTCCAGAGCAAGCGCCTGCGGCCCGCCGCGATGTGGTCGTTTTACCAGTGGATCCGGGAGAATGTGGCGGCGAACACGCCTTGGGATGCCATGGTGAGGAAGATCGTCACGGCCCAAGGCAGCACTTTGGAGAATGGCGCGGCGAACTTTTTCGTGCTTCACAACGATCCGAAACTCGTTGCCGAGACCACTTCCCAGGCCTTTCTCGGCATGTCGATCAACTGCGCTCGCTGCCACAATCATCCCATGGAGAAGTGGACCAACGACGAGTATTTTGGATTCGCGAACCTCTTCGCGCGTGTGCGATCCAAGACGGGCGCTGTGGACGGCGACAATCTGGTGTTCGCATCGGCTTCCGGGGATTTGGTGCAACCGCTGCGCGGCAAGCCTCAAGCACCCAAGCCTCTTGAAGGCCGGGCGATGCCGCTCGATGATCCCAGCGACCGCCGCCTGGCCATGAGCGACTGGCTCGTGTCTCCGGAGAACCCCTATTTCAGCCGCGCCATCGTCAATCGTGTGTGGGCCAATTTTTTCAGCGTCGGCTTGGTTGAGCCTGTGGACGATTTGCGCCTCACCAACCCTGCCAGCAACGAAGAGCTCTTGGCGGCGGCGGCTCAGTTTCTTGTGTCCCAGAAATTCGATCTGAAAGCCTTGATGCGAGCTGTGCTCCAGTCGGCCACTTATCAGCGTGGCAGCGAGACAATCCCCGAGAATCGCGGTGATACGCGCTATTATTCACGGTACTATCCAAGGCGGTTGAGCGCCGAGGTGTTGTTGGACGCGCTCTCTCAGGTGACGGGGTCTCCGACAAAATTCGCGGGATATCCGGAAGGCTGGCGCGCCCTGCAACTGCCCGACTCAAACGTGGATTCCTATTTCTTGAAGTCATTTGGGCGGGCGGATCGCGACCAAACCTGCGAGTGCGAGCGCAGTTCCGAGCCAAGTGTCGCGCAAGTCCTGCATTTGGCGAACGGTGACATCGTGAATCAAAAGCTCTCGGCGGAGGGGAATCGGATTTCAAAGCAGCTCGGCGATAAAGATTCGTTTGAGTCGATTTTGGAGGAAACCTACCTCTCGGCCCTTGCCCGATATCCCACTGAAACCGAGAAAATTCGGCTGCGCAAGGCCTTGGCCGCCGATGGTGGCCAGGAACGCCCCATTCGCGCCGCTATCGAGGACCTTTATTGGGCGCTGATCACGAGTAAGGAGTTCTTATTCAGCCGATAGCCGACCCGCTTTCGGGCGGCTGTCCTCCAGAAAAAGACCATCCAGCCTCCGGAACCTTTTGCACTATGAACACGCGACCACTGGGACTGCCTTTCGACCGCCGTCAATTCCTCGTTCAATCAGGCCTGGCCGTGGCGGCTGCCTCGGCCGGCCCGGCTCTTTTGGCGGCGGAGAAGCGTGAATCGTCACTCAAAATCTCCCTCGCCCAGTGGACCCTCGTGGACGATCTCCGTTCCGGCAAAATCAACAATTTGGATTTTGCTAAAGTGGCCCGCGATCACGGCATTTTCGCCATTGAGTATGTGAATCAGTTCTTCATGGACAAGGCAAAGGATAGGGCCTACCTCGGGGAAATGAAGAAGCGCGCCCAGGATCACGGCGTCAAAAGCCTGCTCATCATGTGCGACAATGAGGGACATATCGGTGACCCCAATGACGCCAAGCGCGGCCAAACGGTGGACAATCATCGCAAGTGGCTGGACGCCGCAAAATTTCTTGGATGCCACTCCATACGAGTGAATGCTGGCAGTTCTGGAACTTGGGGAGAGCAAGTGAAACTGGCGGTTGACGGACTTTCCAAGCTCACTGCCCTCGGTGCCGCGCTGGATCTGAATGTCATTGTTGAGAACCATGGCGGCCTCTCCAGCAACGCGGATTGGCTCGCTGAGGTCATCACATCAGTCAATCATCCTCGATGCGGCACATTGCCGGACACGGGTAATTTCCGGATCAACGCGACCGAAACTTATGATTCTTACCAAGGCGTAAAAAAACTGATGAAGTGGGCCAAGGGCGTTTCTGTGAAAGACATGGCCTGGGATGACAAAGGCAACGAATCCCCGCTCGATTTCGAGCGAATGCTCCGCATCGTCGTGGATGCCGGGTTCAAGGGTTACTGCGGCATCGAGTATGGTGGCTACGCGGGGTTGAAGCGCTCGAAGGAGCAGATCGAGAAGGCGCGGGACAAACTCGGGGTTTGATGGTTCACCCGTAAAACGGCAGTTGAACCTCTAGAAGATTTTGAAACACCTGGATGAGAAAAGTTTGACGAAGAGGGAGGCATCTCCCTGCGGATCTGGTGAGTGATTCGGAAAAACTTTATCGCCAGGATCTTGCGAAGATTCGCCAGGAGCAGTTGCCATTTTAAGGGTTACTGGGCTAAAACGAAATAGGAGATACTGATGAGCCAGGTCAGAGTGTTGGTGGGCACAAAGAAGGGCGCGTTCATTTTGAACGCGGACGGCAGCCGCGAGAATTGGGATGTCTCCGGGCCACTCTTCGCGGGTTGGGAAATATATCATCTCAAAGGGTCTCCGGTCGATCCCAATCGAATTTACGCGTCTCAAACGAGCGGTTGGTTCGGTCAGATCATCCAACGTTCCGACGATGGTGGCCAAACGTGGGCGCCCCCGGGGACCAAGCCGGAGGATCTCATGGGAGCGGATGGAATGCCGAAAGGGGTGAGCAACATGTTCGCTTATGAAGGGGAAGTCGGCACTCACAAGTTTTACGACGGCACTCAGCATCCATGGGAGTTCAAGCGGATTTGGCATATCGAACCATCCCTTACAGATCCTGACGTTGCGTTCGCGGGCGCGGAAGACGCGGCGTTGTTTAAAACCGCCGACGCGGGGAAAACCTGGAAAGAGCTTCCTGGGTTGCGCGGCGCAAAAGGGCATCTCTGGCAACCTGGCGCGGGCGGGATGGGTTTGCACACCATTATTTTGGATCCGACGAACGATCGGCGGATGTACATCGCAATCTCTGCGGCGGGTGCTTTTAGAACCGATGACGGCGGGATCAATTGGCGCCCAATCAACCGTGGTCTGAAGTCGCCTTACGAGCTCCCGGATCCCGATGCCGAGGTGGGTCACTGTGTTCATCGTATCGCCATGCATCCATCGCGTCCTGGGGTCTTGTTCATGCAAAAGCACTGGGACGTGCTGCGCACCGACAATGCGGGGGATCAGTGGACCGAAGTCAGCGGCAATCTCCCGTCGGACTTTGGATTCCCCATCGACGTTCACGCGCATGAACCGGAGACGATTTACGTCGTGCCGATCAAGAGCGATTCCGAGCATTTCCCGCCCGATGGCAAATTGCGGGTTTATCGCAGCAAAACGGGCGGGAACGAGTGGGAAGGCTTGACCAAGGGGTTGCCGCAGAAGGATTGCTACGTGAATGTGTTGCGCGACTCCATGGCGGTCGATTCATTGGAGCCGTGCGGTGTCTATTTCGGGACAACCGGGGGCCAAGTGTACTGTTCGCCCGATGGCGGCGATTCTTGGAGCCCCATCGTGCGCGACTTGCCCCCGGTTCTCTCCGTTGAAGTGCAAACGCTGCAATGATCCGAGTGGCGCTTCCGTTTCATTTGCGCAAACTCGCCGGTTTGGAGGGCGAGTTAAATCTCCAGATACCTGAACCCGTCACCATTGGCGCGATCCTGGATGCAATCGAACTGAAGCATCCGGTGTTGCGCGGCACCATCCGCGACCATGTTAGCCTGAAGCGCCGGCCATTTATCCGCTTCTTCGCGTGCAAGGAGGATCTGTCCCTCGAGCCCTACGACACTTTGCTCCCGAAAGCCGTTGCGAGCGGAGTCGAACCCTTTCTCGTGGTTGGCGCGATGGCAGGTGGCTAAGAGCGTGTCTGAAAATTGCGAGGGGTCCTGCGGTGAGAGATTTTGGCTTCGGCCGAGGCGGCGAGTCCGGAATATCCCCGCATTGGGCTATGACGGAGGAGCCAACGCAGGCCCAAGTCAAAAGATCCACCGCCCGGAGGGTTTTGGCGGGAAAAGCAAGAAGTCGTTGTTGCTTCTCAGTCACAGATCCACGAAGGATAGGCTCCTTCAGCTCGCCTAACCTTCCAGCCTTTCCCGCCAAAACAGAACCCCTCGGAATTTTCAGACAAGCTCTAAGACGCGGCGCAAGACATGTCATTGCCGGATTACGCTTTCACTGGCTCCTCAAAAATGAACGTAGATCTACAGTTCGAGAAATGCAGTGGTAATGTCCAACGGGGCGATCCTTCGGAACTTTTAGGTCCCTTGCCTCACGTCCCTCTTTAGTCAAGATCGTCCGACCCGCTCAAGTTCTTTCTTCAACTACTTGTCTGTCCCCGGGAATTTTTCAAACGCAGAAGAATTTTGTCTCAAACCCGCAAATCATATTTCCTTACTTGTAAGCCTTACCGGTCGGTATTACCATAATGAAATGAAAGCTACTCTTACGAGTAAAGGGCAGATCACGATTCCTTTGCCGATTCGAAATAAGTTCCATCTCAAACCGGGTGATGTGCTGGAGTTTGACGAAACCGCTCCTTTCCTAAAGGCAACCAAAACCATTTCCCCGGAAGCATGGGCGAAGTTCGGGAAGCAATGGACCGACCCATTCCCTGGCATGGATGTCGAGGCCGTGTTGGATGAACTCCGCGGTCCAGTCGAACTCCCACCCGTTTCGCCCCGCCCATGAGAACCGCGCTCGACTCCTCAGTTGTGCTCCTGCTCCAGCGCCGCCAGCCGGGTTGGGAAACATGGCGCGACAAGCTCACCCTGGCCGCATCCGAAGGGCCACTACTCATTAATCCGGTTGTTTTTGCCGAATGTTCCGCAGGATTCCCCACCGCCGAAATCGCTCTGCGGGAATTCGAGTCCATTCAGATCCATTACGACCCCATTTCCGCTGATTCAGCCTACCTTGCGGGCCAGTCCTTCCTTCGCTATCGGCGGGAAGGCGGACCCCGAAATCATCTGATCCCCGATTTCCTCGTCGCCGCCCACGCCAGCCTCCAAGCTGAACGCCTCGCCGCGCTTGATCGCGGCTACCTCCGTCGCTATTTCCAGGCCCTCAAACTCCTCACCTGAAATCTCGGAGTCGAAATCGGGCGATTCCTACAGATCTTGCACTTCCATACCCTGAAAGGCTCGCGCCGCCTCCAACTCCTGAGTGAAGTCAACCTGTCTCTAGTGACCTCGCTCAAAGAATTCCTGCCTTATGAATTGGGCGTGTTCCCCCAGTTGGTGGATTTCGATATCTATGCGGGCGGCGGTCACTGGCACCGCGCAGCCAGTCATGATCCCATTCTGGACCAAAAGACCTTCGCGACGGGCCATTTCTATGCCTTGGATCTGCGCTTTGGGACCCTCTCTCTATTGACCACGGCGGAAGGCAAGAAAGAACATGACATGCACGCCCTCAAACGCCTGACTAAGGCGATCCTCCATCTAGGCGCCGCGGTGCGTCGCAAAGTGATCTGCGTCTGGGACAAAGCCGCCTTCGATTTCCGCTTTTGGGATGAACTCAAGAGCATCTTTGCCTGACCCACAATTTGATCCGCCGGATGGACCACCAGTTGGCGACCCAGGAAGCGGTGGTAAACGAACCCGACATCCAGCGCCGCCAAGAACGCTTGGTCCAGCAGAAGGCCCTGACAGGGAAAGCGGGGCGGTCATGACCCAGCACCTGGGAAACGCTCCTCAAGCCCGTCCAATACTCCGTCAAACTCGTCCGTTGTTACGCTCCTCCATCCTTTCCAGGCTTGCCTGGACCGCCGCCCTGCCCCGCCTGCGTGCCCTCTACGCGTCGCTTTGAGTTCCATTCTTCCACACCGTTCATTTTTTTATTCGCCCGTCCCGCTCAAGGCCAATTGTTTGTCTGTCCCTAGGGATTTACACCGCAACAAGTCACTGGGGCTGCCGAGCCTTTTCAACGCTTCAGCATTCCCGAAATCGCCTCTCGCAGTTCAGCTAGAGACACAAGATCCACGCGCCTCTCCAGCGGGAAGGATTCCTTGCCAGGATACACGACCCACAAATGCTCCAGCTTTAAGTCCGCGAGGGCGATCCTCATGGACTTCGTCACGCCGGGCGCGTCCCCGTATTTCACCTCGACGCCGTAGCGTTTGCCGCCCAGCAACAGCAACACATCCAACTCCGCGCCCGCCTGCGTGCCCCAGAAGTAGGCGTTGCGATCACCGGCCAGGCGGACGACCTCCTCGACGACGAATCCTTCCCACGATGCACCCAGCCTCGGGCTTTCCTCCACCGCGCGCTGCGTGGACAACCCGGCCAGCGCGTGCAGCAATCCACTGTCACGCACATACACTTTGGGTGACTTCACCTGCCGTTTGCCCAGATTCTCAAACCACGGCTGCAGTTGGCGGACCATCATCGCGCCCGAGAGGATGTCCAGGTGGCGCTTGATCGTCGTGTGCGCTTCGCCGAGCGAACGCCCGACCTCGGAGCTGTTCCAGATCTGTCCGTGGTAATGCGCCACCATTGTCCACAAGCGCCGCAGCGTGTCCGGCGGCACATTCACGCCGAACATCCGGATGTCCCGCTCCAGAAAGGTGCGGGCGAAATCCTCCCGCCACGCGAAACTGCCCGCATCGTCCTCCGCGAGGAATGAACGGGGAAACCCACCGCGCAACCACAGCAACCGCTGCTCCTTCTCCCCCACCTCGCTCAAATCGAAACCACTCATATCCACAAACGCCACCCGGCCGGCCAAAGACTCAGACACGCCCTTGATGAGATCCGGCGAAGCGCTGCCCAACAGAAGAAAACGTGCGGGAGTTTCTGGGCGATCCGCCAGCACCCGCAAGGCGGGAAACAATTCGGGGCGAAGTTGCGCTTCGTCAATCACCACCATACCGCGCAGCGGCTCCAACGCCGACACGGGGTGCTCCAGCCGCCGTTGTCCGGCAGGGCTTTCCAGATCGATGAACTCGGTGTCCGCCGCGTCGGCCAATTGCCGGGCAAGTGTCGTCTTGCCGCATTGCCGCGGGCCAAGAAGGGCAACCACCGGACTGCGCCTGAGCGCGGTGCGGACCCGACCCAGCAGCGAATCGCGAGAAATGCGAGTGTTCGGCATGACTGCATTCTGTGCATCCAATGCTCAAAATGCAAGGAGTCCGCACTCTGTGAGAAATCACAAGCAGAGCGAACTTTTTTTGATGACTTGTGAAGCGGTCCTGGTCGAAGCGGCTTAATTCCTGCAGGAAAGAGCCTGGCTGCGGACGGAAAGGGCTCTGGCCTTGTTCGAACGGGAAGTGATTCCGCTGGCGGCTCCTGGCTGATGTCAGAGTTACGGCTCCAGGTTGTTGGTTCCGGGCGCTTTGCCAGAGTGGGACAACCTCCCTGCGGATTATTACAATCAGGGGGCCAACGGGGCGTTTGCCAACGGCCACATCCAGTACCAGCGATGGCGATGGCCAAAACGCAATTGGAATCCAGGCGGCGGCAGCGGTGGCGCCGTCCTTGCACCAACCTGGTTCACGCGAACTCTCCGACGGTTGAATTGTAGGAACGATAGAGGGTGCTTCCCAAAAAATGCATTTCTGAAAAGAGGGCGTCGCGGCCAGGCAAATTCGGTTTTTTTTGAAGCCCGAATGAAGCCGGCTTGAAGTTCGCAGCGGCTGAATTAGAAACTCTTTCCCACGCCGGACAGGCGAAAACTTGAGCTGGCGCTGGTTTCACACTTGCTTGCAGCCTGGAGCGATGCGATGAAGGACGGCGAAACTCACATGCCACCTATGCAGAAACGAATCTATCTTTTTCTCGGAGCGTCCCTTTTTTGTGCGCTGGCCGTGGCGCTTTGGGCCCAACCTTCCGTGCCATTGCGCACTCTGCCCTTCAGCCCGGCGCGAAAAGCAGGCCCCACCTTATACGTGAGCGGACAGGTGCCACGCACGGCGTCGGGCCAGGATGTGCGAGAGTCGGTCGAAGCAGAAACCCGCCAGGTGATGGACAACATTGGCAGCATCCTCAAAGAGAACGGCTACTCTTTCGACGACGTGGTCAACGCGACGGTTTATCTCAAGGACATCAAGGATTACCAGGAGATGAACAAGGTTTACGCATCCTATTTCAAGAATGGTTTCCCTGCCCGCGCCACTATTGGCGGCGTGGAGATCGTGTTTGGTTTCCGAGTCGAGGTCAGTTGCGTGGCTTACAAATCTGAAAAATAGAAGGTTATGTCCTCTAACCCCTCAGACTTGAATTCCCACGGCCGTCCCTCGGAGACACCAACTCGTCTGAGCCGCCGTGGTGTGTTGACGCAATTGGCATTGGCGGGCGCCTTGTCCGGGATCCCTTGGCCCAAGGCTCTGGGGGAATCGGCCGCGCTGCCTGCAGCGGAGTTGTTGCGCACCGACCCGGAGCAGTTTTGGCTTCGGCTGCGGAAGGAGCAGTTTCTTTTGCCGGAATGGCGATTGTTTTTGAATCCCGCAAGTTTGGGAGTCATGCCGCGTTCGGTGCTGCAAGCGGTGATCAACTCGCTCACCCACGGGGCGGAGTACCCCACGGATGACGTGCCGCGGTGGGGTTATGAAGCGCTCGAACCCGAACGGGCTGAGATGGCGGAGTTCCTCGGCTGCGCGAAAGAGCATCTGGCTTTCACGCATAATTGCACCGAGGCCATGAGCTACATCGCCAACGGGCTCGATTTGAAATCCGGCGACGAAGTGCTGCTCACCAATCAAGAGCATGGCAGCGGCACCGCGTGCTGGAAGCTCAAGGCTGCCCGAGTCGGAACGACCTACCGTGAGGTGGAGATTCCCGTCGCACCGAAACAGCCGGAGGAACTCACGGATCGGCTGATTTCGGCGATCGGCCCCAAGACGCGTGTCCTCAGTTTCAGTGGCATTACCACGACCACGGGCTTGATTCTGCCGGCGCGGCAGATTTGCCAGGCGGCGCGTGAGAAAGGAGTGATCACCGTTCTCGATGGCGCTCACATGGACGGCCAGGTGCCTGTCAACCTCCGTGATCTGGAGTGCGATTATTTTGCAGGCAGCCCGCACAAGTGGATGTTCTCTCCGGCGGGATGCGGGCTGCTTTACGGACGCGATGACGCGTTGGACCGTCTGTGGCCGTCGGTCGTGTCGGGGGGGTGGGACAACAAGTCCGGCCTCCGTTCGGCTCGCTTCATGTTCATCGGCACGAACAACCGCTCGACCATCGACGGGATGATTGCGGGCCTGCGGTTTCTTAAATCGCTCGGCGAGCCAGTAGTTTACAACCGCATGCACCAACTCGCGCGGTTTGCAATGGCGGAGGCCAACAAACGCGCCTATCTCGAAGTTGTCACACCGGACGATTCCCGCTTTTTCCAGGCGATGGTTTCGATCCGCTTCAAGACAGACAAGCTTGAGGCCTTGTGGCCCGCGCTGAAGGATTCCAAGATTTACGTTCTTGGTGGACAGAGGTTGCGGCTGTCCTTGCACATACACACCCGGCGCTCCGACATCGAGAAGTTCTTCAAAGTCTGTGACAAATTCCTGGCCGGCTGAACCGAAGCGATCTGGCCGGGTCGAATGACCTCCCATGGCCGCAAGTGGAGCGGCCGTTGGAATTCAGCAAAGCGTGACTCGGTTTCGCCAGAGCAATCCCCCCTCAAGGCGTCATTTTGATCCTGTGCTGCCTCGCCTGGAATTGGAAAATGGGATGCTGTGAGTTACATAGTTCGGACCCTGAGAATGGACCCCTACTAGGGAAAAGCAGCGACGACACTTCTCGGGCCAGAAAAAGTTTAAATCTTACCAGAACATCTGGTCGACGAGATTCCCGTCTCGCCACTGCCTAAGCAGTCCGAAATCCAGTGCCTTTGAACGCCGGCCTTGGGAAAGACAAAATTGGTTCAAATCTGGAAAGGAATTTGCCTTGGGTGGCGTAGAAGCTAAACTCGCAGCCATGCCGAGCATTGAAGATTCAATCCTCATGAATCTCGAGATTTTCGTAGCCTTTGCTCGAAAACGTCTTGGCGATCACCATCTGGCCGAAGATGTCGTGCAGGAAAGCCTTATTAAAGCATTGGCGGCGGATCGGCATCCCGACACGGACGAGGAAACAACAAAGTGGTTCTATCGGATTCTCCGGCGGTCGATCATTGATGTTTATCGGAAACAAGGAGCCCGCCAACGGGCGTTGAATCGATTCGAAAAGGAGCTGCCGGAAGGTCCAGACGAAGAGGAAAAAGGTGAACTTTGCAAATGCTTCAAGCGTCTTTTGCCCCTTGTGCCCGAGCAATATCGGGAGCTGCTGGAAGAAGTTGATTTGAAGGGCGAGCGACCTGAGGACGTTGCGGCGACATTGGGCGTGACTCGTAACAATCTCACCGTGCGACTGCACCGGGCTCGCAAACATTTTCGAAAAGCTTTGACCGAAAGTTGCGGGGCCTGCAGTTCTCACGGCTGCATTGATTGCACCTGCGAGGAGGCGGTTTAGAATGTCGGCTGGCATTGGGGCAGCGCGAAAAAAACAACAGTGTAATGAAATTTGGCCTGGTGCGTTAGCTCTGGTGAACGACCGGTGTAACCCGGGCAACTAAGCCGGGGCTGAGTCGTGAACAATTGAGCATTAATGATTATGAAACCGAATCGAAAAGGCCATCTGAAGAACCGCAAGAACCCCAGCACCAACACTGGTAGTGGTTGCCCCTGTGGAGGCTCCTGCTCCTGTGAACCCGGACAGTGCCAATGCTCGCCGTGCGGGCGCAGAGAGTGAGTCCATCGCTGAAGTATCATGGCCACCCCGGCCGAAATGCCGGGGCGGCCTCAGCCAAACTGAATTTTTGCGGCGATGCTCGACTCCCCGATGCAGACACAATCCTTCGCACGGTTCCTTGAACTCAGAATCCCACCGGTAGTTCTTGTCGTCCTTGTCACTGTTTTGATGTGGGCGGGCGCCGCGCATGTCCCACAATTCAATTTTCAGATCCCATTCCAATTGTTCTTTGGTTGGATAACGGGAATTTTGGGAATCGTTGCATGCGTGCTTGGAGTTCTTGAATTCAAACGGGCGAAGACCACGGTCAACCCGACCAAGCCCCAGTCGTCCTCGGCACTGGTTAAGTCGGGCATCTACCGCGGCACGCGCAATCCGATGTATTTGGGGTTTCTTATGATCCTGGCAGGATCGGCTATTCTCACTGCGAATTTCGCAGCGTTTTTGACTTTGCCTGCCTTCGTTCTTTTTATGAATCAGTTCCAGATCAAACCGGAAGAGCGCGCACTAAACGTGATCTTCGGCGATGAATTCAAAGCGTATTGCGCGACCGTGCGACGGTGGATCTAGATTTGTGTCGAATTCGGGCCGGACGGCAGGAGCATCAACCTTGGAATATTTATGGAGTATTTGATTGGGTTCTTGCTTGCATTGGGGATCTGCACGGGATCGACCACCATCGGATTTGACCGGGACAGATCTTTTTATCCCACAATTCTGATTGTGATCGCGTTTTTATACGGTTTGTTTGCGCTGATTGCCGGTTCAACTCAAGCGCTGCTGGCCGAACTTCTGCCGATCGTGTTGTTCGTGTTGACTGCTGTAGCTGGGTTTAAGAAAAGACTTTGGTGGGTCGCTGGCGGACTGATTGCGCATGGGGTATTTGATTTGCTGCATCCACGCCTGATACAAAACCCGGGAGTCCCAAGCTGGTGGCCCGGATTCTGTATGACTTACGATGTCATCGCCGGAGCGTATTTGGCATGTCTAATCAAGCGTCGGAGGATCGACTCGGAATCCCCAGATCATAGAACCTAAGGCGGCTGCGGCAACGGTGTCCCTGGCCCTGTCGGCGCGTGTCGAGGGAAAAGAAGTTCGCACAAGGAGGGGTCATATCGCGGAGGCGATATTTTGGATTAGCTTGTCGGCGGTTGTGGGCGGAAACTCCCAACACTCACCCGAGAATTGCCGCAAAACCAACCACTTCGAATGCCGCCTCGGTCGCGCTTGAGTCGTTCATGGCTTCGATTCCATCGGGCATAAAATGTACCGGCGCGAAACAACTGTGGCAATCGGCGCCCAACCGCATGTGCGGGCCATGCGGAAGACTTCGAGCGTGGCGCGCCCCGTCGATCCGCCTTTGGCAAACAAGAGGTTTTTGTCTTGTGTCAAGAATCAGCCTCACGCGCCTTCCCGGGGGCGCTTCGCACTCTGCCTCATGCTCCCCAGTCCAGATTCAACCACTTTAAGGAAATGCTTAGGCCGGGTCTTGAGCAAGGGCAATCGACCCAGCCTCCCAGTCATGGTCTAAAGAGTGGATCAATGAGTGGATCAATGAGTGGATCAATGCTTGAAGGCTGTGTATCCGTTGTTAATCTGGGTTTTTAAGAAGCATTTTTCCAGGAACGGTCGCCGCGAGATGGATCGCTTGACCGGACCTGGCGCTGGAAGCCAAACGGAGCCTGTTGCGTCCGTCGGCCTCGCGAGCGATCGAAGCAGTTACCAATGTACGACCAGACCAACAACCAGCTTGTCTTGTTACGTCGAGGGGGGCACTCGGACCTGTTGACGTGGGCGCTGAGTTTATTGGCATGGCCGATGGCTCTCTCGGCCGTGATCGCGGCCAGTTCGCCAAGTTTTAACAAAGATATCCGCCCCTTGTTGTCGGAACATTGCCTCCAATGCCATGGGCCCGACGCTCAAAGCCGAAAAGGCAACTTCCGGCTGGATTTGGAAGCGGAAGCCAAAAGGAGCGCCATCAACATAAGCCGCCCTGAGGAAAGCGAACTCATTCGGAGAATCACTTCAAACGATCCGGAAGTGCAGATGCCCCCGCCCGCCACCCGGAAACCGTTGTCCTCGGAACAGATTCGATTGCTCGGGGATTGGGTCCGCCACGGGGCGAGATATGAAAAGCACTGGTCGTTCGAGCCGATCGCCAAGCCCAACCTGCCCAGCGGAACGACCTCGGCGCCGAACCCAATTGACCGATTTGTCCTCGCCGCGCTTCAAGTGAAGGGATTGGCGCTGTCGGCGGCGATCCCTCGCTGGCAATGGATCCGTCGGGCGTCGTTCGACCTCACCGGATTGCCGCCGACTTGGGAGGAAGTCCGCGAGTTCGTTGAGGATCCCTCCCCGGAGGCCCGGGAGAAGGTGATCGATCGGATGTTGGCTTCCCCTCGCTACGGCGAACGCTGGGGTCGTCACTGGCTGGATCTGGCCCGCTACGCCGACACGCACGGCGCCAGCGCGATTGGTTTCACCAAATTCCCGTTTTCCTACACCTATCGCGACTATGTCATCCGTGCCTTCAACGACGACATCCCTTACCACCGGTTCGTGACGGAACAACTGGCTGCCGACCAAATGGGCCTCGATGAGCAGGACGCCGCGCACGCCGGGCTGGGTTTCCTCACCGTCGGCATGCAATACCGCAACCGTCATGACGTGATTGATGACCAGATCGATGTCATATCGCGGGGGTTGATGGGATTGACGGTGGCCTGCGCGCGCTGCCACGACCACAAATTCGACCCCATTTCCACAGAGGACTATTATGGGCTTTACGCCACTCTCGCCAGCAGTCGTGCGCCCAGCGAGCTTCCAATCATCGATCCGCCGAAGAATGACGAACCGCACATCGCGTATCTGCGTGAATTGGGGCGCCGCCAGGCAAGTTACAACGACATGGCAGCGGAGCAGAACGAGGTGATGCGAAGCCGCCTTCGAATGCAGGCAGGAATGTATCTGCGTGAAATCGCCAAGGGCGTGCCCGAGCAGGACACTTCGACGGCATTTCTCTCCTATCGCACCGACGACTTGCGCCCCATTATCTTGAATCGTTGGCGGGATTACCTGCTTAAAATGTCCGAGAGCGATCCGGTCTTCGGCCCGTGGGTTCGCCTCTCCCGGTTGGGAACCTCAGATTTCAACGTTGCAGCCACAAACCTGCTCAGAACCCTGGAAATCGAAAATGGCGATCCAACCAAATTCAAAGATCTGCACAAACTCACGACCGAAGCGCCACGCTGGAACCCGAGAGTGGTGGCCGCGATCACGAAGAAAGCGCCGCAGTCCATGACGGATGTCGCGGATGCATATGGCGAACTCTTTGCCAGCGCGCATCTGGGCTGGTTGAAGAGCCTGCAAAACGCCTCCGCCGAGGCGGCGCCCGGGGCCGAGGTCGTACCGGATGAGGACCTGAAACAACTGGAGATAAACAGCGCGATCAACCGCCAGCTACGCCGCCACCTTTACGCCGCCAATACGCCGACGGCGGTCCCCGAGGACCTGGCAGCGCATCTGTTGAATCGGACGGTGAACGACAATCTGAGCGGACGGCGCGGCGCCATCCACGATCTCCATGTCCATTCGCCCGGATCACCGGCGCGTGCGATGGCGCTCAAGGAGGATCCATCCCCCGAACCGTTTCACGTGCTCAAGCGAGGGAATCCGCTCAGTCGTGGCGCGGTGGTGCCGCCCCGGTTCTTGTCCGTGCTGACCTCCACAAATGCCGCACCGTTCCCGGATGGCCGGCGCCGGTTGGAACTGGCTCGCGCCCTGGTTTCTCCCGAAAACCCGCTGACGCGCCGCGTCCTGGTGAACTGGATCTGGCAACATCACTTTGGGCAGGGCCTGGTGCGGACTCCGGACGACTGGGGAACGCGCGGGAACCGGCCGACCCACCCGGAACTGCTCGACTACTTGGCCTCGGTGTTCGCCGAAGACGGTTGGTCCCTCAAGAAACTGCACCGCCGCATCATGCTCTCCGCCACCTACGCCCAAGCCGCCGTAGAGGATGTTCGGGCGCGCGCGATCGATCCCAACAACGAGCTTTTGTGGCGCATGCCGCGCCACCGCCTCGACTTGGAGTCGATGCTGGACTCCATGCTGGCTGTCTCGGGAGAACTGGACCTGACTTTGGGAGGACGGCCCTTCGACCGTCAAGCGCAGCCTGGAGTGCTGCGCCGAAGCGTTTATGCGTTCGTCAATCGCGACATCGTTTCCAGTCTCGCGAGCACATTCGACGGCGCGAACCCGAGCGCCTGCACCGCCCGGCGCCCGGAAACCACTGTGCCCCAACAGACTCTCTTCGCCTTGAACTCGGACTTCATTCAGGACCGGGCCACAGCGCTCGCCGCGCTGACCGCGCGCTCGGCTGGAGAGGACGACACACGACGCCTCCGGGAGTTATATATGCGAGTTTACTCGCGCGAACCGAAACCCGAGGAACAGGAGCGGTTGCTGAAGTTCAAAAGAGTTGTCGCCGAAAAATCGCCTGACAACGCCTGGCAACAGGTCGCGCACGTGCTCCTGGCGGCCAACGAGTTTGCGTTCGCCGATTAGAATCATGAACCGATGAAACCATGAACCGACCGCATCCATCCACGCGACGTGACTTCTTAAAACGATGCGGCATGGGCTTCGGCTCCCTGGCGCTGGCGGATCTCCTGTCCCAGCCCGCAAACGCAGGCGAATCAACCCTGCATTTTCCGCCGCGCGCCCGGAGCGTCATCCATGTGTTCCTGAACGGCGGCGTGTCCCAGGTGGACACTTTCGATCCCAAGCCCGAGCTGACCAAACGCGGCGGTCAGATGCTTCCCTTTGATAACCTCCAGACCGAACGCAAGACCGGGGTGGCCTTGCCGTCGCCCTTCACTTTCCGCAATCACGGCCAGAGCGGAATTCCGATCAGCGACCTGTTCCCAAATCTTGCGCAGTGCGCCGATGAGCTGGCCGTGATCCGGTCGATGCATGTCGAACTGCCCAGCCACGAGCTGTCGCTGATGCTCATGAACACGGGGGATCAGCGGCAGGTGCGTCCCAGCTTTGGCTCGTGGCTGACGTGGGGGATGGGTTCCGAAAACCAGAATCTGCCGGGGTTCATCGCGCTTTGTCCCGGAGGGTTGCCGGTCGGAGGCGCGGCCAACTGGCGTTCCGCATTTCTGCCTGGAGCGTTTCAGGGCACGCACGTCGATACCTCCCAGTCTGATCCGAGGAAGCTGATCGACCACATCCGCAATGGCCGTTTGAGCGCCGAAGTCCAGCGGGAACAGTTCGAAGTCTTGCGGTCGTTGAACGCCCAGCATCTCGAGGCCCGGCCCGGCGAGGTGGCCCTGGAATCCCGCATTCGTTCCTTCGAACTGGCCTACCGGATGCAACTGGAGGCGACCGATGCCTTTGACATTCAGCAAGAACCTGAGCACATCCGGAAAGCGTATGGCGAAGGGCCTCAAAACCGGCAATTGCTCATTGCCCGACGGCTTGTCGAGCGCGGCGTCCGCTTCGTGCAGACCTGGCACGGCAATCTGCAGCCGTGGGACAGCCACTCGAACATACGTGAAGAACATCGCAAGGTGGCCAACGAGTGCGACCAAGGCTTGGGGGCGTTGATCATGGACCTGAAGCAGCGCGGACTCTTGGAGACAACGCTCGTCCTGTGCAGCGGAGAGTTCGGGCGCACGCCCTCGGTGGAAATGGGGCAGAACGGCTCGGGTGCGGCGCAAGGACGTGATCATAATCACTGGGGATTTTCTCTGTGGCTCGCCGGCGGCGGGATCAAGGGTGGCACCATTTACGGCGCGACGGACGAGTTCGGCTTCCGCGCGGTGGAGAATCCAGTTTCCGTGCATGACCTTCACGCCACGATGCTCCACTTGTTGGGCTACGACCACGAACGCCTGACCTATCGCTACGCCGGACGCGACTTCCGCCTCACCGATGTCCATGGCCAAGTCGTGCGCGACATCATCGCCTGAGTGGCTCGATTCGCATTTTCGCATCGGCGCAAGTCGCCATTCCCGCGTCGGACACGAAGAGCGGCACCTTCGGCGAAGTCACGCTGCGGCTGCGCGGAATGGGGAACGGGCCGGAGGCGCGCCGCGCCGCGCTAGAGCTTACGGTAGTGGACGTTCTTGAATTGCACCTTCATGGGTTGGCCGGATCGCAGTTGCAAGCCGAGGATGCCTTTCAGATCGTAGTGCCCCATCTCCTGGTCGATCAGTTCGGAGCAAGTGACACCGTTGATCCGAAGAATGATGTGCTGGCCTTGGGCGGTGATGTGGTATTCGTTCCATTCGCCGGGCGGCTTCAAGGTCGCCGTGCCCGCCAGCTTGGTCGGAGTGCGCTTTCCCGAGGCGTCGATCACCGTTTTGCTTCCGTTGGCGGTCAACAGTTCGGGGCCATTGCGCTGGTGAAGTTCATCGCAGACCCCGCCGAGGTAAGGCCCGCTTTGATAAATGTCGGCCTGATAGCCGACGGCCAGGCCGTCGGGCCGGATCTGGCTGCGGAATTGCACGCCGGAATTGCACCCGTTGCCAGTGGCGCGGAACTGGAGCTTCAGTTCGAAGTCGGTGACATCACCTCCCTGCCACACCAGGAACTGGTTTTGCGTACAGGGATTCTGGGGGGTCGATTGTCCTGTGATGGCGCCGTCTTCGACCGACCAGTAGCTCATATTCAGCGCCTTCCAGCCATCAAGTGTTCGGCCGTCGAAGATCGGGCGGAACTCAGCGGCGGAAGCGGCGCGGGCGGCGTCTTTTGCTTTGAACAGATCTCGGTTGCGCTCCACTTCCTCCACGGCGGGCGCCCAGACGCGCACCTGGGCGAACATCCCGCTGTCGTTGAAAGACCCGAATCCCAAATATCCGGCGCCAAAAGAGGCGTCCTCGGCCAGCATCGCGGGCGTGGTCATGTCATCGAACCAGACCGAAATCTTGGTCCCGAGACGCTGAACCCGGACTCGATGCCATTGGTTCTGGCCCCACTGGCTGCCCGCAGTGGTCTTGGTCGAGATCTTGGTGAAGGGCTTCTCATTGACGATGAAGATCTGGTTCGCCTCCGGGTCGGTCTTGCTGGCGAAATGCACGTAATAATAATGACCCGGGTCTTGGAATCCGAAGAAAAGGCAAAGGTCCCGGTGCCCGTAATCGCGTCCGGTCTGCAGCAGTTCAGCTTCGATGAGGAAATCGCCGAATCGTCGGGTCGTCAGCAGCGCGATGCTGCTGGGTGAGCGAACCTTTGACGTGTAGCGGCTGTTTCCCACCAGTTCGAGGGCGGCACGGCCCTCGTGGTTGCTGCGGCGCCAGGCTTTCGCGTCGGTGAACTCCAGTTGCTGGAGAATTCCGTCGTCGTCAAAGTTCGGCTGCCACTGCAGGGAAAATCCTTCGGGGACATGCTTGGGATGATCGGCGGTGGTGGCCTGCGCGCGACAATCGCTGCTCCAAGCACGGCTGAGGAGGAACACAACCAGGGCGAACGTTGGGATGGAATGCATGGCATGATGGTAAAGGAGAATGGGATTCGTCGTCGAGTCCCGACCGATCCATCTCAGCCGGCCGGCGGTTTGGCCCTCACGCCTTCAACCTTTTCTTCAGTTCCGCTTCATCCTTAAAACGGCAGTTGAACATCGCCTTGGGCAACTGCCGGTGGTTTGGTTGAGATTTTCTCCAGACGCCGCCCTCGGCAAGCCGAGGTTTAAGCCTGACAAGTCCACTGCAGTGAGTGTATTTCAATCCCCATGATCGCATCGTCCTCCACCAAAGCGCACTCTCGCGTGCATCGCCTGGGGTGGACGTTGATTGTTATTTCTCTTTTGGGAGGCCACAGCTTCGCCGGCCGCGCCGCGCAATCGCTCACGCCCGGGCAGGTGGATTTTTTCGAGAAGCGGATTCGCCCGTTCCTCGCCAACGATTGTTACGAGTGTCACGGCGCGAAGAAACAGAAAGGTGGGCTGCGAGTGGATTCGCGCGACGGGTTGCGCAAGGGCGGCGATTCCGGGCCAGCGCTAGTGCCGGGCGATGCCAATAAAAGTTTGCTCATTCAGTCGATCCGACACCAGCATGACGAATTCAAGATGCCGAAGGATCGGCCGAAGCTGTCCGATTCCGCGATCGGGTCGTTAGTCGAGTGGGTGAACGATGGCGCGCCTGACCCGCGGGATCATCCATCGGCGACGGAGTCGGCAGGGGGCGCTGATTGGGCGAGCGTGTTTCAGGGGCGCCGTGAATGGTGGAGTTTTCAGCCCTTGAAGAAGTCAGCGCCACCGGCCGTGAAGGATGCCAGTTGGTCAGAGCATCCGGTCGATCACTTCATCCTGGCCAAGTTGGAGAACAGCGGCATTCGACCTGCCTCCACCGCCAGTCCGGCGACGTGGCTCCGTCGCGTCCACTTTGTGATCACCGGTTTGCCGCCGACCCCCGAGGAACTCCGGGCGTTCCTGGAAGACACTACTCCAGACGGGCGAGCACGGGTGCTGGACGGGTTGCTGGCTTCGCCGCACTACGGCGAACGGTGGGCGCGTCATTGGATGGACCTCGTCCGTTTTGCCGAGACTTACGGGCACGAGCAGGACTACTCCATCCCGCACGCGTGGCGGTATCGCGATTACCTGATCCGGGCGTTCAACGCCGATGTTCCTTACGACCAGTTTGTGAAGGAACACATCGCCGGCGATCTGCTCCAGCGGCCTCGGCGGCATCCAACCGCCGGGTTCAATGAGTCCGTCATCGGCACGGGTTGGTGGTACCTCCACCAGGCCACCCACGGTCCGGTGGATCCCTACTTGGACGAGGCGGACCGCATCGATAACCAGGTCGATGTGTTCTCGAAGACGTTTCTGGGACTGACCGTCGCCTGCGCCCGTTGTCACGATCACAAATTCGATGCGATCTCCACCCAGGACTACTACAGCCTGACCGCGTATCTGCGTGGCTCGCGTCAGGACATCGCCTGCCTGGATCCGGACGGAACCTTGGAGCCGCGGGTCGAAGAATTGCGCCGCCGGCATGCCCGCGAAACCGATACTTTGCGCGAGGCACTGACGCGCGTGCGCTCAGAGGGCGGACCCAGGATTGCGCTCTACCTGTCGGCTGCGGGCGAAGTCCTGCACGGCGTGGCCAAGCCTGCCGACATTGAAATCAGCGGGCGTCCGGACTTGGTGTTCGAGGATTTCGAGGACGGAACTTATGCCCGTTGGAAGGTGGAGGGAACCGCGTTTGGCACTGAGCCGGCCTCCGGCAAACATCCAAATCAGCAAACCGTGGAAGGTTTCCAGGGCCGGCGTCTGGCGAATAGCTTTACCCAGGGCGACGCTCCCAAGGGCGCGCTACGTTCGGCGCCTTTCCAAATCACCTACCCCTACATTCGTTTTCGCTTGGGAGGAGGCATTCCGACGAAGAAAGCCAGAATCGCCTTGCGCGTGGAAGGGCGGGAGGTTCGTGCCGCTTCCGGGCAGAATCGCGAGCTGCTCGAGGCGAAGATTTGGGACGTCCAGGAGATGGTCGGGAAGGAGGCGACGCTGGAGATCATCGATGATGACGAGAGCACGTGGGGGCACATCAACGTGGATGACATTGTCTTCACCGATTCGCCGAACCCGGAGCGCACGCACTACGCGCGGCCGATCGCGGCGGTGGCGCGCGAACGCGGCCTGAGCAGCGCGATATTGGAATCGTGGATGACCGAGTTGGCCTCCGACGCAGCAAGCAAGCCCGCCCATCCTTTGCGGTCCTGGCTGGCGGCGTTGGAACGTGAACACACCAAGCTGTCCACGAGCCCGAACACGCCCCCGCAAGGGGCGAAACCGTCGGAGCCTGTGGTGGGGCGGGAGCGGGGTTCCAGCGGATCGCTCGACCTGCTCCACGAGCCGTTTCCAACCCCAGACTTCCGGACGTGGTTCCCCAGCGGTCAGGCGTTCGGTTCGGGGCCAATTTCGAATTCCGTCGCGGTTGCCCGCTGGCGTGTTGACGGCAGCGAAATCGAGTTCCTTCCTCCGGCCGTCGCGCACAGCGGACGGTTCGCCGCGCTGCTGCAGGGAACCCTGCGTTCACCCACCTTCACGATCACTCATTCGAACATCCACCTTCGTGTCGCCGGCCGGTCGGGACAGGTCCGATTGATCATCTCACGCTACGGTTTGCGCGAGTTCAACCCGCTCCTGTTCGAACGGACATTGTTCGACGTAAACACCGACGGCCAGTTCACCTGGCACTCC
Organism: Verrucomicrobiales bacterium; assembly: GCA_005805305.1. GTDB lineage: Bacteria > Verrucomicrobiota > Verrucomicrobiia > Limisphaerales > F1-80-MAGS106 > F1-80-MAGS106. Next base: position 29,376 of record SYMW01000026.1, read on the forward strand.
ATCGCCTCAGGGCTTCACAGGCACATCGGGCGGCCGGCCTATTTTGAGCTCATCGACCAGGGCGACGGCTTCGTGGCGCTGGATCGCATCGTGCTCTCGGCAAGCGCCAAGCCGCCGGACGACGTGCCCCTGATGACGCCGTCTCCGAGCGATGCCACAGTTGAGCAGGCCGCAAAATTGGAGGCGGCGGTTCACGAAGCCTTAGACGCGTGGAACCGCCCACGGCCCGACACGAACTCGGCTGGGTTGATCTCCTGGCTGTCTAAAAAGCGGCTGGTGGATTGGGGGCCCGCCGCGGCGGAAATCGCCGGCATCGTCGGACGGATTGGCAAAGCTTCGGAAGGCTTGCCGCAGCCGATGCGCGTCATGGCCATGACCGACGGCAGCGCCGAGCCCACGCGCGTCTTTGTCCGCGGCGATCCCAAGACACCCGGTACGCCGGTGTCCCGGCGCGTGCCTGAAGCGATGGCTTCTTCGCCGGCTGCCGCTGCCGCCCGCGGGAGCGGGCGCCTGGAACTTGCGGAATCGCTGCTGGGTGACGCGAATTCTTTCACTTACCGCGTGATCGTCAATCGCGTCTGGGCGCATGTGTTCGGCCGTGGACTGGTGGCGACGGTCGACAATCTGGGAACCATGGGCCAGGCTCCGACCCATCCGGAGTTGCTGGATTATCTCGCCCTGAACTTTCGGGCGGACGGCGGTTCGATCAAGAGACTGATTCGGACGTTGTGCCTGACACGGGCGTTTCAAATGTCGAGTGTTTCGGAAGATCCCTTGGCGGCAACCGGCGATCCGGAGAACGCGCTGTTGCATCGGATGCGTCTTCGGCGCCTGGAAGGGGAGGTTATTCGCGACAGCCTGCTCGTGGTCTCCGGGCAATTGAATCGGATTCAGTTCGGGCCGTCCGTGCCCACTTACTTCACGCCTTACATGGGCGATCGCATGTGGGTCAAGAACGCGAGCGGTCCCATGGACGGCGACCGGCGGCGCACGATTTACCTGGAGACGCGCCGTAATTTTCTTTCTTCCTGGATGCTGACGTTCGATCTGCCGCTGCCGGACACCACCGTGGGGCAGCGGAACCGGTCCAACGTCCCCGGTCAGGCGCTCGCCCTGATGAACGATCCTTTGGTTCATCAACTGGCCGCCGCCTGGGCCAAGGAGAGCTTGAAGCAGTCCGGCCTCTCTGACCGCGAACGGGTCGGGGAGTTGTTCCACCGCGCCCTGGCCCGTCCGCCCAGGAAGTCGGAATTCGATCAGATGCTCGCCCTGCTCCGGACTCAGGCAGCCGCGCGTGAATTGTCCGGTGACGCCGCGCGGTTGGATGAGGCCTTGTGGGCCGATGCCTGCCATGTTGTTTTCATGATGAAAGAGTTTATCCATGTCCACTGACACGCGACGGCCTTTCCGCGCGATGACCCGGCGCCGAATGCTGCGCGAAGGGTCGCTTGGTTTTGGAGTCGTCGCGCTGGCCGCCCTGCTCGCGGACAAGAGCCAGGGCGCCTCCGCCGTGAGCGGCCTCTCTCCGGCCGGCGGATCGCATCACCGGACCAGGGCCAGGAACGTGATCTTTCTCTACATGGATGGCGGGGTGTCGCAGGTGGAAAGCTTCGATCCGAAATCCAGGCTCAGGCGCGAAAACGGGAAGCGGTTTGGGATGAAGATGGAACCGACGCAGTTTGAAGACAACGGCGCGGTGCTGGGCAACCTGTGGGACTTCAAGATGTACGGGCGAAGTGGTCTGCCGGTGAGCGATCTATTTCCGTTCGTCGGCGGCTGCGCGGATGAACTCTGCGTGATCCGTTCCATGGTTTCAAACTTCTCCGAGCACAATGCCGCCAACTATTTCTTGCACTGCGGCAGCGGCTTGGCGGGCCGGCCTAGCATGGGCGCCTGGGCCACCTACGGCTTGGGTTCGGAGAATCGCGACCTGCCGGGGTATGTCGTGCTCGACGGCGGGTTGATTCCGTCCGGCGGCGTGGATTGTTTCGCGGCGGGCTTTTTGCCGGCGAGCTATCAGGCTTCACTTCTGCGCAATCAGTCGCCGTCCCTGGCCAACGTGCAGCCATTCGAGGCGCAGGCCCGGTGGCAGCAGAACAAACTCGCCGCCTTGCGCGCACTCGATGCCGGCACGTTCGCCGATCTGGGCCGGCCGGATGCGTTGGAGGCGTCCATTCTCAATGCCGAGTTGGCCTACCGGATGCAGATGGCAGTGCCGGAGGCAACGGACATCGACGGCGAGTCGCCAGCGACGTGGAAACTCTACGGAATGGATGCCGCGTTCGAGCACACCCGCTCGTATGGGCGCCAGTGCCTGGTGGCGCGGCGGTTAGTGGAGCGCGGTGTGCGTTTCATCGAGCTGACCTGCCCGCGCGCTCACGGCACCCAGCGCTGGGATGCGCACGGCGATCTCCGCAACAATCACTCGCGGAATGCGCTCGCGATCGATCAGCCCATCGCCGGCCTCCTGACAGATCTCAAAGCACGCGGCCTTTTGGACGAGACCCTCGTGATCTGGTCGGGCGAATTCGGGCGCACGCCATTTGCGCAGGGCGGAAGTGACGGCCGCGATCACAATCCGTTCGGTTTCAGCCTCTGGCTCGCGGGCGGCGGCGTCCGGGGCGGAATGGTCTACGGCGCGACAGACGATTACGGCTACAAGGCGGTCGACAACAAGGTCGAGATCCACGATCTGCATGCCACCATGCTGCATCTGCTCGGCCTCGATCATGAACGCCTGATCTACCGGTTCGGCGGCCGCGACTACCGGTTGACTGACGTGCATGGCAAGGTGGTCAGAGCCATCCTTTCTTGAAACCCGGCAAACCATCCAGCGGCAGGATGGGTTGGGTAACGACCGGTTTCATCGGCTGATACGGTAGAATGCCTGAGGGCCGCCGGGGATAAGGGAGGCGTCGATGCTGGCGTCGAAGGTGGCAAAGCGGCCCCCGCGCTTCACGGCGAGGCCTAGGAGGTAGAGGTCGGTGAGGTGTTTGGACGATTGGAGCGTGAGGAAAAGACTGGTGTCCATCAAGGAGACGCCATCCGGCCAGAACTGGTGGCCGGGGCTGGCGAGCAGGCTGCGCAGCAATATGCGAGCGGAAGTGGGGGAATCTGGACCGTGGTTGGCACCGGGGCGGCCTAGAATAAGGAGTGCCCCATTTTCAGTGATTGGACAGGTCGCCCACCCGTGAGGTTGCGTCTGCTGGAAGAATCGAGATGCGGAGGCGTCATGGATATGCTTGGTATCCACCAAAGCAATGAGGACATTGATGTCGAGCAGCGCGATCATCGACCGTTCGGGTGCATCGCTTTTTGAAAGTCCTCTTCGTCAATTTCGTCCTGTATGGAGCGAATCATTTCAGGTGTCACTGGTTGGTCGCCGGGGCGCCTTTTGATGGCGAGAAATCCGAGCGGCCCTACCTCGAACTTCTCGGGATCTGGGTTTTCCATCTCGGCGGGAGGCCGGATTTCGCGACGGAGCGCAGCGAAGCCAAGTTCACGAACAATACCTGCGCTTCCCAGAACGATTCGAGATTGTGACCGTTAAGACGGGTTCGGAATTCGTGACCAAACGAGTGATCGATCTGCCCAGCGAGCTGATCTGGATGAAGGAAGGCGCGATCTTTGTCAACGGTGAGAGATTGGAGGAGCCCTTTCCAGTAAAGCGTGGGGTTTGGACGGTCAAACCGGGCCTGATCGAGGCCGGCAAGTTTCTGTTGATCGGCGACAACCGGACCGCTCCAGAGCACTCGTTTTTCGTTGTGCCGAGGGAAAACATCATCGCCCGCGCTTTTGGGAAGCGTCGGCCTTCTCTTGGCCCATCGGCGCAGTCCAAAACCTCACGGCCATTCGCTGCGTGCTCGTTCAGAAACGCCTCTGAAGATCCGAAGCATCAACCTCTCAAACCGATATGCGACCAAACCGTTCGCTATTTAAACCAGCCCTCAACCTGTTGCTCGGTGCCCTTCTCTGCGCGTGCGCTCATGCTCAACCGGCTTACACCGTAATTACTTCGCCAGAGGCTCGAGCCAACGGCCGGTTTAAGGATTATAATTGTCACTGTTCACGTGGCTCGGTTCAGGATCTCGACGGTGGGATCGAGGGTGAAGGTGCGTGGACCGCACGAGCAGTCCCAGGCGCCGTGGATGGCGAACTTGTAGGAGGAATTCACCGCGAGTCCGTCGCGAATGACGGCCTTGTTGGAGGCGGGATTGGCCCCGGGCACGTCTTTTCACTCGTCGTGGATCAGCACGGCTTTCGAGGCAGTGGGCTGTGCGACCGAGTTGGCGAACGGGCAGACATCCGCCGGCGCGACCTGGAACTCGATCCGGCCGCACTTGACGTTGTTCGGATCGGCGGGGTTGACGAACACCACGCCTATAGTGGGGGCAGGGCTTTTGAGGGGATTGCATGTCGGGTTGGATACAGTTCGATCACGGTGGTCTCATGGATCTCGCACGTGCCCTCGCTGTCGGCGTAGGCCTTGAGGACCGCGCTATGGGGGGGCAGGCGCGCGCAGAGGGTGACTTCGTTCTTCGTGGTCATATCGCGGGGACTTGTTGGGGTTGGGGTTATGGGGAAGATCGGGAAGGCCTCAGGGCGCGGGTCGGGACGTGCGCGCGGTGGCGAGCCTCTGACCCGCGGGACTTTGCTCGAAGCGGTCGAGTTGTTTCTGCCACCGGGCCGACTCGGCCTGACGGTTGAGGGGGCGAAGAGCGACACCAGACGCTGGAGTGCTTCGTGGATTCTCATGTGCTCGATAGCGGAGATGCCCGGGGCGCGTGCCTCGAGGCCTTCATATCCGCGGAGCAGGGGAGGCTCCGCGGACGTTGGATCTCCAGCGGCCAAACGGCAAGCGCCCAGCAGGCTGGTCACCGCGACGGCTAAGACCAGGAGCGTCAGGATGGTGGCGGCCACCGCCACGCCGCCGCGCCGCCGCGGTTCCGTCGGACGAACTTCCGCATCTTGTAGCCGATGCCGGCTGGGCGGGCGGTGACCACCTCGTTATCGAGGTGCCGCTTCAGATCGGCGGCCAGGATATAGGCCGTCTCGTAACGCCGCGTACGGTCCTTCTCCAGGCACTTCATCACGATCCAGTTGAGATCGCGCTTGAGCTGGTGCAGCAGTTTGGACCCGTCGATGGAACGACGCTTCGCCTTCGTCGTGATCTGATCGGAGCCCAGCGTCGCCTTGGCGATGCCGAAGTCAATCACCTTGGGCACCGGCACGCCGTCGTGCAGCGTGACGAGGATGTTCGAGGGCTTGATGTCGCGATGGATGATGCCTTTTTGGTGCGCGTGCTGGATCGGGTGGCACATTTTGATGAACAGATCGAGCCGGTCCTTGGTGTTGAGCTTGGCCTGGTCGCAGTGGTCAGTGATGCGGATTCCGGGCACCAGTTCCATGACGAAGAAGGGCCGGCCCACGTCGGTCGTGCCCGCGTCCAGAACCTTGGCGATATTGGGATGATCCATCATGGCCAGGGCCTGCCGTTCGGCCTCGAACCGCGCGACGACCTGCTTGGTGTCCATGCCCAGCTTGATGACCTTGAGGGCCACGCGACGTCGCACCGGCTCCGTCTGCTCGGCGACATACACCACGCCGCAGCCGCCTTCGCCGATTCGTTCGAGAAGCTTGTAGCGCTCCAAGGTTTGCCCAACGGCTTCGTCAAAGGGAGGGCCGAGCTCCGCGAGGTTCTGACCGGAAGAGAGGGAGGTTTGGGACTCGTGTAACTCGTCTCTCCGAACCAGTTGTGTGGCCACTTCGTTGTCCGGCTCCGCGTGCGCGGCAAGCAGGGCTTCGAGGCGGGCACGCAAGGCAGCATTTCCGTCGCACATTGCGTCGAGAAAGGCGGCGCGTTTCGCTGCTTGCTCGCTTGGCGCAAGTTGGAAAAGAAGGTCTTAGCGGTTGGGATTCGTTGGGAAATCATCATGCGGGTTGCGCTTGATTCACTTCGCGTCCGGTTCGGGCAGGCGGATGCCTTTGGCTTGGAATAGCGCTTCGGCTTCGCGCTGCCTGGTTTCCGCCTGATAGGTGTGCGTCCAAAAAGAGCCGCGGTCATGGCCGGGCTTGTCCCCAACGGCCAGGTTCAACTGGGCTCGGGCTCGGGCGTAGTCCTGGCGAGCCTCCTCCGCGCGCCCGAGTTCGGCATTCAGCATCGCCCGAAGAAACAGATTCCAGGCTTGCTCTCCTGGATCCGCTACGATGATGCTAAATCGGCGGGAGTTAGGCGTGGCAAGGTATCGATCCAGCGACACCATGGCCTCGAGGTAGCGATGCTCGCGATAGGCCAGGATCGCTCTGAAGGCGTTGATAAGAAGGTTGCTCATTGTCGAACCGTCATCGGCCCGCTCCATCAAGCCTCGCGCGATGGCCAGAGTGCTTTCGTCCATGAGCGGCCGATCCAGGCCGGCCACAACGGCGAGTGCCGGGCTCCCCTCGACCGTCGAACTGAAACGGAGCATGCAGATCCGGCTGAGCCGCTCGTAGGAAGCGTCGTCGCCAGTGGCGACCGCAATGTTGGCGGCCGTACACCAGTCCTGAAGATCGGAAAGCGGGTCGGTGGCCACGGCCTCGAGGATCGGCAACGCTCCCCGGGGGTTTCCGGAGCGGGCGAAAATCTCGCCTCGCAGCGCATCCAGGCGGACCTGGTCCTCCACAGTACCGCCGCGGGTCTTCTGCCACCGCCCTTGTTCTTCCACCATCGTGGTCGCCTCCGTGAAGCGGTCCTGCCGACAGAGCGTGTTGCTTAGTTGATTAACCAGCTGCCAGTAATTGCGCCTCACTTGCGCGTCAAGGGCTGGCAGTTTCGCCAAGGTCTCGCGGGCGACCTGCTCGGCCTGTGCGGGATGGGAGCTTCCGAGAATGGCAGCATATTGAGAGGCCACAGAGATTCCCAAGGTCGACGAAGCCGGGGCACGGAGCAGCAGTTCGCGGGCTTCCACAATCGCCACCCGCGCCTCGTTCGTCTTTCCAACAGACCTGTACCAACGTGCCCGCCACAACTGGCAACTTCCGGCGAATTCCAGGGCGGGCGGAGTCCGCCCCGTGAACTCGGCGTAGAGGCCGTCCAACTCCCTCATGGCCCGCTCCTGTGCTGGGATCTGATCACCGGCCGCGTAAAGTCGAGCTACAGATATACGAATCCTGTAAGAATCACGCGGCTCGCTGAGTTGGTCGTCGGTGACACTGGGCAGGAGCCGGTTAACCGCCTCTGCCTGCTGCAATGCGGCCGGATCATCGTTCAACGGACTGGCAGCAAGGTTTCTCCACAAGTTCTGCCGGATCTTGATCTCCGCCGCAGGGGCATTAGACAGGGTGGATGTAGCCAGCGCATCCGCATTGCGGATCAACTCCCGCGCACCCTTGACATTCCCCTTCTGCAGTAGCGAGGGCAACTGGTCGGACATCAGGCTGTCGATGAAGGTCGAAATGGTATCCGCCCGGACGGATTGTGCGCGCTCCCGCTCCCGCGCGGCCCGCTCGCGCACCAACGCCGCCGTCGCGAGCCCTAGACCCAGGACCAAGGCCAGCGCGACGCTGGCGACCCCGACGGTCGCGGCCTTGTTCCGCCGCGCCATCTTCTGGAGCCGGTAAAACTGACTGGGCGGACGGGCCATGACCGGCTCGTTTTCGAGATGCCGCTTGAGGTCGGCGGCCAGCCCATTGGCCGTCTCGTAGCGACGCTGGCGATCCTTCTCCAGGCACTTCATCACGATCCAGTCGAGATCGCCCTTAATCTGGTGGATCGTCTCCTTCACCCGTAGCAGCCAGCGTGAGGAGGTTCCGACTTCTTCCTCGGATTGCGTGGTAGGGCGAATCGTCCTCGCTGAGCCGGGGCCCGGTTCGCCGGGACGGGCTCGCCCCAACTTGTCCATGGCTCCAAGTGTCTGACTGAGCTTCGTGCTCGGTCGCAACGGCTCCTGTTCCCGGATGATCCGCCGCATCTCGTCGAGGCCCGACTGCATCAACTCCTTCGCATCAAACGGCGTGCTGCCGGCCAGCAGTTCGTAGAGCAACACGCCAAGGCTGTAAATGTCGCTGCGCGTGTCGATGTCCAAACCGCTCATCTCAGCCTGCTCCGGCGACATGTAGGCCGGCGTGCCGATGAACTGGTGCAACTGTGTGTAAACCGTGTTGTCCGTCAGGCGTCCCTCCGTCGCCTTGGCGATCCCAAAATCAATCACCTTCGGCACCGGCACGCCGTCGTGCAGGGTGACGAGGATGTTCGAGGGCTTGATGTCGCGATGGATGATGCCTTTCTGATGAGCGTGCTGGATGGCCTGGCAGACCTTGATGAAGAGATCGAGTCGCTCCTTGGTGGTGAGGTTGTGCTGTTCGCAGTAGTCGGTGATCTTGATACCTCGCACCAGTTCCATCACGAAATAGGGCCGGCCGGCTGGAACCGTGGAATTGGGAGGGGTCTGTGATGGTCCGACAGGTTTTGGATTGCGCCAGTCCTCTGGCGCTTTAGCACGGTCTGGCGCGCTGGAAAGCGGCAGAGGATTGCCGCAGTCCAAGACGCTGGCGCGAGGGTCCGGTCCTGTAGTTCCCGCGTCGAGCACCTTGGCGATGTTCGGATGATCCATCATCGCCAGCGCCTGCCGCTCCGCCTCAAATCGCGCGACGACCTGCTTGGTGTCCATCCCCAGCTTGATGACCTTGAGCGCCACGCGGCGTCGCACCGGTTCGGTCTGCTCCGCGACATACACCACGCCGCACCCGCCTTCGCCGATGCGTTCGAGCAGCTTGTAACGTCCGAGCGTTTGGCCCACGGCTTCGTCGGGAGCATCGGCAAACTCGAAACTGGGGCCGGGCGGGAGCGCTTCCGCATTCGTGGCGAGCACGGTGCCAGGATGCTCTTGCGTGGCCAGCAGGGCGTCGAGATGCTGGCGCAACGCCGGGTCTCCGTCGCAGATCACGTCGAGGAATGCGGCGCGTTTCTCCAACGGTTTCTCAAGTGCTAGGGCAAACAGCGCTTCTTCGCGGGTGAGATTCATGGTGGTGGCGAGGGCAACTGCCTGAAATGGACAGGACTTTGATGCCGGCTGGCTTCCAGGATAGGGCTTGGGGACGGATTGGGGCAAGGAGGGACGCTGGGAAAATGATGAGAGGCGGAGATCGTCTCCATGCCGGGCTGTCGGCAGCTTTCCATCTGCGGCTGACGTCCCAGGGAGGGTGTTGCCCCTGGCTCGCCCCCTTGCCCGTTTTATCGCGCCATCCAACCCAAGAAGAACTAACCTTAACACAACAGCAGTTGCCCCAGGCGCATCTTGGCAAGATCCTGGCGATAAAGTCTTTCCGAATCACTCAACAGATCCACGCGGGATAAGCCTCGCAAATAGTTTAGGTTTTTTCATCCAGGCTTTTGCGAATCTCCACGATGTTCAACTGCCGCTTTAAGGATCACTGAGCAAATGCTCCGCAGACGGGAGGAGTTTCGCCTGCACGGGATTCACATGGACGCAATCACACACCCTTTTCAGGTTGAAATGAACGAAACTATGTTTTTATCCTGAAACCACTTTAGTCAGAGGTGTCAGCGGTCGAATCAAACTGACCCAATCCGCCGAGATGCCGCTTGCGGTAGGCGGCGGGAGCGAGGCCGGTCTGATGGCGGAAGGCGCGGGTGAAGGCGCTTTGATCGTAGAAGCCGCAATCGAGCGCGATGGCGCCGGCGGTGCGGCAGGTGGCGATGAGATCCTGGCAGGCGGCGCGGATGCGCTGGCGGATCAGATAGCGCATCGGCGGTTCGCCGAGGAGCTTGTGGAAAAGGCGGGTGAATTGCCTCTCGGAGAGGTGTGTGAGCGCCGCGAGCTGCTTCGTTTCGATTTGCTCGCGGAAGCGGGTGTGGAGGTGGCGAAGGGCGGGTTCCAACTGTTGAAAGGGCTGGGCGACGCCGCCGACTTCGTGCAAGTCGTAGAGCACCATGGCGACGCCGCAGACGAGGCTGCGCGCATCGCGCAGTGGGGCCACGGAGACGACATACCAGTTCAACGGGCCGTGGATGTCGGGCACCATCTGCGCGTAATAGATCCGCGTCGTCCCTGTGCGCATGACCCGCTGGTCCTCCTCGACGAAACCGGTGCTGAGTTCCAGCGGGAAGAAGTCGCGGTCCATCTTTCCGAGCAGTTGCCACTCGTGCTGGAGATTGAAGATTTTCAGGGTGCGGGCATTGGCGCAGACGAACCGGCTCTGCGCGTCCTTG